>CAKZOW010000102.1 GCA_937138345.1 uncultured archaeon | reverse complement strand
ATCTACCCATCCTGTGAATCTATTTTCAAGATTCCAAATACTTTGTCCATGTCTAATTAAAATTAGTGTAACCATAGCAATGATATGTAATTGCTATTTTTATACTATTGCTACTATGGATGAGAGTAAATACTGATATAAAAAAATATTATTAAAATAATACTATACCAAGTAAAAGAACAATTCCTAATTTGTAGAGTTCTTCTTTTCTGTGATAAGATTTAAATGAATTTTCAATAATTAAAGAAATTAGTGGAAGTATCATTAAAAAAAATAATTGCGTTGTAGCATATGCAAATACTATGGTACAAAATACAATTACTGCATTAAATTCTAAAATTGGATGATATTTAAAATATCCAATTCCAATATTTACCAATGAGAGTAGAGCAATTCCTATTAATATATAATTTTGAGAAAATATAATACTTAGTGTTGCTATTATTTGTAATACATAAGAACCTAGTAATGCCTTAGTTTTAATTTCATGGTGTTCTTCTTGAGTTGACTTTCCTAATGAAAATCCCAAAAGAGAAGTTAAATAACTTCCAAGTAAGAGTGTGAGTGACATTATTCATTAGAGATTGTTTGATATGATGTAAAATCCAGTGGTCCTTGAATTACATAATTGTTTACAATAAATGTTGGTCCCTGAACAATTCCATAACTTTGTGCAAGTGATGTTTCAAAGGCAACTTGTTGAGTATATTCTTCTTTTTTCTGAGTTAAACAAGTATTAAATTCTTCAACATTAATACCTACTTGAAGAGCGTAGTTTGAGAAAAGTGAGTTTTTCTCAGGTAAAGGAACCCATTCAAATTGATTGTTGTAGAGTGCTGAGCTAAATTCATCATATTTGTTTTGTTCATTTGCACAAAATGCTGCAACATATGCATCACTTGTTTCTTCATTTGAAATATGTAATGTAATTATTTTTGCATCTTCTTTAATCCCAGGATAGAGAGCAACATATTCTGGAGTGTATTGTTTTACTTCTTCTAGATATTGACTATTTCCATGTACTAAAGCACATAGAGCAACATCAAATGAACAAATTTCATAAACAGTTGTTTGTGAATCTAGATTCCCTGAAACAATAGTATTTTCATTAATTGTAGGTTCTTCTAGTATCTTTTTAATTTGAGGAGTATTGTATGTTAAAACATAAAATTGTTTATTATTATAACTAATATTATTAAATGCTACTTTTAATTGTTCCCAATTTGTATTATTTTCAAAATGAGTTGAGAAAATAACTACGGGTACTTGATTTAATGAATTTTTTTCAATGAATTTTTTAGCATCATCACTAGTATATTCTAATCTAATGATAGTTGCACTAGGTTCGATTTCTGTTTTGATTCCTTGAATAAATGTATCAACATCACATAATTGACATGTAGGATCTTCAATAATAATTACTGTTGCATTTTCGTGATTTGTAAATGCAGTATTTGAAGAAAATAATGAATTCATTGTTGTTGATTTCATTGAAATAAAAATCAATAGTAATATGATCATAATTACTCCTGTAACTATTGCTAATGTTTTATGAGTTGTTTCTTTATTGACTTTTGAGACATTTTCACTTGGGTGTTTTTTATTCTCATGTGTCTTTTTTTCAACTTTTTTTGGAGTTTTTACTTCAGTTTTTTTTGATTTTTTAACTGCAGGTTTTTTTTCAACTTTTTTAGTTGAAGCTGTTTTTTTTGGTTTTTCTTGAATTGATTTCTTTGAAGCAGCTGTACTTTTTTTAGTAACTTTCTTCTTAGTTTTTTCAGCCATAGATGTTTTAGGTAAAAATTCTTTTTAAATTTTTTTCATTTTAGTAGTATACGGAAGATAATATCAGTAATTATATTATGCTTAGAAAATATTTATAAGATAGATTGTGTAGTAATTACTATGAATACAACATGGAATTTAGAGAGATATTTTTATACCTCACTTAATGATGAGAACTATTTAAGAGATAAGGAAGAACTTAAAGAACATATTGATGAATTTGTTAGTAAGTATAAGAATTCACTTAAAATAATTAACTCTGATAAAGAAATTCTCTCATTTCTTCTTGATGAAGAAAAATTAGATAAAGCTATTAGTAAAGTAGTAAATTTTGTCTCTATGCATTATTATTTAAACTCCGAAGATGAAATTATTCAAAAAGAAATTATGGAGGTTGAATCTCTTATGGATTCTTTTTCTGAGAAGTTACTTTTTGTTCAAGAAGAAATAAAACTCTTAGGAAAAGAAAAACTTTTAGAATTTTCGAAATCAGATATATTGAAAAAGTATGAAAATTATTTCTATCAAATTGCCCTTAATTTAGAGTATCAACTAGAACCTGAAGTCGAAAAAGCCCTGCTTATTTCATCACAATCAAAAAATCAAGTTAAACTCTATGAAGATCTTACTTCTTCATATCAATTTAAATTTGATTCTAAAACTCTCTCAGAAGAAGAGTTACTCTCAAAATTAGAATTACCAGATAGAGAAATTAGAGAAAAAGCATACAAGACACTTTTTGAATTTTATAATAATTCCGAGAGAAGAAAAACACATGCCTCAATTTATACATCTGTTGTCAAAGATCATATCTCGTCAATGAAACTTAGAGGATACAAAACACCAATTTCTATGCAAAATATCTCTGAAGAACTCACAGATGAATCTGTTTTAACAATGATTTCAACTATCAAAGAGTATACTCATTGCTATGAACAATATCTTTTACTTAAACGTGACTTGTTAGAATTAGATGAATTAAAACCATGGGATGTGTTTGCACCAATTAAAAAAGAAGAAATTACTTTTAGTTTTCATGAATCTCTTACAACAATTTATAATGTTCTAAAAGATTTTGATGAAGAAGTATATTTATTTTCAAAAGAGATGGTAGAACATCACAGAGTTGATGTTTATCCAAAACAAGGAAAATCTCAAGGAGCTTTTGCACTTTATGCTAAAGGAGAGCAGAGTTTTATTTTACTTAATCAAACAGATACATTATCTTCTATGTATACTTTAATTCATGAACTAGGTCATGCATATCATGGACATCTCTCTCAAGAACAACCCTCTCAAACATTTGAATCGCCTTTAGTATTGGCAGAAACTGCTTCAATTTTTAATGAGCTCTTACTCTCAAATCATTTAATGAAAACATTATCTCATAAAGATACTATTGTGCAACTTGTAAGAGAAATTGATGAGATGACTTCAAATATTTTTAAACAAATCCAATATGTCTCTTTTGAACAGAAAGTATACTCAAGTATGTTAGCAGGAGAAGAGTTTACTGCAAAATCGTATTCTTCAACTTGGAGAGAAATAGCTCAAGAATTTTCAGGAAGCTCTATCTCATACTTTGATGATGCTACTAAAGACACTTCATGGCAGAGAATACCACATCTCTATAGATCCCCATTTTATTGTTATTCTTATGCCTTTGGTAATTTATTATCATTGAGTTTATATGCTCTATATGAACAAGAAGGAAATGAGTTTATCTCAAAATATAAAACACTATTATCTCAAGGTGGATCTAAAACTCCAGTAGATGCTCTTAGAGAATTTGGTTTAGATATTGAGAGTAAAGAATTTTATGAATTAGGATTAAAACTACTTGAAGAAAAAATAAATAGATTAAAAGAATTAGTCAAGTCCAACTAATTCTCCTTCATAAAATTTAATTGCTTTAGGACCTTTGTATCCTGTTTCTTCTACAACTTCTTTTGAGAGTTCGCAGTTTTCTAATAGTTTGAAAATATTTCCAGTAAATAATCCTCCTTTAAATGGAGTTTTTTTACCATCTTTTACAATATATCCTAATCTTACTTCTGCTGAGAAATTTCCTGATAACATGTCAGGCACAAATGATGAAAAGGTGTGAATTTCAATTCCTTCGTTTAATTCTTCTGAGAGTGTCCCTCTCTCAATTTCTAAAGGACCCATAGGACCTGTTGGATTGATATTTAAATATTGAGCATACTGATTTGATGCGAAGAAGTTCTCAATTTTATTATTATTAATTAATGTTATTTTTTGAGCTGCAATACCATCTGCATCAAAAGGAGTTGATGCATTATTGTGAGGTAATAGAGGGTTTATTGAAACTGTTAATTTATCTTTTTTAATATTTTTAATAGCTTGTTCATTTATTTTATAATTTGATAATTTTTGATAAATTAGTCTTGAAGAACAATGTGCAATGTATGCATTCATAGTTAAATCAGGATTGAAAAAATCTAAGCATGCTGTCCCTTTTAATTCTATTTCTCCTTCATAGGAAGCAGGTTTTATTGCATGAAGTGCGTCTTTTATTTTTGTAATTGCATCTCTTAGAAATCCTTCATAATTAAATGTATATAAATTATTGATTTTTTGATATAAAATATGTTCTGATTCTTTTCCTGATTTTTCAATGGCTGTTAGAACAATCTCTAAATAAGCTGAATCTTTTTCATATTCTTTTGTAATTTTTGTTGATGTTCTTAGTTGTTTTTTAGTAAGAGAAGTTAATAACTCCATTGCATTGAGTCTAATAACTGTGTCATCACTTGATTCTTCTTTAATAATTGATTTGAAATTTTGGAGTTTTTCTTCAATAAACAAATTAATAGTATTATTGTTAAAATCATCTTTTACCTTACTATCAATAAAGGAATTGTAGTCAATGTGTGAATCTTTAACAATTTCGTCATCTGAAGTAATTTCATTATATAACTTATTTCTAGATTGTGAGCAAATAAATAAAGCATCTTTGATTTCTTGATCAATATCTTCTTTTGTATGTTGAGGAATAAGTGTGAATGATGATTCTCCAAGAGTTTCTTCATCTTTAGTTTTTACAGTAACTATTAATTCATCTCTTTGTGATTTAAGAACTGATTCTATTGAATATTCTTTTTCAACATAAAAATTATTTTTTCTTGATGTTGAATCAATGATTCTATAAAAAGAAATTTCTTCTTTTTCAAGTAATTCTTGTAACTGTTCTTCTACATAGTCTTTTTGGTTTAATTGTAATTGTTCTTGTTTCATCTTTATCCTAAGATCACCTCATTAATTAACATATAAGGTCCACCTTCACTTACCCTTACCCATTCTTTATGCCCTTTTCCACAATTTCCTCCACCTTCAATATGAAATTCTTTTGAGATATCTTCAATGTGTCCTACAATGTCTGGAAGAAATCCTGTTAATGTAAATCCATCGTAATATTCATCAACTAATTTTCCATTTTTAATTCTTTGACCAAAGTTTCCTTGTATTTGTACTCCCCAACCTTTTGGATCTTCCATCCCACCACTAGAATCTGTAATTAAAATTCCATCATCAATTGACTCTAATAACTCAGTCCAAGGTTTTGTTCCTGGTTCAAAGTAAGTATTTGACATTCTTGTGTAGTTTTTATGATCAAATGCTTCCATTCTAGAATTAGATGATTTTTCTAAATCTAAATTTGTTTTTGAATACATATCAGCCATTGGTGTGTTAATTACACCATTTTTAACAAGATATGTTTTTTGTGCTTCTTGTCCATCGTGATCAAAGTAAAATTCTCCATGTTTTCCTTCAAGTGCGGGGTAGTCTACAATATTGATGAAATCTTTTCCTATTTTTTTTCCTAAATACTGTGAAGCTAAAGCCCTATTTTTAAGCATAGTATCTGCTTCCATACCATGACCAAAACTCTCGTGAGCTAGTAATCCTGTTAAATGTGGAGCTAAAAGTACTTTATATTTTCCACCTTTGAGTTTTTTTGCTTTAAGCATAGCTTCAATTTTACCTTTGATATGAGGTAAATCATTATTGAACTTATCTAGATTTTCTTGAAAAGTTCTGGACACATATGACTCATACACCATCTTACTCTCCCCTTTAGGTGTTTGTATAAATCCAACCATTGCAAGTAGTGAGTTTGGTATTTTTTGATGTACTTGTTTGTATTCATTTACAAAAATATGTTCTTCTACTCTTTGCAACACAATCCCTCTAGCATTTACAACAGCTTCATGTAGTTCTTTGATTTTCTTATTATATGTTTCAATTGTTTTTGTGATATATTCTAAATCTAGTGTTTCTTCTTCAAAAGATACACTTTTTTCTACATTCTTAGTATCTATTTTCAATTCTTTTCTTTGAGTAATAGATGATTTTTTGGCAAGTTCAATAAGTTCTTCTGTTAGTAACATAATTGTTTTTTCATCAAACTTTGAAGATGCTGATTCTAAGAATTTATCCCCATCCCAAATTCTTAATTTAATTCCTGTGTCATTATCTTTTCCAATATCAGAATTCATTTGATCTTTTCTAATTGAAGTCTCTTTTTTAGAGAGATAATTACAATCAACATAAAAATTATTTTCTTTTCCAAGAGTTACAGCTTTTTTGAAGCTTTGGATTAATTCTTTTCTTACGTTATCTTCCATAGTTATCATGACAAGAAACACTTATATAAAACCTTGTTGTAACTTTAAGTATAAGTGTTAAAAATGGCTAACGTGAATCACAGATTCACTTTGTACATTTTTTATTTAAATTTAAAAATATTATAGAAAAAATGTCAAAATTAATTCACAAGAAAAAAGAGATATTATCAAATATGAGAGTTGCTAGAAATGCATTTCAACTTGCAAATGGATTAATGTTTGCAGGGAAGAAAAAAGTAAATCAAGGAATGTGTTTAGTGATGCCAGTAGATGAAGATGTGAAATTTGGTGCATCAGTAACCATGTTTTTTTGTTTTTCTTCAATGGATATTATTTTTGTAAATACAGAATTTAAAGTAGTAGATAAAGTAACGCTTAAAACATGGGTTCCAAATTACACTCCAAAGCAAGCATGTAAATATGTTATTGAGTCATCAAAAGGAAAATTTAAAGATGTTAAGATTGGAGATAGTGTAAAGATTGAGTTTTAAAAATATTATTAAATAAGATTACGATAATCATAATTTTCTTGATCAAATTTTTCTCCTGTTTGCTCTTCATAAAATTTGAAAAAATTTTTCCTACTTCCTATTTTTATTGATGAAACATAAGTAGAATCTAATCTAGCATCTAATCTAATTGGTCTAGAATAATCTGGTTCTAAACTAAGTCCAACAACATATGGTTGATTGAAACTTCCTAGTTCCAAACCATTTGCATTAATTAGTCTATATTTAACAGTTAAATCAAAAATGGATTGTACTTCAATAATAGTTTTATGTTGAATATCTCCTGATTCATTAAACCATGAATATTCTTCAAATAATTGATTTTTGTATTCAATAAACTTTTTCCCAGAATTTATTAAATCAATTTCGAGATTGTCATTTTTTAATTCTTGGTTTAGTTTACTTCCTAAATCAATCATTTCTCCAGAATTAAATCCGCCTCCTGCCATTAATGTTCCTTCTTTTAAGAAAGCATTTTCATTCCAGTAATAACCTGTTAAAGTAATTAAACTTCTTTTTATTTTTTCTGAATTTAAAATTTTTACAGGATAGTCTAAAATCATAATATAAATTCTTTTTAATATTTTAAATATGTTGCTATTATATAATGGTATTAAACACAAGAAATTAATTACTCTAAATTATATTGTATGTTTAATTTTCTTGTTGGGTTTTTAAGATCAAAACTCTCAGATACTCCTTTAAATGAAAATGTTCCATCATAAGTTACAGATGTGTTGTAATTTGTAATCTCAATTGTTGAGTTTGTAAAGTCATTATTTAACTCTTCTGCAAATTTAATTCTTCCTTCATTAAAATGTAAATTAAGTGATTCTACAAAAAATGAAAAAGTTGTTTTTGTTGTACTTTTTAGTGTAAATTCGTCGTTTTTTAGATTTAATTCATTTTTACCAAAAGTAACTTTAGGAGATGTTCCTCTAAAATACATTGATTCATTTTCTACATAAACAATACCTGTGAAATTTTCAATTAAAAAATCTCTATTTTCACCATCAAAAATTCCGTTTTGAGTCTTTAAATTATAATATGCACTATATACTTCCAAATCACCATTATGTTCTTTGGAGAAATTAGTTACATCTCCAATTAGTACTAATGTTGAAATTTCTTCTTGATCTTCCCCTGAAAAATCTGAGATGAAAAAAAAATATATTATTAAAATAAGTAGTAATAATATTGCAATGTGAAGAAATAGTGGAGATATCCCTCCACCAAAAAGTGACCTTTGTTCTTGTTCTTTTACTCTTTCAAACAATTCTTTGTCATTCATAACTAAATATTACAATAAATCTTTATAAAGATATCTTGTACTTTATAGTTAGTGAGTTAAGAGAAGTGGATAAAGAAGACCTATATTATGAAATTGATGAGAATCAAGAAAATATCACATTTCCACAAGAGATGAGTTTACCTTCTGAGACTGAGCATCATAAGAAAAAAAGAAAAGCCCATTTTAAAAAAAAATTAAAACCCTATAAATATACTCTTTTAATTTGTATTGTTATTGGAATTTATTTATTTTATAATAGTATTTTGGAACTTTTTTTTAGTTTTTTAGCAAAAAATCCGACATTATATTCTTATTATCTCTATATTGAGAGTCAAATTAGTAATTTAACATTAACTGGGCTTTTTTTCTTCTCAATTCTTAGTACCTTATTTTTTTTAATTTTACCTTCTGAAGCTACTTTTTTATACTATGTTGGTGTAACTGATCATTTTATTGTATTTATATTGTTATTTTGTATTTTAGGTAATGCAGTTGGTATGACTATTAATTATTTATTTGGAAGAATTTTGGGGGAGAGAATTCTTCTGTACATGTTTAAAGAAAAAAATTTCTACAAATACAAAGATATTATTGATAGATATGGTGGATATATGATTTTTTTTGGAAATATCTTTCCAGGACCTATTGAATTTATTGCAGTATTTTATGGAGGATTTAAGTTTTCATATAAGAGATATATTTACTTAGCCATGATTGGAAGGCTCATTAAATACTTGTTATTGTTTACTGCATTTGTTTTTTATTGGGATCAAATTACATTTTACTATAATGAAATTCTCTCATTTTTCAAGACTTTGATGTTTTGGAAATAATTGTACTTAGTCATTAGTTATTGCAATCTATTTTAAATGAATACTAGAAAAAATGATTATGAAACTATTTCAAAACCTATTTAATAAAAACCATGATTTAAATGAGGAAGAACAACAAAAATTTAATTCTATGGTTGGAGAAGAGCAACATCCTATGCCATCAACTCCTCTTTCTCAATCACCTAAAGATTTTGTTTCAAGATTATCATCTTTAGAAGAAATTAACAAGATAAGAAATCTTTTAGATACAAGAGAAAAAGAACTCGAGAGCGGAGATATGTATTTAGTTGATTCTCAAATTAATCATGAGAGTGCTCCTGAATTTGAATCTATTCCTGTTCAAGATACGTCTATTTCTGAGAAAAATATTGAAGAGCCAATTACCGAGAATGACCTCAACCACGAAACATATGAAGAACAAAGTTCTTCGTATAACAAGAACGAAGTGTCTGGGACATATGAAGAACAAAGTTCCTATACACAAGAAGATACTTCTTCTCAAATGACATTTGAGAGTCAAACTAATGAAGCTACTAACTATGGAGATACTCCGCAACAAAATAGTTATACTGATAATTTAAATGTCCAAGAAGAATCTTCTCTCTCTACTGAATCTCCAGAATTAGAATTTGGTAGTACCTCTTCAGAAGTTGAATTTATTCCTGAACCTGAGAGTTATGAGTCTCTTGATAAGGAAGACCAATCAAGTCCATTACCTGAAGAAATTTTATTAAAAGATAATAAAGAAACTGTTCCTCATGGTGGGATTCAATTTGATATTGAACCTGAAGAAGAAGATAGTGATTTTGTTGATTTAACTCAAGATTCAACAACTCCTCTAAAAGAGACATTTTCATCATCTGCTATGGATTTATATCTTGAAAAAGTATCTTCAATTTTTGGAGCAGAAAATATCATTTCAATTCAAAAAGAACAAGGAGCTACATCATTTAACCCAACTAAAAAATTATTGCATATTGGAATTAGAAATAGAGACAGATTTGGACATGGAGATATGAATGAAGAGAATGCCTGGTTTATTGGACAAATAAAACAACTCGATGATTTGAAATCATATAAAATGCTTAAATCAGAGAAAGGTCTCAAAGATTTAATTAAAGAAGAAGACTCACATATTACAATTATTTCATTTAGGGCAACTCCTTATTTAAACTCAATGGATGAGTTTGATTTTGAACTATAAAATAGTTTCAATATTTTCTTTAATTTTTTTATAAAGTTCTATAAATGATTTTGTTTCGTCTTCTATGTATTGTTCTATTTTATCATATTGCTTGTTTTCATAAAATTCTTTTATTACATGTCCATCATCTTGTTTATTTGATATTGATGAGAGAGAAGCCCCCATAAAAGTACCTTTTTTTAAAACTGCTAAAACTTTAAGATCAATTTGAGGCATGTTTTCTACAAAATCCCCTAAATTCATCTCTGCTAAATTATATTGTTTAAATTTAGCACATAAAAATTTCCACTCAAAATTTAAGTTAAATCCTAGAGGTATAAATTGCCATGGGTTTCTTTTGAAAAACCATTTATAGAGAAATGAAACTATTTCTTTTTCCCCATCTTCCCATTCTTTTAAAATTTGTAATTTACCTATGGGCTCTCCTGTTTTTAGATTTATTTTTTGAAATTGAATTGAGATAATCTTATCTGTTGTAGGATCAGGTTTATCCCCTGGTGAATATGTTTCTATGTCAAAATAATGTCCTTCCATTTTTATTTTCTAAATAATTTTTTTATCCATTTTATGAATTTTTGTTGATTTGGATAATTACTATTACCACTTTTATGATTTGATTTGCCATGTTCAACGATGACTTTTCCAATATATTCTACTTTATCAATAATCACTCTTTCTTGATGGATTTGGTAATAAAATCTAATTTTATCAACCCCTATCTCACATAGAATTTTATGATTTTTTATGTCTAGTACATGTTTTTTGTCAGAAGGTATTGGTTTTATTGCAAGCTTGTATAATTCTTTAATACATCTTGTTTGGATTTTATTATCTAATTTATTTAAAAATTTTATTACTTCTTTTTTTATGTCTAAGTAATACGGACTTGCTTTATTAGGCATTTTTTCTAATTAAATTTTGAAATTCTTCAATAGATGGTAGAGAGCCATCTTTTTTATTAATTCTCAGATACTTACCCTTACCAATTCTATTCCATAATTTTTGAATTTCGTTCTCGCTCATATACATATATGTATCTTTAATTATATAAATATATCTTTTCAAAAATCACTATTTTCTACAAAAAGTTACAAATAATATATATAAATGAATAAATTTCTTCTCTTCTATGATTAAAATAGAATCTAAAAAAGGAATTGAGCTTGCAATTAATACTGTAGTTATGCTCATTATTGGTCTTGTTCTTTTTGGACTTGGTATGTCTTTATTTATTCAAATTGCTGGGAGTGGTGAAGATCAAATTGATGATATGAGAGTTGAAATTGTTGATTCTCTTGCAGGACTTGAGTGTAATTCTCAGGAATGGTTATGTATTCCAACAACTAGACTTGATCAAGGAGAGAGACAAACTATTAATGTCTATGTTACTAATTTAGCAGATTCTGAACAAAATATTGGAATTAGTTTGCCTTCTTCATTAACTCCTAGACCTGATAATGCAAATGCTTATGTGTTAGATAAATCTGGCTGTGGATCAATTACTCTGATTCCTTATCCAAACACACTGCCTATTGCCAGAGGAGAAGTTGCTAAAATTCCTATGTATGTAGAAACTAATACTGTATCTAGAGCATGTTCATTTACAACGTCAATTACAATCGAAAATTCTGGAAATCCTGGACATGATGAAAAAGCTCCTGTAGTTATTCAAGTTGAATAAACTCCCAATATTTATAAATACTTTTTTCTTTATTTTTTCTAGATAAAAAGACTCAGTTTAATAAGAATGGCAAATGTGAATCACTGATTCACTTTGACCATTTATAATTTAAACATGAGTGAAACGAAATATTTTAAATTATAAATGGCACACGAAGAGATTAAAGAGAGAATTGAAGAACTTGAAGCCGAGCTAAAAGGTACTAAAGTAAATAAGAGAACCGAGATGGCAGTTGGTCAACTTAAAGCCAAAATTGCTAAGTTAAAGGAAGAACTTGAAGCTAAACTTAGTAAAGGTGGTTCTAAAGGTGAAGGTTTTGCAGTTAAAAAGGAAGGAGATGCAACAGTTGGACTTTTAGGAAAACCATCAGTTGGAAAATCAACTCTTCTTGGAAAAATTACTAACAAAGAGTCTAAAATTGGAGCTTATGAGTTTACAACTCTTGATTGTATTCCTGGTCTTCTTCACTTCAAACACACAAATTTACAAATTTTAGATTTACCTGGAATTATTGATAAAGCTGCAGATAATAGAGGTTTTGGTAAAAAAGTTCTCTCCGTTGTTCGTGCATGTGATTTAGTTGTTTTAGTTATTGATTCTCGGTTTGAGTTAGATGAGATGGATATGCTTCTTAGAGAGACCAAAAATGCAGGAATTAGATTTAATCAATTAAGACCAAATATTGATATTAAAAGAACTTCAAATGGTGGTATTTCTGTTCCCCTTAATAACTCGGAAGAAAATATTCCTTATTCTTTAATTGAACAAGTAATGCATGATATGAAATATGTTAATGCAGAAGTTATTATTCACGAAAAAGGTGTCTCTGTAGATGATTTTATTGATGCATGTTATGGAAATTTAGAATATAAAAGAGCAATGATTTGTTTAAATAAAATTGATTTATTTACACCTGAGCAAATGAAAGAGAAAATTGCTCTATTAAATAAACACTATCCTAACTATCCTTTATTTGGAGTAAGTGCTGAGAGTGAGATTAATTTAGACAAATTAAAAGATTTTATTTGGGATAAGCTTGGATTTGCATGGATTTATTTAAAAGAAGCACGTCATGAACCTGATATGTCAAGACCATTAGTTATTAAACAAGGAGATACAATTGAGAGAGTTTGTGAGAGAATTCACAAAGATATGGTTGATAAATTCAAATATGCAAAATTAAAGGGAACAAGTGCTAAATTTGATTGGCAAAGAGTTGGTTTAGATCATAAAGTAGAACATAATGATATAATCGAGATTTACGCAAGGTAAATCTAGATATACAAGAACGAACATAGTGAGTGTCTGGTATCATAGAAATTTATGCACGTTGAGCATAAATTTATAGAAACAATAACTCTTGAGAATGAAATGAACAAGATGCAAGAACGACTAAAATCTTTGATTTACTAAGTGTCTAGCATAAACAAAGTGAAATATCTGGCATAATCGAGATTTGCCCTAGATAAAAAAATTAATTTCTTAATTCAACATACCAATTTTTATCTCTTCCTTCTCCTTTTATTGGAGTTGAGTTTGGTGCATAAACCAGAGGTAAAATTAAGTACCGGTGTGAATCAATATCAAATCCAGGAATTTTTCCAATATAGAAACTCTCATTAGATTTTATAATTTTACTAAATTTACTATCTACTTCATACCAATTATTTTCAGGCACCTTATCTGAATCTTGTCTAAGGTCAATACTTAGACTCTCTGATAATTTTTTAAGTCCTCTGTGTGTTGATTTAACTAATATAGTACTGTTTGGTGCTAAAGAATAATCACCATCAATTATTTCATCAATAGACCTATTCCTTCTAATCATAACTTTTTCCATAATAGTACTAAGGAGTAGTAATTTAAAAAGTTATTTTTTTTCTATCATTAAATATCTCTCATCCAAATCATAACTAACATTGAATCCAGGTAACTTATTTTGGACATATTTACAATAGTTTTCAAGACCTCCTGCTGTTTCATATAATTCTAGTATTTGAACTTTGAATCTTTTTTTGTTGTATTTTTCTTCCCTTGGAACACTTATAAATTTGCCTTTGCCTACAGTTAGTATATTTCTTATTGCAGTAACTGTTTGTATATCCAAATTTTCTTTTTCTGTTGGATTTTGAGAATATCTTGTTCCTTCATACCAGATAGATACATTTACATTATTATTCATAATAAAATATCAAATTCTTTATTTAAAAACCTACTGTTTTTTAAAGAATACACCACTTAATTTTCTATGAATTCAAATCCAATCTTTGAAAATAGAGAGTATCTTACAAAGTACAATGATCCTATTGATGATTCTTTAGGGAAAAATCCCTATAGTAGAACTATTTCTGAGCTTTTAGAAACTGGTTATGTAAATATTGATAAAGATGCAGGGCCTACGTCACATCAGGTTGCAGATCATCTAAAAAAACTTCTTCAAAATTCTAAAACTGGACACTCAGGTACCTTAGATCCTCAAGTTACAGGAGTTTTACTTTGTGGTTTAGGTAAAGCAACTCGTTTAATGGAATATATGTTAAAATCAAATAAAGAATATGTATGTCTTGCCTTTTTCCACAAAGAAATTACTAAAGAGCAAATTTTAGAGACATTTGAGAAATTTACTGGAGAAATTATGCAGATGCCTCCTGTTATCTCAGCAGTTAAAAGAGAACTCAGACCAAGAACTATTTATTCACTTGAACTCTTAGATATTGGAAAAGATAATCAACATGTTCTCTTTAGAGTTGCATGTCAGCATGGTACTTATATTAGAAAGTTATGTACTGATATGGGAGAGAGTTTAGGGATTAATGCTCAAATGAAAGAACTTAGAAGATCAAAAGCAGGTCCTAAAAGAGAAGAAGATCATTGTATTTCTTTAGATACTCTTAGAAATCTTTGGACTCTTCACAATGATGCTGGATTTACTTCTCCTGAGAAAAAAGTATATAGGGATGAATTGAAAAAATACATCAGACCACAAGAAGAATTACTTGTTGATTTTAAATCAGTTATTATTCGTGATGGTGCAATTAATGCAGTTGCTCATGGATACGATCTTGCGTGTCCGGGCGTCTTGTGCGTTGAGTCTGGAGTCTCTGTTGGGGAAGAAGTTGCTATGTTTTCAGACAAAGGAGAGTTAATTGCTATGGGTACTACTCTGATGACAAGCGATGAAATGCTTGAAAATGAAAAAGGATTTGCAGTAAAGACAAATAAAGTATTTATTGATAGGGATTATTATCCTAGATTCATTAAAGAGTAATAATCTTTTATGTATTTTGTATTTTTTGTTACTTTCTAGTAACATTTATAAATCTACTAAAATGTTCTAAAGTATGAAAAGTAAATTATTAGGTCCATTACTGGCAATAAGTATATATTCTCCTCAAGCATATAGCAATCAGACTACTCACGATCTTAGAACGTTAATTCAAACTGCAAGTAGTTGGCAAGAAGAAGCAGTATTTCCTCAAACTGATAATAATTCTTTATATTGTTATGTTGAAGTTAACCCATATAATAGTGAAGATGATAGGATTAATGTATATAGTAAGGCAAATGCTAAAAAATTATTAGTTAATCCTTCAGAATTTTCAGTTGAGAGAAAAAGATATCATTCTGAAATTGCAACATTAGAGGCTAGTTTAATTGATTGTATTTCAGAAGATCAAGAATTGTTAAGAGAAATTATTTCTTCATATTCACACATACCAACGATTGATGACTCAGATGTTTTACCTGAATTAGCTTTAAAAAGATTAGAACATGTAAATAATGATAATTTAATTAATATTTACCTCTCCTCAAATTCAGATAGAGTGAAATCTGAGGTCTTAGTAAGATTGGAAGAAAATGGTTTTTTAGAATCTAAATGTTCTGATTTTACTTATTTTGGAAACATAGGTCATTGTAAAACATCATATCACATTTCAGAAGAATTTGAGAATTATCATGGTAAATTTAAAAATAGTTTAAATAAATATTAGAAAACATTAAAATTTTCCTTTCATTTTCTTTTATTTTTGTATTCAATACTCTCAAATGATTTAAGCTCTTCTAATTCACTCATGAAGTCGTTCATACTTCCGTAGTTATTATGCACTATTGCAAATCTTAAAAATGCAATTTCATCTAAATCTTTTAGGTTTTTAAGAACAATTCTACCTACTGTTCCTGTTGGAATTGTTGTTCCTTCAACTTCTTTTAAATCTTTTAAAATAGATTCTAAACAGGCTTCAATTTGTTCTAATGTAACTGGTCTTTTATCACATGACTTAAGTACTGAATTTTTAATTTTAGGAAGTGAAAATACTTGGACTTCTCCATTTGATTTTTGAACTTCTAAATCTAATTTTAGTACTTTTTCAGCTGTTGAAAATCTTTTCTCACATTTGAGACACTCACGTCTTCTTTTAATGTTAGTTCCGTCTTTTGATTCACGTGAATCAATTACTTTTGTTTCGTTATGATTACAATATGGACAGTTCATTTTTTAGTTCCTCCGAAACCTTGTACCAGACACACGCTTCGCTTATGCCATACACTCGCCAAGCTCGTGATTGCACTTTGTGAGCAAAGCTCAAAAAGGTTCTTGTACATTGTTTGCTTTGCAAAAAATGTTTCGTTATGATTACAATATGGGCAGTTCATCTTCTATTATTCCTCAATAATATTATCTAAATGTACTAAATATTTATCAAAAAAGGTTTTAGACCAATTCTCTAGTTTATCGTAAATTTCTTTAACTTGAGTTTTTGACATGAATTCTCTATTATCTAGTATATCAGTTTCACCTAAATTTAAATTAAGAGAATCTAGATTTAATATGGCTGCAATTCCAATATGATAAATACCCACATTATCACTTTCATCATTGATAAATCCAACAAAGTTTACCTGATCTTTTGTTACTTTAACACCTATTTCTTCTTCTATTTCTCTTAGCGTTGCATCAACTAATAAATCCATTCCAGATAAATTTTCATATTCATCAACGTGTCCACCCACACCTAGGGAGTATTTATCGTGAAGCCTTGTTTCAGTTCCTTTTGGTGTTCTTCTGTATGTTAATAATTTGCCTTTGGAAATTACTGCAATATATGGAATAAATTGTTTATATGATTTATCTTCTTCCATATCAGCTCTCCATTTCAATTCTGATTTCTCTAAAATCAAATTTAATTCTTCTTGTGAAAATTCCCAAAATGTATTGGGATTTTTAATCTCTTCTCTTGGTACAACTAGTATATTAATTTCTTTTGTCATTTATAGATCACCTGCTATTTCTTTAAATTCTTTTTCATATAAAGATAATGCTTTTTTAACCCCTTGATGGAGAGGTTGAGGTAAATTATTTAATTTAACCCATTTAATTTCATCGATACTCTCAGGTTCATTGTTTTTTGCTTCTTCTTTTTTTACTTTAACGAAAAAAGGTAAAGCTAACCAATGAGTTTTTTTCCCATTGTTATTTCTAAATAATGTATAGTAAGGTAATTTTTTTGTAATTAAGCCAGTACACCCATATTCTTCAGAAATTTCTTTTAAAACATTCTCTTCTGCCGTTAGACCAAATTCTAGTTTTCCTCCACCAAAGTCCCAAGTACCTTGTTCATCTCTGCAATTGTTTGATCTTTTATGAATTAAAAATTCTCCGTCTTCATTATAACAATAAAATGGAGTTGAAATTCCAATATAATCTTCACCTACTTTCATTTTGCTTTATCTCTAAAATCATCCACAATAAACTTATTCTGAAGTTTTATACAGAGGATGGTTCGTACTTCAAAGAAGTACTCAAGCATCAATAGCTTGCTTTAAAGGTCATCCCAATCATCTACGCTTGAGGATTGTGAATAGTTAGTTACTGTAGATTCGAAGAAGTTTGATTTTACTCCGTCATTATTTTCATCTGCTAATTTCTCTAGGTGTGCATATGGATTAACATCATATCCTTCATAGAGTTCATCAAATCCTAACATTTTCATTCTCATATTTGCTAAGAATTTTGTGTATTTTTCAGTTGATTGTTCATTAATTCCTAAAATGTGATTATCTAGAATGTGATTTGACCACTCAATTTCTTGTTGTACTGCTTCATCAAACATTTGATGTACAAGTTCTTGAGTAATTAACCCTGGTTTTTCATCTTTAAGAGCTAAGATAATGTTTTTGAAAATTGTTACATGAGTGAGTTCATCTCTGTTAATATATCTAATTTCATCTGCAACTCCCATCATTAGATGTCTTGAGGCTAAGTTGTAGAAGAAGTTAAATCCATTGTAAAAGTATAATCCTTCTAAGATAAAGTTTGCAACTAAAACTCTTGCAAATGTTTCATCATTTGGTGTGTCAATAAAGTTTTGGAAAATAGTTGCAATGTATTTATTTCTCTCTAATAATATTTTATCATCTCTCCAGAAATCATAAATTTTTGCTCTCTCTGAAGCAGGTACTATTGATTCTAAGATGTATGCATAAGATTGTGAGTGAATTGCTTCTTGATATGTTTGAATTGCAAGAAGTGTTGATACTTCAGGTGCTGTGATGTAGTCGGCAATGTTTGGAACATTATTTGTTTGTAATGAGTCTAAGAAGACTAGAAATGAAATTGTTCCTTTGAATGCTTTGAGTTCATGTTTTGTTAATTTCTTATAATCTTTAATATCATTTGATAAATCTACTTTCTCAGGTACCCAAAAATTTCCCATCATAACACGATACATATTTTTTGCCCATGAGTATTTTGTATCATTTAAATTAAATAAATTAGTAGTATCTCCTCCTGTAATTTTTCTATTTTGAACTTTATCATTACCTTCTGGGTTAAATAATTTCTTTTTTGATACTTCAGTTTCATTAACTGCATTTAATCCTATTTCTTCATCACTAAATTGAATTGACATTTTTCTTTATTATTTCGTTTTACTTATATAAATAAAAATGGGCAAAGTGAATCAATGATTCACATTTGACATTTTTTCTTATTTTATTTATATTATCTAAATTGCAAAGCAATTTATCCCCAGTCCCTTAGGCTAAGGCTCTTGTGGTTCATGTTGATTTGAAAAATCAACCTGAGCAACTCACACACTCTTCTTTTTGAGATTCTGCTGTTTTTGTAATTGATCTGATGTAGTATACTGTCTTACATCCTTTCTTCCAAGCGTTGAGATATAACATGTAAATATCTTTTGCTTTCATTCCATTTTTCATGTTGAGTACAAGTTCCATTGAAATTCCTTGGTCTGTCCATTTTTGAATTCTTGAACATACCTCAATTACTTTTTGTTGATCAACATTTTGGTTTTCTTGATATGTCCAGAATGTATTTTTATCTAAAAATGGAGGGCATACTGGAACTGCTCCATTTGATGCTTTATCTACAAAGAATTTTCTATAGATTGGAAGAACTGATGCTGTTGCTCCCATCATAAGTGATGTTGAAGTATTTGGTGCAATCGCAAAAATACCTCCATTTCTCATTCCTTGCTCTTTTACTTTTTTCCTTAGCTCTTTCCACTCTTTTGGAAGTTGAGAGTGCTCATTAAACCATTTGAACCCTCTCCCAAAGAACTTACCTTTAGACCAGTCTGAGCCTTCAAAGTATTTGTAAGGTTTTCTGATTTTTGCTAAATTTGCTGATTCGTCAATTCCTGCAAGTGCAATATGTTCAAATACTTTATCTGCTTCTTCTGCTGCATTTGAGTATGGGATTCCTCTTTTTGCTAAATAGTCTGCAAACCCTAGTGATCCTACTCCTAAAATTCTATATTCATCATTGTGTCTCATTGCTTCAGGAATAGGTGGTGCTGATACATCAATTGTATTATCTAAAATTCTCACTGCTAGACGTGTTGCTTTTTTAGCATCTTCAATTGTATCAAATTGTGCCCAATTTAGAGAAACTAGATTACATGTGTGAGTGTGACCTGCTGCAATTTCCTGAGTAACACGAGTTCCGTCTTTGGAGAGTGCTTTAGGAGCTACTTTTGAAGGTGAGAAATTTGAAAATGATTCTGTACATAGATTTGCATTTCCAATCATTCCATTGTGTTTGTTAGGGTTTGTGTTGTTTGTATTTTCTTTGAAAAATACATAAGGTAGTCCAGTCTCAACTGTTGTTTTTAAGATTTCTTTCATAATTGACTTTGCATCAACTTGTTTTTTAGATTCAATATCTTCATTTGCTTCAAGTTCCAAATATGTTTTTTCAAATTTTTCTCCGTAGAGTTCAGCTAATTCAATATTGAACTTAGATCTTAATTCATGTGGGTCAAAGAGAGTCCATTTTTCATTGTTGTCTACTCTATTCATGAATAGATCTGTAAGTACTACTTGTGGGAATACGTCATATGCTTTTTTCCTTTGATCACCATTTTCGTGTTGCATTGTTAAGAATTCTTCAATGTCTCTGTGCCAAACATCTAGAGCAACTGTTATTGCACCAGCTCTTGAACCTAATTGATTTACAGCAACTGCAGTATCATTGATTAATTTAACCCATGGAAGAACTCCTCCTGAAGCTCCTTTAATATTTTTAATTCTTGCTCCCTCAGATCTTACTCTTGAAATATTTACTCCAACACCTCCGGCGTTTTTAGAAATTTGACCTAATTGATCTAATGTGTAGTAAATTGAATCTAAGGAATCATCCATTGCTGTGATGAAACAAGATGCTAGATTTCCACCAGGTCTTCTTAAATTTAAAATAATTGGTGTAGCGTAAGATATTTTTCTTGATGCAGTTGCATGATAAATTGCTTTTGCAATTCTGAGTCTATCTTTTTTCTTCTCAGGTACTGCCATTAAAAGTGCAATTGTTGCATACATTTGTTGAGGAAGTTCAAATGTTTCTCCTTCCTCTTTCATAAGATATCTTTTTGTCATAAGTGATACTGCAGCATAGTCGTATCCTTTATCATATTCCATATCAATTTCTTTACCAAATTCTTTAAGTTCTTCATCTGAGTATTCTTCTACAATTTTTCTATCGTAGATTCCTTGTTTTACTGCTTTTTTAACAAATTTTAGATATGAACCATATCCAAATGAGTCATATCCTTGTGTTCTTTTTGCTTTTTTGTAGAGATTAAGAAGTCTAAGTCTTGCAGCTACAATTCTCCAATCAAGATCTGAGAAGTCATCATTGATTTTAGTTAACGCTAAAGCTGAGTTGATTAACATTTCTTGAATTTGTTCAGTTGTCATTGAAGAGGCCATATTTCCTTGAATGTGACTCTCAAGAACAAGAGGATTTACTTTAGTTCCTTCACATGCCCACTCAATTACTTTTTTGATTTTCATTACATCAAAAGCAACCTTGCTTCCATCTCTTTTTGTTATTTTAATAATTGCTGCCATTTTTATTATAAAGATAGTAAAAACACAAAGAATAGATCTTTGAATACTATAAAAGGTGTGAAATTTAAAATAAATTAAATCTCATTTTTGTTTAAATCTCTTCTAAGTAAGAAATTTAAAGGATTTGATAATATTGTACACAACATTTAGTGTTATTTTTTTTAAATAACCCCTATATCTTGTGTCGATAAAGAAAATATTTTGTTCTGTATATATAAAATTATTGTTTCTACAGTTGGGTACAACACACAGTGTTAAGATATTTTAATCAAACACTAGATATAGTAGGTAGTGAAGAGCTATGCATACTATATCTTGTGGTTCATTATTTTTATTAAATACGAAAAGAAGAAAAAATAGGGCTTTATTTGGATAAAAAAAAGAAGATATGTAGTTAGAGAATATGTTCTTCAAATAATAATATTTTATTGTAATTATCTATTTATTTCACTATATTTTTAAATTAGTTTTAATTTATTTTATTTATGAACGAAGAACAACGTACTAATTTTATAGAACAAATTAAGAACCACGCTTATCTTATTTTAAAACAACATTACCATATTTCAGTATCTGCTAGAGTATCAGTTATTTTTGACAGAGAAACTGAACTATCACAAATGCTAAAGGAAGGATTTGAGAGTGCCATTCAAAAGCATGCAAATTCTTATGATTTACACGACTACGCTACTTTTGATCATCAAGAATATTTTGATGATTTAGACTGGAATGCAAGAGAAGGAGATATTGCAATTTTAATTCAATCTACTTCATTTAGATCAACTAAATTTAGGTTTAGAAATGATTTATGTACAAGAGGTCTTAAAGTAATTGAGTTTGGGCACCTTCACAAAGTCTTAGAAGAAGAGTATCAAACATTTATTGATTCTCTAAAACCTGATGACGAGAGGATCTTTCCTTTAGTTGACTCTTTAGTTGAAGAATTAAAAGATATAACATCAATTGAAATTACATCACTTAATGGATCAGTTATTAAGTATTCGGGTCCTATGGATTTTGCTACAACAAATGATGGAAGATATGAGGGCCAAACTAATTATGGATCTCGATATCCAATTGGAGAAGTAATTTCAGAAGGTTTAGATTTATCAACTCTTAATGGAGACATTGAAGTGTATGCATATCCATCTATTGAAGGACAATTAACGCAGTTTGTTGATCCATTTATAGTGACTATTGAAAATGGATTTGTAGTAAGTCATAATGGACCTGAAGAATTTAATGATTTAATTGAACTTATTAAAACTGAACACCCGGAAGGTAAAGTATATGTAAGAGAATTTGGTCTGGGATTAAATCGTGGAATTCCTAGACATTCTAGAATTGGTGACCCTATTGCCTATGAGAGACAAGAAGGTCTGCATTTTTCTTTAGGTATGAAACATGGAATTTATCAGAAAAAACTTTGGCCAAAATATGGTAAGAAATTTAAACAGAAATTCCACATTGATGTATATGTTAATGTTAAGAGTATGAAGTTTAATGAGAAAGAAGTATATACCTATCCAAAAGGATTTGTATTGTAATTAGTGATTTTTCACTATGTGAAAAACACTAACACCAGACACAAAGCTTCGCTTATGCCAGACACTTCGCTAAGCTTATGCCAGATACTACACTCCGTTGCGTTCTTGCATCTTGTTCACTAACGTTCTCAAGAGTTCTTGCACTTTATGAGCGAAGCTCAAAAAGGTTCTTGTGTCTCAATGTATAATCAAAAATTTAATTTTTGTTACTTGTGTTTTCAACACAATGTTTCAATGTTGCTTCGCAACAAGATGAAATACTGAGATGCCAGACGCTTACTTCGTGCGCTCTTGCACATCACAAGTGATGTTTACGATTAGTGATTTTTCACTATGTGAAAAACACTAACACCAGACACAAAGCTTCGCTTTGTTCTTGTGTCTCAATGTATTTCAATGTTGCTTCGCAACAAGATGAAATACTGAGATCTCGTTTTTGGAACCGAGTCTTATTGTTGGTCCCCAAGTTCCTGTACCTGGTGATACATAGGAATAGAAACCTTTTTCTTCAAAGAGACCTTGTACTTGTTTAAATTCTAGTTTTACTAAATAGTTAAATGGAAATATTTGTCCATTATGTGTGTGTCCTGCAAGTTTTAAGTTAATTTTTCTTTTTACTGAGTATTCAAAGCCTTCGGGTTTATGGTAGAGCAAAAGTGTGAATTTTTTATCGTTTGTTTTTATTTTAGATAATGCTTTCTCAACAGTATCTTTTGCATGTTCATCTTCAATTCCAATGATTTCAATTTCTCCAAAATTTCTTTTCTCATTTCTTAGTACATCTACATTATTTGCTTTTAGATTTTCATAAATTTTTTCTAAATCAACATATCTCTCATGATTTCCTGATACATAAAAAACAGGAATAGATAATGTTGAGAGTGCACTTAATTGTTGCTTTGAGATGTTTTTTACATCTACTAAATCTCCTGTAATTACTAAGAAATCTACATTTAGAGTTTTAATTTTATCTACTACTTTTTTTAAAAACCAAGGAGTTCTAGAACCGATATGAACATCAGTTATTTGAGCAATTTTGTAATTTTTTTCTATTTTATTTGAGTTAATGTAGATATGTTTTGGATACAGCGTAAAAGCATTATATGTTCCATAAAGTGTTATACCAATTGAGAGTATTAAAAGTATTATTCCTAGTACCTCAAAGTCAATTGGAGTTAGAAGATTAATTATTTCAAATACTACCACTATGGAAAATAAAATAAATGAGTAACCAAGCCAGAGCATTGAAATTGTTCCTATGACTCTTGTTGTTATTGTCTCTTTTACTTTCATCATTAATGTTCCAATAAATGGAAGTAATAATAAAATATATGCAATTATTTGTAATGGTAAATTATCTCTTTGATCCATTAAGGCTAATACTCTTTGAAGCGGATAGTAAAATACTATTAGATAAGCAACTATAAATAACAGAAATCTAATAATATAGGTAAATGAATGATTCATATATGAAAAATCTCTTAGTTCTTTAAATATCTTTTTTGTTACTTAATGATTTTTACTTCAGTATTGTTCATATATGAACAAAGTTTTTAAATTTTAACTAAATACTTTTTCTATGAATATAGTAATACTTGTTACACATACGTTTAGATCTAGATATAATGAACTTTTTTCTGGACTTACAAAAGATGATACTATTACTGTTGTTTCTCTACTTAATGAAAAACATTTTGATAGTATGTCAAATAAGAGAAAATTATTTCTTTTTACTCAAATTAGAGATTTTAGTGAAACTTTGAGAGCAAAAGGTATTATTGTAAATGAGGTGTTCTCTACTCCTTCAAATATTATAGGGAAACTATTTTTAGAAAATTCATATGATCAAATTAGAGTTGAGAGACAATTTAGCTATGATGAACTTCAAGAAAATAGAGTTATTGAAACACTAGCTAAGAAATGTAATGTGAATTACAGAGAATATACTACACAAATATTTATTGATTATAAAAAATATTTCTCATCAATTCAAGAAGTTCCTGATACGTTTACATCATTTAGAAAAATTGTGGAAAAACAAAATTGTTATGATGTAGAATTACCACAAAGAGAAATTCCTCAATGTAGCTGTGTTGATTTGAATATGGACCTATCTCAAGAAGAGTTAGGTATTGAAGATGAGGCGCTACTATTTACTCCAATTGAGCAAAATGCATTTGAGCATCTACACAATTATATTTGGAAATTTGAATATATTAAAACTTACAAACAAACAAGAAATCAAATGATTGGGAGTAATTTTTCAACTAGATTTTCGTATCTTCTTAATTTTGGTCTCCTCAATGTTAAAGAGATACTTCATGAAATTAATTCTTATGAAACTAAAAAAATTAGTAATTCTTCCACCTACTGGGTTAAGTTTGAGTTACTCTGGAGAGAATACTCTAAACTCATTAGTTTAAAGTATGGAAAATTATTATTTTTAGAGAAAGGTATTATGAATAAAGATATTTATTCAAATTATAATAAAGAATTTTATGATACTTTTGTAGAAGGTAATACTGGATATTCATTAGTTGATGCTGGAATTAGAGAACTAAAGACAACTGGTTTTATGTCAAATAGAGCTCGTCAAAATGTAGCGAGTTTTTTTGTAAAAAATCTTCATCTTCCCTGGTTGATGGGTGCTGAGTTTTTTGAGAAGTATTTACTTGATTATGATCCTGCGTCTAATTATTTAAATTGGCAATATATTGCTGGATGTGGGACTGATTCAAGAGAATTTAGATATTTTAATATTGCTAAGCAAACTAAAGATTATGATCCAAAACATGAATTTATTTCTTATTGGGTTCCTGAGTATAAAGATTCTTCATATAGTAAAATAGTTGATTTTTATGAAAGTGTTGATGTTGCAAAAAAAGAACAGAAATTACTCTGATTTGAATTTAAGTGCTAATTGCGTTAAGATATAGGATTTTAATTCTCTTTCAATTTCTCCTGTGTGTTTTACTAATGTGATGTCAAAGTTTAGAAACATATAATTTTTTTCAACTTTACTGAAATTCATTTCTATGTTTTTTTTATTTGAGAGATATTCTGTAAATTTATCATAGACTTCTTCAATAAAACGTTGTTTATTTCTCTCAAAATCTTTTACTGATTGTTTTAAAATTGATGCTTCAAAACTAATACTTTTAAGTGATGTTTTAGAGAAATTAGTTACTTCTTTTGTTAAAAAAATTGAATTTGGAATATAGATAATATCTCCAGAGTCTGTTTTTAATTGTACATTACTAAATGAAATTGATACAATCTTTCCTTTTGAGTCACCAACTTTTACAGTATCTTTTACTCTGTAATCTTTTGAGAACATTAAATTTAGACCATGTAAAAAATTTGAGATGTATTCTTTAAATATTAATACAAAAGCTACGGCTACAATACTAATTGATGTGAGTAGGTTTTGAATTTCTATAATAAATACATGAATTATTAACATAATATAGATAAAATGGTTTAGAAAAAATGATAATTGTAATATTCCTAATGTGAAGTTATCTTGGGTATCTCTTGGTAAGTTATTTTTTTTAGTATAAATATAATTGATGAGCTGTGATCCATAATTAAATATAATATTTAAAAATAAATAATTAAAGAGAAGAAAATAGAGTGTTCCTATAATTATTGTTTGCTGGAGTTGTTCTTCAAAAAAGTATCCAATTGCTACTAACATTACAAGTAGAAAAATTCTATATGCTTGTGATGAGAGTAGAGTTGGATCTAAGTAAATTTTTACTTTTTCAATAAATTGTGATGTCATAGAGTTATGAGTAATTCTTTGTTTATAAATTTGATTTAAAGTACGATATCAGATATTAAAAGAATGGCTGCAAGACCTATTAAGGCCAAAGTGTAATAATTTTGATTTGATTTTGATGAATGTGTTGTAGATAGTTTTTCATTGAGAATCAAAGATGTAGTGTAGGGAATTTCTTTAGATATGCTAGGTTCATTTATATCTAGATTTTCTGTTTCATAGATAATCTCGTAGATTTGATTACTCGGTAGAGCAGGGATATAATAGGAATTATTATTTTCATAGAGTGTAAATTCATCACTTTTTTGAGAACCAATATTTTCAATTGTAATTTCTATGAGATATGTTGTATTTGTAAGCGGAGTTATTGTTTTTTGAATTAAGAGTTGTGGGTTTGACTCTGGTGCTTTTTGATAGATTTGGAGAGGAGGAGATTCAATAGTTTTTGATCCTTGTTCAATTCTAATTCCTGGGAGTATGGATGAATTTTGATCTCCTCTATATATTAATGAGTAGGTAATTTCTTTTGTCTCAAATGGAAGTAGATCAATTATTTGTGTGAATTCTCTTAACCCTGGGTTGTTTTCAATATAGAAATCTTTAGGTATTGTGTCATAAAGCTCAATTGAAGAGACTGTATAGGGATTTGGGTTTGAGAGTAAAATGGTAATAGTTATTGGTTCGTCTTTAGTATAGAGTATAGGAGATAGAGTTTTATCGACAATAATGTCTTTTGCAATTAATGAAAATGAACTTCCCCCTGATGAGGTTTTAGATTCTGAGGATTGATATTTCTCAATGGTTCTAGTAATATTTGGATGAGTTATTACTTCATATTCTAAAAAGTAACTATCTCCTATCTCTGAGAGCTCATCTGTATAGTTATAGTTCTGTGATGAATTTGGCTCAAGTAATAGCTCTTGTTTGGTTTTTAGATAGAGTTGATTTCTAAAATCATTTACTTGATTTGGTTTAGTTTTTATTAATGTTATATAATATGTTTGCAGATAATTTGTAGGATTAGTAAGTGCAATTTTTACTCTACGTGGCGAAAATGTTTCATTTGAGTAACGATTGTATTTTGTAAGTGTTGCTATTCTATTTGTTTGTATATCAAATTTTGATGTATATTCAAAAAATGTTTTTGCTTCTAGGAGATATTGGTTGTAAAGTGATTTTGATATTGTGGTTGTTATAGTGTAGTTAAAATTCGTCATATTTATTTTATTATATTGACTATTTACTAGAAAAGGAGAATGTTGCTCTATAGTTATGTCATAAATTGGTGAAGTACTATTAGAAAATATTGCTTCTCCTTCTACTGTGAGTGTTACTCTATCTTCATTGATGTAGATTTCTTGATTTTCTTTTAAGTCTAGATTTAGAGCATATGATGCTTGAAGAGAAATAATGAAGAGTAGTAAGAGTTTATACATTAATGAATAGGAATTTTATTCTTATATAAATATTTTTTATCTAAAAGAAGTTAAGGTATAAGAAAAAAGCTCAATACTATGAGTAATGATGGTATAATATATGATATTGGGAATAGCGATGCTGTAGACCCAGAGTTTAATGATTGAGTTTGCAAGATAAATATATTACATGTTGTATTTAAGGAATCAAAACATTCATTCTCTGGAGCAGAATTTTCTAAAAAAGTATTTGAGAAAAAAGAAACATTTACATCGCTCCAATTTGAAACTGAATTTGCAATTGTTGTAAAATTACCTAAATAAGAATTACTAATAATTAATGCTTCATCTGGTTGGAACATCAATTCCATTAATTCAAAGTCTATGGGGTCATTTGTATTTAATATTGAGAGATAATCAATTGATGAGTTAATCATCTCCCCTAGATACATTCCTTTATTTGTATTATTTATAGTAATATTTTCAAAAATATAGTTTTGCGAATTACCATTTAAAGAAATTCCTCGGGTAAAATTCTCAATATATATATTTTTCATAGATACATTATATGTTCCTTGTCCAGGGGAATTTAGGATACCATAATTTCCTAAACCTGAATTTGTTATAGTTAAATTCTCAAGTTTAATATTTGAACTACCTTCAATACTAACACCTCTTGAAAAAGAGTTATCTGTGAGAAAAATTGAATTTAGAATAGATACATTTGTTGAAAAACTAACCCTACTTCCTGACCCGCCATGTACTGTAATATTATCTATAATAGAATTTGAGCCTATTTGAATAGCACCATATAGTGATCCAGGGGTATTTGGTAGCTCACAATTTTGAAGTTTTCCTTCTTCAATATCAATTACGTATGATCCTCCCCCCATATCAATAGTATTTCCTCTACAATCAAAGTCCCTTATTTGTATACATGTTGTTGGTGGAGAAGCAATGTAAAATGAACTATTTAATATGTAATTTACAAAATCACCGTTATAATAATTTGAATTTCTATAATTATCACATTGAATTATAGGGAAATCTTTTTTTATTATTTGTGTATTATTAAAAAATACCGATCTCCTAG
>CAKZOW010000101.1 GCA_937138345.1 uncultured archaeon | reverse complement strand
AGCTATCTTGAGTCCTTGAGTGCCTTCTTTCTGTAGAGTACCCACAACTTCTTTAGTGAAATATTTCATTGTGTTAGTAAAGCCATAGTCATTAACTATACCAGCTAAATCTGATAATGTATTAACACCGAAGAATCCACCTAGGTTAATATAATTTAATTGGTTAATAGCTCTAACAACTCTACTTGATGTAGTGTCCCCCCTTGGGTCTATACTTCTAGTTCCAAATGTAGAGGACATTACTTTTCTAAATCTCTTCTTGCCTTCAGGTGTAAAACCTTTATCTTTCATATACTGTTCAGTAGTGTAGTTTTTATCTATCCCATATATATTTTTAGCTTTAAGCTTACCACCTACTCTATGACCATAGTCTTTCATATTGGTTGTCATGTCATTAGCCATAAACTCAACCAGTTCAGATGCATCCATCTTTAGCTTTCTACCTTTTAACTGGCTAGGTGATGATTTAGTCATCTTCATTTGTTCTCTAATGAATTTATTTCCAATTTCATATGATTCCATAATATCTTTAGAGGCTAGTATCTTGTCTACAATATTTCTAGAGCTTTGTTTTATAGCTTCAGATAAAGTATCATCTATTTCATTATAGTTCGATGCTATGGCTCTATAATATGCATCTACAGCACCTTCATAGTTATCTGCTATCTTATTGGTGTCCATCTTACGTTCCCAATAGAAGTTAGTGTCTACATCCAATCCATCAAGTTTAGAAGCATTAATTTCTTCGCCATATGTTCTACCTATTCCTTTGACAATACTAACACCTTTTCTATAGTGAGAAGGTAATTGCTCTATAAGGTCATCAACTACGTGAGCCTTATTCTTTCTTGATTCTTTAAGTATCTTGCTATTCCACTCTTCGTTTACCTTGGTCTTAGTTTTTTCTAATTCTTTCTTTAATTTACGTTTTGATTTAGCTGTAGGTTGTTTCTTTTTTGGAGTTAACTCATGCTCAAAAGATGATTTAATAGCTTCTTGCTCTGCTATAATTTGAGCTTTAATCTCAGGCTTGTACTCTTCTTTGAGTCTACTATACTCTATATCTTTGGCTTTAGTATATTCTGAGTCTATCTTATGACCATGATAATTAATAGTCATATCATCTTCTTCTGTAAACTTCCTACCGGTTTCAGCTTCAAAATCTACTTTAGACCATTCATTATATTCATGCATAGCTTGATGTGTTTTAGCATTATACTTAGCATCTAAGTCAGTAACAGTATCCTCTGTCTGAGAACCTCTATTGTCCATTGCTGGACTAGCTTTCATACCAGCTTCTCTTTCTGCTACATTAGTTGAATACTTCATATTATCTGCATCAGAATATAGGAAACTAAGTATTGGTTTCTTTAATGGTACTCCACTCATTCCTGTCTTAGCTATATTCATATCTGTTTGGATAGATGGCATACCAATTCGACTAGCTCCATATCCAATAAGGAATCCTAAACCAGCAGTGATAGCAGTTTGCTCTTGCGTAAGTTCATTACCTAGAGTTGCCTCTAATCCAGCTACAGATGCTACACCAGTTACAGCACCAGCAGTACCAGCAGTTAACAGTTGACCAGTTCTACCAAATTTTAATGCTGTATGTCCTATTTGAGCTACCTTACCAACTCCAGCACCTATTATATAGGATGGTACATCAAGTAGAGATACACCCATAGATAAAGCTATACCCTTAGCACCCATTGAGTCAACTATTTCCATAGACCTATCTACTTCGCTTCTATACTTACTTCTGTCTTCTAGTTCTTGGATACTATTTGAACTATCTAGCAAATCCAATCTGTGGTCTTCAGATATTCCATATCTATCAAATACTTCATCTGCTTGTTGTGGGTCAAAATTCTCATCAGTATAATCCCACTTAATATCGTTATTCCATAAGTATTTATGTCCTATTATATTAACATCAAATAAAGCTCCAATAGTTTCAGATGTACTATATTCTTCTTGTTCTACTGGTGCTTGATATTGGTTCTGTATGTCTGTTACTAATCCATATTCGCTAGGCATTATTTTGCTCCTACTTTTCTATAAGCATCCTCTAAAAATTTACCATTCTTCTCAGCTTCTTTTCCTAGGACTTTACCTATAGTATTTGTCATACCAAGTATATCAGCTTTAATTTTAGTTATAACTTCACCAGCTTCATCAATATCATACTGAGAACCAAGCAATGGGCTAATCCTAGCATTGTTATTTATCTCTTCTAGTTTCTCTTCATCTGCTTCATCTTTAGCTTCTTTAACTTCTGCATTATGCTTAACTACTTTTGAGGCAACAGATAATGCTGACATTAGGCTTCCGATTTCAGATTTACTGTTAGTTGTAAAAAGTGTATATCCATTCTGAGTTAACTTAATTCCACCAGTGGAAGGATTAACATCTACTTTTACTTTAGCATCATCAGCTACTAACCCACTCATTGCAACTTTAGAGACCTTAACTAACTCATTAAGAGTATCTAGGTTATAAGTTCCCTTGATGTCTAATATTGTAGCATCATCAGTAACTAAAGTCCTCTCTTTTAACTTGTCTTTAAATGCTTCAGCAGAATCAACCACTGGTTCTCCTGATATAACTGAATCAAATGCAATTTCTTCAGCTATGCTATTAACACTCTCAGTGGAATATTCATTTGTAACTTTATATTTCAATGAACCAAGTATTCTTGATTTAGCAGTAGTAACTACATTTTTAGTTTCAGGGTCATTCATCTTCTGTAATAGCATAGTAGCTTTCTCTACATTTACTTGTCCTGTAGCTGGGTCTTTAGCCCAAGTGTAACCTTTAAGTAGTGAGCTTAGAGTTTGGTTGTTTTTATATTTCAGTAAGTTTCTCTTATTCATTCTTTGATTATCTGTTTGTGTTGTAATAATCATAGAATTATATATAGTATTCAGAGAGTTGATATCTGCCGTAGCTATTGATTCTTGTGTTATAGATACCATTGCATCAGGCACACCATTACTCATGCTTATTGTTTTAGCTAAATCCATTGAGTCTTGTTGTGTAGGTTGTTTTAAAGATAAGAAACTAGATATTGCTCTATTTCCTATATTCTTGACTACAGCTTTTGTATCAGGATGAAAGTATTCTTCGTTCACACCATTAGATAATGCATATGTTATCTGTTGAGATACTTTATTAGCCTTATTCCACTCTTCGTCTAATTTAGTTGTTTCTTCATATAATTTCTTTGGGTTGTCAGCATATATAGCTTTATAGTTTTCTAATAGATTATTGTATTGTTGGATAGCATCAGGGTTAGCTAAGAATGATATAGCACCTTGATTCATAGTTAAACCTTCATTAGTATTAAACTTAATCTTATCCATAAATGATACAGCAGATTGCTCTACTCCAAGCTTGATTATCTTGGCTTTCTTTTTATCAGCAGCATCTATGTCGGACTTAAGACTTCTAACTCTAGCACCAAGAGAGTTAACTAGTCTAAATCTAACATCATCTGATGCACCTTTAGCACCCCTAACTGCTCCTATTAGCTTTTGAATATTAGCAAGACTTGGGTCATTTACAGCAGACTTATATATACTTTTAGAGAAGCTGTCATCAACTTTAGCCTGTTCAGCTTTCCAATATTTGTATGTATTCTGCTTAGTTAATCCATCTACTTCACTAATAGCAGATTTAATAGCTGTATTTTCAGAATCTTTTAATGAACCAAAGTATTCTTCAATCTTAGCTTCTCTACCACCTTTAGAGTAGAAAACATTTGGGTTTTTAGCTAAATCTGCATCCCATTGTTTTTTAATATAATTGAATAGCACACCTTCAACTTTTGAGTCATCTAATTGATAATTAGTTAATCCTTGTTTTAGTGCAGCTAATTGTTCAGGAGTAATATCTTTACCCATAGTTTGAATAGCTAAGTCAGTATGTTTAGCTACTTCTTCTTGGTCAATACCATATTGTTCTTTACCCCATTGTAAGCCTAGTTTACTAGCTGTATCATTAGCTGGTTCAGTATATAATCTTCTGTATACATCTTTAGCTTCATCAGATAGGTTCTCCTCATTGATAGCACCTTGACTAACTACTAAGTCATTTAACTGCTTAGTAGCATCCATTCTAGATACTTCACCTTTAATTACAGACTCTTGTAATTGTCTAGTTTGAGTAGATAAATCTCTAGCATTATTCATAGCTATCTCTTTAGCCATATCTACATTTAATTGTAACTCTTCTTTCTTCTCACCTTCCATCTGTCTGGCTATGTTACCAGCTAGTTGGTTAGTGTTATTCATAATAGAGTTAAGTGTACCAGATAGATTACTAGCTTTAGCTCTATATGGATTTACGTTTTGCAACCCTTGTGTACTAGCACTAGGAGCTTGTATCTCTTGTTGTGTTTTAGCTAATTCATTTAATACTGCCATTATGTTTCCCTTTAATTAAATACACCAGAAGCAGTCCAAGTAGTTCCGATATTTGCTGTATGTTGTGGTGACATACCTTGAGTAGCTGTCAAGAAGTTTTGTTGATTAGGAGTTAAACTCAACGCAGAATTCTTGGCTCTCAAATCGTTTCTCTCACTATACTCATCATATGCCATATTAATATTAGAACCTAAATTCCATCCAGTTTTAATACCTTCTATTGCAGTATTCATCATCTTATATGTAATCTCATCTGCTGATGGGATATCTTGAATAGCACTATTAACTCTTTGCTCAGTTTCTAGTCTGCTCATAATGTTACGTCTAGCTACCTCTAGCTTCTTATCTCTTGCACTAATAGTAATTGCTTCTCTATTTCTAGCACCTACAGTATAAGCTTGGGCTACTGCTAAATCACTTGTACCACCAGATGTACCAGTTTCAGCTTGAGCTGTTCTTAGTCTAGCTTTAGCTTTAACTGTCTCTAGGTCTGATGTAGTTAATTGATAACCTAATCTTTCATCTATTTCTCTACCTTGTGCTTCAAATATTGTACGTTGAGTGTTTCTAATATTTAATGCACTAGTTAGATTATACATAGATGAAGAGATACCAGACTCAATATCTTTCCTTTGTTGGTTCATACCTAAAGCTGCAAAACCTCCAGCCAAACCAAACTGTAATGCACTTGATGCCATATTTTATCCTTATCCTAATCTATTTGCAGATAATTGAATTCGATTTAACATTGTACTTAATGGACTTGATGCACCTTCATTAGCTTTAAAATAAAACTCAAATGTATCATTAAATAAAACATTCATAATAAAAGGACTTGTAAAAGTTACTGTAGCTGGTTCATCATTAGATGTAGCAGCACCTATAATAGCAGTTCTACTATATACAACATTAGATGAATTCTTTCTAATCTCTATAGTTATCTCTATTGGTGACGAAGGATTAGAGTCTTCATTAGTATACCCTCTTTCAAGAACCCATTGATATAGTCCACTTTTGTTAGCAGTAAATACACCATCAGTTAAACTTACATTAACTGGAGTAACTATCTCAGTGAATGTTGTTAGCTTTTGGAAAGTATTAGTAAGCACCATATCTGGTTCACCTGAGTAGCAGCAATACGCTTGTTCTAATGTCTCTTCTATATTGTCTATCCTACCATCTTGTTCTACATTCTTCAACTCTAATGCTGTTACTTCAGATACAGTATTATTACCTAAATTGTTTATTTTGGTTCTAATATCTAATCTATTATCTCCATTTTCAAAATTTGTATATGTCATTTTAATCCTTTAGTTCTTCTCGTATCAATGATACATCAAAATTCGGACAAGTTTTAATATCACTATATTCATAATGTCCTTTTATATTCTCAGGTATTATATCATATTGTTCCATTAATCCAATAAGTAGTTGTTTTAAGCTTGTGTGTTGAGCCTCAGAGAACGAATTGACTCCAATCATACAAATACCTATCGAATGAGAGTTATGACCTCTACAGTGTGCTCCCGCTTTGTGTAAAGGTCTACCTTCTTCGATGAATCCATCAGGTATATTAGTACCTACTGTATCGTCTTTATATATCTTACCATTTGCTATCACATAATGATAAGCTATATCTGAAAATCCTCTTTCATTAACGTGCCATCCTCTAATTCTATTAACAGAACCAAAGGTAGAATCAGAGCAATGAATTATAATCTCATCTATTCTTCTCACTATTTTTCCTTCATGCTTTTAGTTACCTTTTCCAAGCCTCTAGAGCCAAAGTAGCTTATAACCATAGTAACCAATAGAGTTTCTATAACTGGTACATATGCTTCATTAATCTTGAACTCTCCTACATTTCCATCAGTGAGTACAATAGCTCCAAATAGTATAAGAATAAAACAAAAAGAAATAGGTCTAACAAGTCTAGTAATGATATTTTCATTGTCGCTTAACCACCTCTTAGTTATCTCTCCTTCTTGTTCTTGAGCTATTTTAATTTGCTCTAACTTCATTTCATTCTTAATCTTATGTAATTCATTTCGCAATATAAGCTTTTCTTCATCTGAAGTGAATAGACTATCCAAACCACTAGATACACTATCTACTATCTTGTCTACTGAGCCAGTTAATATATTGGTTAATATACTCATCATTTATCCTTTATAACATTAAACTCTATATTGCTAAACTCAAATGTGCTATTCCAAAATGGAAACAATGTAGCTGTTATTTGAGTGTGCATAATATACTTACCTTCTTCTGAATATTCAGGAAATCTAAACTTCTTGCAGAATATTCTTTGACCTTTAGTTCTTGTAAACTTTTGAGTAGAAAATTGAGGATGCAATATCTGTCTACCATCAGTATGTTGTATAATCTCTTTGCTTAACTCTATTCTTACTTTGCTTAGATAGTTTACTATTCTACAATATTCAAACTCTTTACCAGCCACTACTACTCTAGGACTTATTGGTTCTTTTACTTCTTCTATAAATGGTTTAGTAGAAAACCAATATGTGATTACAAAGAAAGCTATAATGACTCCAAGTAATAAACCCTTTATGTCACTAAATAGTATCTTTATACCTTGTTTACTTAGTAGTAACTCTCTCATTTAATTACCACCTTTCTTAAACCATTCAATTACAATAGAACCAATACCAAGAGTAATAGCAACTACTATAGATGATATAATAGAAGTCTTAATCTTATCAGCTCTTTCTGCATCTTTCTTATCTTGTAATTTCCTTTCTTCTACCCACGTATGATGCTCGTAGTGCTTATCAAATGGTATCTTTTTATTTTCATCTAAATCCATTACTTACCTTTAATCCATTTATATAAATCTACTGCATCAACCATCATTTGAGCAACCAATGTATTAGGCAATAACTCTCTAAAGTATCTATTAGCCTTGTCCCATTCATCTAAGTCCGTTAAGTAGTCATGTACTACTACAGCTTCTATATATCTATAGTCAAATCTATTAATGAAAATACCTATAAGCCTAAACTTATATGATATACCATCAGTTATATAGCCTTGAGGTACAGTTACATCCTTATAATTGTAATCCTCTGATAGTCTATATCCATTAGTTGATGGACTAAGCTGTAAACTCATCTTCTGCCTTCTGTCTAATTCCCGTAAGAGTACCAACAGCTACTGCATAGATTTCAGCCTTATCTATAATCTTACCTATTAAGTAATCCTTTGGTACACCTCTAGCTTCACATAAAGCATCTATCAATGGAGTAGAAGTAGTATTGTCCGCTTTATATGCTCTAGCTTCTAATTCTTGTTTAGTCCAAGTCTTTATCTCAGCCTCAGGTACACCTTCAGTTAAAGCATTAACCTGTGCTTCATAGTCTATGTTTACTTGGTTCTTAGCTTGTATTCTAGCTTCTGCTTCTATTGCCACAATATCAGGTTGATATACACCTTCTGAATCTGGTACATCTAAGTATAAACTAAACCTAGTCCCATCTTCTTGTAAAGAATACTCTTTAAGGATAGGATAACCATCTATATCAAATCCTCTATCATATTTAACTTTATCTATTGACTGAAAATATACAGCAACCTTACTATCTGTCTTCGGAAGTCTGTTAAGACCTCCTTCTGAGAATGTTTTACCAGTCTTAGGTGTTTCTATTAAATCATAATATCTCATTTCCAAAGTCCTTTCTGTAAAGCTTTTTTAGCTTCACTTTGTCTTGTCTTGCCCACAAAGATAGATTCCTTTTCTTTTTTAGTAAACTTTGCGTTTTTATGTTTAGCGTTATTATTTCCTATCATGATTTCCATTTTCCTATTAATAAAGCTGTGCTATATCCATATGCTCTGTCTACGCCAGTATCATTTCTTGCTTCAAATCTAAAAGTTGTTGTAGATAATATTTCGCAATAATATACAAATAATGGAAAATTCCTTGCATCCCCATTAACCTGAGCAACTCCTAGAGTATTTATTAATGTACATGGGAGATTAGCAATGATGGTGACAACACCTCCATTTATAACAGTTCCAGTAGCGTTAAAAGTAGGACGCATAATAATATCACCATTAGGGTATTTAGTATAACTACCATTATCCGTACTCCCTACAATAGTCCCATCAGGATATATTTTAGCTGTAGGATTAGCTCCTATTGCATCAGGGTCATTATAATCAATACCATCATTTAACCAAGTAGTCTTAGCTAAAGAAATGCCATCAGGGAATGCAGTTGTAGGCATAACATTAGTTTCTAGCTCTTGTGAGTAATCTATATATTGAGGAATACCATTATCAATGTAAACTGGATTCTTAATGAATGAAGGTGTAGGATTCATAAGTACATTATCGTTATACCAACTACCATCTTTATAAGCTACTCCAGTTAATGACCATTCATAGCTAGGCTTAACATCATAGAAACTATTAGAATTATCACTATTCTCACTAACCCAACTAATACCATCTTGTACACCACTTGTATCTACAGTTTTAGTTACATCTCTTGAAGTTAATGTATAACCTTTATCCGTAATCCCAGCTGTATAGTTAAAGTAACTGTTAGTTAGAGTTAATTCGTTGTTAGCTACTGTTACTGAATCTGGATTAGTGTTTACTGAACTTGCTACTTGACTTATTGAATCTGCAAGATTAGCATTTAATTCTGCTCTATCTGCTTGAGCTGTAGACTCAATAACATCTAATCCAGTTTGTACTCTATCCTCACCAGTAGCTATTCTATCTAATGATGTTTGACTTGCATCATTAGCAGTAGATATAACATCTTCATTTGTTAGAACCACATTAGTATTTGTAGTTACTACATCAGCATTGGTAAGCACAACATCTGCATGAGTTAATACTACATCAGCATTAGTAGCTACTTTATTTGCATCAGATACTAACCTACTTGCTTCTGAAGCATTAGCACTAGCTAGAGATTCAGCAGCCTTAATTATAGCACTATTAGCATTTTCTTCTGCATTATTAATATCATCCATGTTGTTAGCTACACTTGTAATAACATCTAAATTACTTGCAACCAATGATATATCTGATATATCTGTTCCTAGTTCGTCTTCATCATCTGCTACTCTTACTTCTATTTGATAACCATCATATGCATTATCAAACACTATTGAATTGTTGATTAACTCATATTCTGATTGAGACTTAATAGTCCAATCACCACCCTCTTCATTTAATACAAATACTCTAACGTGCAACTTAGAAGCTATATGTTTTGTTGACACATATGTTCTAGTTGAACCATCAGCATTGTATATCTCACTTTGAATAGCCATATATAATCCTTAATTAACTGATTTACCTCTAGCAGTATAACTACCTTCATAGGTAATACTACCTAATTGGAATCCTACTACTTCATTAGAGATAATTTCTATCTCAACATCTTTCGCTTTACCATATACATATGGTTTTCTACCTACAACATATTTATTAACTAACTCTCTCCTCTTGTTTCTATTAAGATTTTTTATAACTAAAGTATAATCACTATTCTCTTCAGAGTTAATTTCAATTGTTCTAAAATCGTGATGACCATGTATTCTCTTTTTGTCATTAATCTTAATCATCCATTGCGATAGTATAACTTTACTTTCATATCTTTGAGCTTCAGTATCACTATCAGTTTTGATATTATCTCTAAAGTCATTATCTATATCTAATGGGTCTAAATCAATAGTTTCAATAGTATCATAGAATATATCTTCACTCCATACTGATTCATCTTCCCAAAAAGTTTCATCATCCCATAATTCAGTATTGCCAAATGGTCTACGTCTACACATAATCATAAGTTTATCATCTAGTGTTTCAATAGAATATATGTCACCATTAATCTTCCATTTAAACCAAGCAGACTGAACTAATTCATTACCTTCATAGTAATATTTATATACATAGATAATATTGTTTTCTTCATCCTCTATTGGTTCAGGCAATAAGAACAACATATTATGTTTACTAGAGCCAACTAGAGTCTTAATGTTATTAGGGATATATTGAGGGACTTGTTCTGATATATTAGTACCATCAACATTAGAACTTCTGCTATCTTTAAAATACTCTATTATTGAACTGAATCTTTCACCTTTAGCTACGAAGAATAGTTTATTATTAATACTTAACGGTCTACATCCAGTGTCAATATTATATGCTGTAACTACTTGAGCTTGTACACTATTAGGTGATAATATATTACCACCATCAATTTTAAACTGTTGTTTATCACTAAATGCTATAAGTGATGATTGTAAGAATGCACAGTACTCCATATTAACTGCTTTCGTACTATCAGGTACAAAACTAATTGGGTCACTATCAATTAATGATAATGTAGTTGTTCTGAAGAAGTTACCATATTCACCTACTTCACTCATATCAAATGCAGTTCTAGTCATAAACCCTAATCTGTTTTTCATAAAATACAAATCTTTAATATAGTCATCTACGAACTTAGGTACTGGAGATGTAGTATCATCACCTTTAGTTCTATCAACCCATTCTCTAGCTCGTAATGTAAATGTATCATCTTCATTTCTAACCAATTCATGTGGCATAGTATCAGCATTAATAGAACTTGGATATTCTGGGTTAAGGGTTTCTATCCATGTACCATCTTTAAACTTAACATAATAGTCATCTTCATCTGTACCAGCACTATTAGTCACTCTAACAATAATACCTTCATATTTAGCATCTTTAGGTAAATCACTAATTAGTTGTACGTTTTTACACCAACCACTACCAGCACTATCACCAATAGTATCTGAATATATAAAGTCTAATTCTTCTCCATTATCTTTAACTATCTCTACTACACTACCTTTTCTTGTAGCTGTAAACCCTGATACTCCATTGGCTACTGCTCTAATATTTTCTGCTGCTATTTCTGTACTTGATGTATTAGTTGGATATGTAGCTGTGTACTCAGTACCATCTAGGGTGATAGTTGTAGTAATAGGATAATTGTAATCTACTTGTTGCACCCATACATAAGCTTTAGACTTCCATGAGTCATCAGGAGTAGAGTCACCTAACTCTACTTTAGTATCTTTATTAACTATAATAGTAGTATCTTTAATAGTTATAGCACTAAAACTTCTAGCACCTTCATTAGTAGCTATATAATTTTGTGCATTGCCATCATAAGTAACAGTTCTAAATATTCCATTCTTATCCATTATTTTAATCTCATTAGAACCTTCAGCAATAGTAATAACATATTGTTCTGTATCTGTACCTTGCAGACCTCTATCATATACATACATCCATTGTTTATCTGTATGTGGGTCAGTATCGATTAGGTTTCTACTAGGGTTTCTTCTTCTTAGTCCTAAAGCCAATGTAGGAAAGCAGTTAATCATCTCTTTTACCTGAGTATCTCTTCTTAGTTCTATATTCTGATTTGATACTCCACCATGTAGAGATTGGATAGTTTCATTAACTAACATTATAGTGTACTCGTTCTACTAAATGCTGTTTCTATTCCACTTCTCCAGCTGTATTTACCAGTCCTGTTTTCTGATTGTCTTGCAGATATTCTAGCTTGTATCTCTTCATCTGAAGTCATATCATATTGTTTAGTATCTCCTATATATCTTTTAGCAAATATCCTAGAAGCTCTAATAGTAATATACTTTCTAATAGGATATGTTAGATTGTTAAAATCTAAATTCCATACTACCCTACAAGTTACTGGTTCACTATAGATATAACTTTTATTATTTCTAGAGTATAGCTTCCAGTCTCTCATTATTGAGTCACCATTAGTAGAAGCAATATCTAAAACATTACTTGGGATACCAATAATACCATCAGCATTAGGACTCATTTCCCAATCATCATCAGTATTAATATCCCACTCTTCAGCTAATACATCTGTAGTGATTTCATCTAATACTGAACTAGCTCTTTGTGCTTCTAATACTGCATTTAAATCTTCTAATGTATCTATTGGATATTCATTAATATGTTCAAGCATAGTATTGATAGCATATAGCTTATTTTTGTAGCTTTCGTTAGTCATAGGTATTCCTTTCTAAACTTAAATGAAGAGTAACCGAAGTTACTCCTCTATTAAATCTATGCACTCATTATAACACAAGCACACTCTGGTCTTAGAACACCATAACCTACACCTAATCTAGCTGTAAGTAAATCTGCAAAGAAGTCTTCTTGATAGTTAGACTCAGTTTTTAAACCTTGTAACGTAACCATTCCAGCTGCCTCTCTAGTAAATACTAAAGCTTCTAAGTTAGCTGTTGCTGGTAAGTTATTAGATTGATAAACTTTAGCTCCACCACACATTTTGATAGTTCCTGAATCTAATCCACCATTACCTGATGTAAAGTCACCATCTACCATTCTATCAGCTCTAACTAAATATGAATAGTTAATTGGGTCTACAACTACAACTGGCTCATTAGCATTATCGTTAACTCTAAGTTTAGCAACTGCATCAAAGATCGAATCAGCAATAGCATTACCAATAGCTGCTGGTGCAGTAGCTGAAGCAATAACTGCATTCGTAACTGTAACACCATCAGGGTTTCCAACCTTACCAGTAGTTACTGCTGCTGCTGCAACTGTACTAAAAATTTTCTTATCAACAAACTTAGCTAATGTTTCACCCATAAAGTTAGTAATTGTTTGTCTTGTTGGATAATGAGCCATAGCTTCTTCAAATGAATCAATTCTTTTAGCTGTATATTCAACATCATCAATTACGATTAGTCTTTGGTCGAATGCTTGGTCTGTTACACTGATTTGTGTACCAGCTGTATGTGTATTAGTATCAGTACCATCTGAGAACTGACCAACAATAAATTCTGCTGCTTTACCTGAAGGAATTGATTGAGACATAATAAGTCCCTGACCAATGTTCATTCTTGTGAATGCTTCTAATGTTTCTAAGTAATAATCTTGAAACAAGTCCTTTCTATTTGTACCATTTCCCGTACCACCTAGTTCACCTAAGTTTACTGCTCCTGTATAACTCACTTTAAATCCTTTTATATTATGTTTAATTTAATTTGTTGTGATTGTTGTATCACACCTCGTTCTGAATACATATGTCTAACAATATAGTAAAGTCAAAAATATCTACCCATATTGAACGAAGTGGACTTAAGTAAGCTACCCGACTAGGTTAATGTGGAAATTTAACATCTTGATTTTACTCAAGACATATTTTTGTAATTATAAGCAAATTTTAATGCTTTTGTCAACCCTTAATAGCCATTTATAACTTTTTGGCTAGTTAAAGCTTTCTTTTTTTCATACTTTTCTCTAGCTCCAATATCGTTAGGATTGTTCTTAACATACCTTAAATCGGCCATTAACTCACCTTGAGTTTCATAACCTCTAGCTCTTGGAACACTACCTGAACCTTCAACTCTATTAGCTGATGTTTGAATGTCACCTTTAGTAGATTGAATCTCTTTGATATATAAATTCTTTAAACCTTCAATAGCTAACTGCTCTTTTGATAACTGAATGTTGTCTTTAGCCCAAGTCATAATTTCTTTATATGCTTCTTCTGAACCAGCTTGTGAATACAAAGATACTAGCTTGTCTTTATGTTCATATGCTTTAACTTTAAGCTCTAATTCACTAATACCTAATTCTTCAATTTGAGTTTTAACTTCATCAGTAATATCCATACCATTATTTACAAACTCACCTAATTCATTGTCATAAAATTCAGATTGTTTATCAGCTAATTCTTTAGCTTGTTGTGCTTCTTTCTCAGCAGTTTTACGTTGACCTTCTTCATTGCCCTTTCTTCCCAATAGCTTTTCTAATTCACTATGGTCTTTTAAAGCTCTATCTCTTTCTTCTTTAAGTTTTGCAATCGTTTCTTCTGGTGACAACTCAATATTTTTATCTGATGGTAAATTTGTATTATCATTTAAGTCTTGATTATTCTCACCCTCATTATTGGCTAAGTTTGAATTCTCTTGACCTTGATTATTTACATTTTCCAAATTACTCTCCTAATAGTTCTTGTAGTTTTTTATTTGAAGAGTTTTTCTTAAACTCAATGCCTTTAGCTTCTAGTTCTCCCATAAGCTTCTCTCTATCACTTTTAACTTTAACTTCTACAACAACTTCAGGTTTTACCCCTTGTTGCTGTGTTAAAATAGCTCCTCTACTCATTGCCATTATTGACCTCCTTGTGGTTGTTGTGGATTCATTACATTTTGTCCAGCACTTGCCATACCAGCCATACCAGCCTGTTGTGCTTGTAATGCTTGTGCTGATGCTGTTCTTTTTTGTTTAACTTGCTCAGGTGTTAACACTAGGTTTACTTGATTAATACCAATACTATTAGCTAATCTAGTAACTACTTCACCTTCATTAACATAGTCATTGTATTTTAAACTATGTAAAATATTAACATATTGTAAAGTCTTTTCAGTTTCTCTACTCTTAGCTAGTGCATCAGCACCTACTACAATATTAATATCTGTACCATCACCTACTTCAATACCAACTTCATCTATAATCCATTGTACAATAGGCTCTAATAAGTTAGTAGCAAAGTGAGTAAATGTACCAGCTAATACAGTTTCTAATTCTCTAATCATCATTTGTATTTCTTCTGCTGTAACTCTCTCAGCATCTCTTCTAGCTGAACCAGTATCTAAGAATGCTTTACCTAGTGACATTCTATAATCTTGTATCAATTGTGATATTTGTTGAAAGTCATAGTTCTTATTAGTTTTAGGTGTAGTTACATCTTCTTCTCTACCATCAATAATATCTAAGTTAGCTGCTTCTGACAAGTCTTTCTTTTTAGTCTGACCAAGAGGGTTAACCATATACACAGTCTTACTTGCTGCGATAGAACCTTCTATTAACATTTTAATACAGTTTTGATATTGCATTAAATCAGGTCTTAAATCATCTACATATGACCTACCATAGTCTTCATTTGGCAATAGCTCCCATACTACTGGATTATAAGGTAACTTCTTGCTATTGAATGTTTTCTCATCACCTACAATATCACCATTAACTTCTTGCTCTTGTATCCATCTATCTTTTTCTTCTAAATAAACTCTAGTGTATAATTCAGCTTCTTCATCTTCTGCTAGTTCAATACCAAAGTCAACTAAATCGGAATTAACAACTTTCTCAACAAATATGATTTCAATAGCTTTACCTCTACTGTTTCTTTTAACAACATAGTTTCTAAGTGAATGTAACCTTAGACCTTCTTTTGGTAGCTTTTCTACTAGCATATTCCCTGTAATAGCTAAGTACTGCATAAGTGTAAAGAATTTAGTTTGTATATCTTGCTTAGTAATTTCTGCTAATACATCCTCTTCACCTTGTGACATAATACTAATTGCCTGAGCTTTAGCATTATTATCTCCACCAGTCAGTTCATTCATAGCACCACTATGAGGTCTAATCCTGAAGAACCTACCTTCAGGTGGCATTAGTGACATAACCAATTTAGATGCTAGAGCTTTAACTCCCATACCACCAAGAGACTGAACTTCTTTATCAACTAAGCTATCCTTTCCAGTAAATGCTTCATCTGTAAATATAGCTGGTATAGTTAACTCACTATTGCTTTCAGCCCTATCTTCATAATCTTTACGAATAGTAGCTAACTTCTCGTACCTTTCTTTTATACTCATGTTTTATCTCCCGTATAGTTTATTCTAAATGTCTGCATACTATTCCAAGAATAGTCTTCTCTACCAGTATGACCTGATATAGCTGCGATATTAGCATATTGTGGAATACTACTCAATGTACTTGCTTGTACTGGAGTTCCTCCAGATGTTGCTACTGGTTTTGTATCACTACCTTGAATTTGACCAATAGATTGACTGTTAGTTAAACTATTATCACCATTACCATATGAAGTCATAGAATCCCCTCCAGTATAGCTATTATTATCTTTAGCATTTGTAACTCCTTTAGTACCACTTAATCCATATTCGTTAGCTAATCCACTAATACCTTTATATGCACTTCTCATTTTCATAGCAGAACTTATTGCTGCTACAGCTCTATATGCACTAGGTACACCACTCATTCCAACTATACTCATCATGGCTGGTAAATCTTGTAATCCCATTGCAATATCAGCTATAGACTCAACTGCGAATGCCGTATCAGCAGTACTCTGGTCTACATCTTCACCCATAAGCATCTCAGCTATATCTATTCCAGCCTCAGCAAATCCACCCAATTTTTGATTATTAGTTGTATAGTGAGTATCGTAGCCAAAACCAGCTCCACCAACATGTGTACTATGATAACTCTTACCTATTAAACCAGTAGCAGTAGTACTAACTCCATATGCTGAATCAGTGAAAGTCCCTTCTTTAAACTCACTTACAGACCAGCCACCACCTTGCACTGGTGCCACAGATGTAGTATTCGTAGTTGTACCAAGAATATTATCAGATACTTCAGTAGATATATAGCTACCATTATCATATGTATTTATATCAGAGTATGTAGTGGTACTAAACGGATTAGATGAATACTCAGCATTAAATACACCTTGACCATATCCATGTCCTCCATATATACTCTCTTCTTGAAATCCCAACATACTCTCAGTAGCTACATTAGCACTGTAAGCTCCAGTCTCGTAATCAATACTTGCATCATGTCCAGCCCATTGGTCTACTTCGGCTTCCATAATACCAGCATCATAATCAGCATAATTAGCACCACTAGATACTGAACCAGCAGACTCAGCACTTGTCATTGATGCTCCACCATATACACTAGAAAAGTCTTGGTCTATAGGTGTATTAAAGTCTGACTCAGTAACACTTTCTTGTGCTACACCTGATTGCCCACCCTTACTACTAGATAAAGAAGTACTTGATGCTGAATTATAACTGTAATTATTAGAATAGCTTGTACCAAATGTCGCATCTGTAGCTGCTGCATTATTAGCTGCATTTGTAGAACCACCATATGAGTTTCCAGTACCATCTCCTCC
>CAKZOW010000100.1 GCA_937138345.1 uncultured archaeon | reverse complement strand
GAAGCCCCAGATTTTACTATTCTAAAAAAGGGGGATGAAGTAATTTGCCACCATAATATTTTTAGGATTAGAAATGGTATTAGAGGTCAAAAAGTTAAGAGTAATTATAACTTAGAAGATAACATCTACTTTGTACCCTTAACTGAGGTTTACATGTTTAAACGTAATAGTGAATGGAAATCTATAAGACCTTATGTATTTATAAAACCTATTAATAATGAAGATAAAAAAATTAATGGTATTATTATTAATAGTGATATCACTAACAGTCACAAAGGTAAAATCAAGCTCCGAGGAATTGTTAAGTACCCTAATGACGAATTATTACATAACGGAGTAAAAGTAGGAGATGAAATAATTTTTTCATCTTTTAGTCAATACGAATTTAATATAGATGGGGAAACACTCTATAAAATGTCAACAAAGGATATTTTAGCAATAATATAATGATAGGATTAAGTGAAGACATAAAATTAGCTCTAGATACTGTAATTGAGGGTTTAGAATATAGGTTTAATGACACGGATTTATTGAACCCAGAGAAGATGCAGATTATAATGAAATCAAAAGTATCTTCATTTAACGCTGCTAAAGATATTATTATTAAGTGGTCTGGGTCTCCTAACGCACCTTCTAAGGACACTTTAGTACATTATGTAACAGAAGTAGTTACAGCAGGAGATAAAGCCTTAATAACGCTAAGACATGCCTTAAGAGGTAAGATAGATTATACCGACCTAGATGCTGAAAAACATAGTCAAGCAATTATAGCCAAACAGTTTGTTTTAAATGCTGTTTTTGATTTAAGTAAATCTATATCTGAACTTAAAAATAAATTAGAGGATGGAGATTTAGACCTTTCAGATAAAGAATTTAAGCTAGGTTACCCAGAAAAGTATGCTAAGAATGAAAACTATAATATTAAAAAATATTTTAAATCTTGGTACAATAAAGATACTGATGGGGTAAATATTTGCCCTCAATCAACTAAAGGTAAAACTATTATTCTACAAGACTTACACATTACTTTACCAGAAGAACCAAAAGATAAATCTTTAATACTCTTTAATGATTTAGATAAGGAAGAACAATACTGGAGAAGGCAAGCTGCACCAGAGGGTATTACCCCAGATAATGTTGAGTTGTGGGATGAATTTATAAGAGAAGAATACAGGAGACGTAGAGAGGGTATATGGTTTTATAATAATGGAGAGGCTGTGTATTTAACAGGTCACCATTATTTTGCACTACAATGGTGTGTAATGTTGGATAATGGAGGTTACATGGACTTCCGTGAGGCTCAATTAAAAATGTTTTACCACATGCAAGCTTGCATAACTGATAAAAGATGTTTAGGTCAATTATTTGTTAAGTCTAGACGTACAGGGTTTACTTACGCAGTTTTTTGTGTAATACTAAACCAAGCAACTTCTACAGCAAATGCTAAGTATGGTATGACCAGTAAGTCTGGAGACGATGTTGAAGAGGCTTGGGCTAAATTATCATACATGTTTCTTAGTTTACCTTTTTATTTTAGACCAGTAGTTAGGGGTAAAGAGGATTCACCAAGTGAATTATTTTTTGGTAAACCTTCTAATAACTCTAAAGAAGCTAAAAAAGCTAGAAATACTGGAGTAAAAGATTATTTAAACACAACTATCGACCATAGACCAACTAAAAATGATTCTTATGATTCAGTTAAATTAGATGGTTATTTAGGTGATGAAGCAGCTAAATGGGTTAAACCTCATGACTACATTAATCACTTAGGTCAAGTAGCTCCTACAATGATGCCTAACGGTAAAGTAGTCGGTAAAGCTTATATAGGCTCTACCATGGGGGCTAGAAATAAGGGTGGAGACCAATATGTAGAGCTTATTAATGGTTCTAAAGTAAAAGATAGAGACCCAATAACTCAAAAAACCTCTACAGGTTTGTATATGTATTTCTTATCCGCACAGGATAATATGGAAAACTATCCAGATAAATATGGTAAATGCCACACTGTAAAACCAGAAAATGAAACTTACAGTGTAAACGGTGAACCTATATTAACAGGTTCTATAGAGTATCTTTTAGCAGTAGAGGCTCAAAAGAAAAAACAATCGGATAAAGCTCTTAATGAACAGTTAAGAACTTATCCAAGAACTTTAGAGCATGCTCTTAGAGATGAATCTAATAATTGTGTTTATAATTTAACAAAGTTATATGCACAAATAGATTATAACGATTCACAACCTACAGAATCTCTTTATACTTCTGGAAACTTTAGGTGGAAGAATAATGTAGTAGATGGAGATGTAGAGTTCTACCCAGATGATAAAGGTAGATTTAAAATTGCTTGGATGCCATCAAAAGTTGATGACACAGAACATTTAAGAAATAGGGTTAAGAAAATAGGGGAAAAATTTTACCCACTAAACTTAGAGTTAGTTAGGTTTGGGAATGACCCATTTTCTTTAAAATCTACCCATGGTAAAGGTTCTAAAGGAGGTATACATGGTAAAACTATAATTAATCCAGAAGGGGGCGCACCATCTAATAAATTTGTATTAGAATATTTAGCTAGACCTTCTGATGAAACTGTATTTTTTGAGGATGTTATAATGTGCTGTAGATTCTATGGTTCTCCAATTTTAGTGGAATCAAATAGAATTGATTTACTACGTCACATGAGAAATAGGGGGTACAGAGGTTTTGCTATGGATAGATTAGATAGACCTAAAAGTAAATTGAACCCAAACGAAAAAGAGTATGGAGGTCAAGTAATGTCTGGTAAAGATATACTAGATTCTCACATGAACTCGATAGGATTGTGGATTGAGAATTATGTAGGAGTTTATTCTGATGAAGAAAAGATGGTAAGACCTATAGGTGAAATGGGTGACATGCCTTTTAATGAAACTTTAAAAGATTGGTTAGCTTTTGACCCAGACCATAGGACAGAATACGATGCTACTATATCTTCTGGTTTATCTATAATGGCTTGCCACACTGAGAGGTATAGAGGTAAAAAAGAGAAACCTAAGAGGACTTATGTAAAAACAATGTTAAAAAAATATAATAATAGTGGTTCTATAGGGACTTTAATAAAATAGTTTATGGCAATAGTTTATGCACATTACAGAGAAAATGATACTAAACCTTTTTATATAGGTATAGGAAAATCTGAGTCTAGGTTGAACTTTAAAATAAACCGAAATAAATATTGGAAACATATAACTGAAAATAATAAATGGGTAGCAAAAATACTACACAATAATATTAGTTGGGAAGAAGCTTGTAAATTAGAAATTTTATTAATTAAGGGTTTTGGAAGGTATTTATATGAGGGCGGAAGTCTATGTAATTTATCTACAGGTGGTGATGGTGGTAATTTGTTTAATGTCTCTACCGCATCTGCGTTTGTT
>CAKZOW010000099.1 GCA_937138345.1 uncultured archaeon | reverse complement strand
TCTTTACATAGAGAAGTGTGGGATGATTTGACAGAATATATATCCACAATAGATTATTTGAAGTTTTTAATTTCAGATGATACTGTTAGAGGATATGCTAAAGATAGACCTAAAGAAGAAGATGGTAGAATTATAGTAGACTTAGTTAAACCTCATTTATTAGAGGATATGGACTTCTTTAGGGAAAGAGCTATATTCTTTGAAAAGAATGGTAAGTATACTAATTTACCTGTTAATTCAAATCCTAAATCTGAGTACGCAGCTTTTTGGAAAGAAGAATTGCGTAGATGGAAGTATGGACTTGTCAGAGAATCAGATGGTGAATGGATACCAGGAGAATTATATTTTTATTGGAATTATTCACCAATTTATTTAGTAGAAAAATCTAAAGATTCTAAAAAAGGTAGTAAGAAGACTAAAGGCGAAAGAGTTAGAAAATTCCCTAAACCTTGGGCTGGGGATTATTTATTTCATCATTATGTACATCAAGCTAAAGCTAATGGTAAACATGGTAAACTCTTAAAATGTCGTGGTATTGGATTTAGTTATAAATGTGCCTCATGGAGTCCTAGGAACATGTATATATATCCAGGATCTGGAAACCCAAACTTTCATTTAGCATCGGAAAAAGGATTCTTATCTGGTGATAAAGGAATTTTTGGTAAAGTTATCGACTGTTTAGATTGGATTGCTCAACATACACCTTTTTCTAAGTTGAGACTTACAAATGGTGTTAAGAGTATGGAAATACAATTAGGATATCAAGATGATTATGGTGTACGTAAAGGATTGTTATCTTCAGTATATGGTATATCATTAAAGGATAATCCTGAAAAAGCAAGGGGTATTCGTGGACCTCTAATTCATTATGAAGAAGATGGTTTATTTCCTAATTTAGAAACTGCTTGGGGTGTAAATAGAAAAGCCGTTGAAGATGGTGATGTAGCCTTTGGATTTATGTTAGCTGGGGGAACTGGGGGATGCGTTACTGCTGGTAACAAAGTTTGGAATAATAAAGGTGAATATGTAAATATTGAAGATTTAGATATTAATGATGGTATAATAGGATTTGATGGAAAAGGTTACTCTAAAGAAGATATAACATATTGGCAGAAACCTATTCAAAAGGAATGCATTAAGATTACTACAAATACTTTACGTGAAATAGAATGTAGCACAGATCATCCAATTTATACTTTAATAAAAAGAGGACGTGTTAAAAATACTTATGATTTTAAAGCAGCTTCTGATTTAGTTATTGGTAATAATATTGGAATAATAAATAGTGTTGAAATCTTTGGTGAAAAAAAGATGTGGAATCCTAGATTAATAGGATTATTGATAGGGGATGGATCGTATGGTTATAACCATAGTGTTAAATTATCAAATTGTGATGTTAAAGTGTTAGAATATGTAGAAAATAATTTTGATACTATAACCTATTTAGAAAGACCAACTAAATGTAATAGGGTTTATAAAGAACTTGGTATTAGAAATATACGCCCTGAATTAAGAAAACTAGGTATTATAGATCAAACTAAAAATAATAAAACATTACCTCATAATTTACAACAATATACAAGAGATGATATTTTAGAATTAATAGGTGGGTTTTATGATGCAGATGGTTATGTAAATTATCGTAAAACATCTACTGGAAAAGATCTATTAGAAATATCATTAAGTTCATCTTCTAAATCATTATTAGTAGAAGTAATGATGGTGTTAAATAAAGTTAATATCCATGGTAAAATTAGAAAACGTTTACCTAGATTAAATAAAAAAGGTTCTATAAAAGATGTTAATCCTTGGTATGAATTTATAATATCTGATTCAAGAAGTGCTGTTAATTTTGTAGATAATATAACATTGTTATGTAAACATAAACAAGAAAGATTATTAAAGATTAAAAGTATTTTTAAAGATAAAATTCCTAATAGTAGGGATTTAAACTTTAGAACTGAAAAAGTTATAAGCATTGAGAATGTTGGTATAAAAACTGTATATAACTTAACTGCTAATAATACTAATACATATGTAGTAAATGGTATTATTACTCACAATACTGAAGGAGCTTCATTTGAAGGTTCTGAAAAGTTATTTTACAAGTCAGAAGCTTATAATATATATTCTATACCAAATGTATTTGATAAGAATGTTGGAGGTGCTACAAATTGTGGATACTTTTGGGGAGCTTATATGAATCGTAATGGATGTTATGATGAAACGGT
>CAKZOW010000098.1 GCA_937138345.1 uncultured archaeon | reverse complement strand
GCAGGCATAACATATCCCCAATTTGTTTTTGCATATTCAGTCATAGTTCCTCTCTCAAAATGCTCTTCAGGATTGTAAAGACCATTATTAATTGCATCATTTGTTATTTCAATACTCGCAACAATACCACCTATTTGAGCTGCTTCATTTTCAGTAAAACAACCATGCTTTATTTTATCATTACATAAAGCAATGTCTAAATTTTCCATGTGATTAAATTCTTTTTCACCCATTGAAGTTGAATTTGCAATAGTTTTATTTTCTGCGTGGAAAAACCTATATCCTAGAGAAAAGTCTAACTGTTTTTTATTCCAAGTTTGTGCTCCTGAATAAAATGAATATTCCATTTCTCCATTCATATTTACTCCAGCAATAGTCTTTATTGGCTCTACTAAATAGTTTCCATCATCTTGAAGAGTAACTCTAGCACCTCTTTCTCCAAAAACTGGCAAAATCATATAATTTCTTTGACCTTCTACAACTAACCCTTCTGAATCTTTTCCTCCGGAGAGAGGAATAACTTCATCTACATCGGAGTTTGTTTTAGTAGTTGAATTTACTTCAGATGCAGCAGGAGTTCCAATATTTGCTTCTGGAATAGGTCCATCATATTCAATTCTAAACATTCCATTTCTATTTTCTTTGTACGCATCCATATTAACATAACTATTTAATGGTCCAAAATTTAGGATAGCTTCTCGAGAAACACCATTAGCTTCAATTGTTGAAAAAACTCTGTCACTTAATCTTTCTTTGGTTCCGTCAGGGTTAGTTGTTTCTGGTATACACCTAGCACTTGTGAATTTAACTTTATCATCTGGATTGTTTACATTAACTAATTCGAAAGTATCTGTATAAGATTTTACGTAATCTTTACAATAAGGACCATTTGCATCCCCAAGAGTAGCAATTGTATCAAGTGAACTCTTAGGCGCTTCCTGTGCGGATTTTATTTCTTTAGCACGACTTTCAAGAAAATCACGTTGTTCGTCTCCTTGTGCCATTACAGGTGAAGTTAACATAGTACCTGTAGCTACTAATGTTGGTAATATTTTTGTAGAGTGTTTCATTCTTTTAAACATATTAAGATGTCCTTATTTATAAATCTTATGAAATTAGTAACTTAAAAGTAAAAACAAAATAAAACATGCTTGAAATACTATTTAAAAAGGAGTTAATTATTACTACAATAAGTAGAGATAAGAGTATCTAATTTATCTTTATCTACGCTTTTTGCACCTAGTACTAAAGTACAAGATGAAGGGTTAGTGAGTTTATTCTCACTTAACAAATTTTTAGTAACTTCATCAAAAGTAAGCTCAACATCCACACCATCATATCTAAAAATAATATTATTTCCATCAAACCTGTAATATTGTGAGCTAATCTCTCCTTCTTTATCTACAAAATCTAAGCCATAATGAAGTTTTCCCTCAATTGTTTTTGTATTTGGAGTGTAATTTTCTTTATGACTTGTAATAATGTTCCCCATTTCTAAATCCGATAAGAATTCTTTGTACTGTGAGAGGACATCAGGAGTTATTTCAGGCGATGGATGAGTTATTTGTTGATTGAAATTTATTTTTGAATTAATCCTATACATACTAGGCAAGGAGTCTTGATGAATCTGAGATTTTGAAAGTGTTTTTGAAGGTATTTCTTTTGCTACTTCTTCTACAGTTTTAGAAATAGTTGTTTTTTGTTGAAGTGGTGCTGTTTCATTAGAACTAATTGAAGACATACTATATGGTACAATAAGTGCAGCTGCAAGCAAAGATGGACCTATTACATTATATGCTATTTTATTTGCTTTAAAGTGGCTTAGAGCTACATCTACTTTTGGAAGGAAGTATTCAATACTTTTTTCCCTAAGAGAAGTATTTTTTGGAAATTGTTCTATTTCTTGAGGTTTAGTATCAAGTTTTAACTCCTTCTCCATCTCTTTAAATATTTGAAGGTAAGGATCTTTTCCCATTACCCCAGTGGGCATATTTGCTTTTTTATACAATTCAATTGCCTTAAGACCAGTAGCACTAATTGAGTCACCTACTTTTATAAAAGAACCATTAGATTTTTGCAACCCTTTTTTTTTACACAAATAATTGTAAACTCTTCTTTGTAGATCTAGTTTATTTGGTTCCTCTAGATTATCTGTTCCTTTAGTATTTCTTAGAGCTTCTAATAGAATATGTTCTTCAATTAATCCATTAACAAAAATACCATTTTTTGAAGGCAAGGAATCTAAAAATTTATTTATTACAGTTACTCGGGATTTATTTTCAATTGAATCTTCTTCCTCATAGTATTTTATTTCTTTTACAGATTCTTCAGATTCTTCTCCAAATAGTGTTTTGTTAGGTAAAGCCATTTTTCTTAATATTAGTTGCAGTTATATTTATCTAATAAATCTTCAAAACCATTAAAAGATTCAGTTATTGTAGAATCTTGTGCATCTTTTAAACGGTAAATTAGAGCACAAGTAGATGGGTTAGTATGTTCATTTGGACTCAGTACATTGTTAAATAATTCATAATTTGTAAGAGGTACTTTAACTCCCTCTATGTGGAATGTAATACCGGAACTATCTACTGAGTATTTCTCCTGTGTAATTTTTCCTTTGTCATCTACAAAATCTAAATTGTAGAATTGTGGAGTCCTAGAGACTACTTTTTCTAAACCTCCAGCATCACCATTGCTAGCTTTAGTAGTAACTTCAACATCAGTATTATTTAAATATGTGGCACCAAGGCTTGCTGAACCTACAATCAAGAGCGAAGG
>CAKZOW010000097.1 GCA_937138345.1 uncultured archaeon | reverse complement strand
AGTGGAGTGCTATTATAGCGAGAAATCAAGGTACTAGAGATAGAATTAGAAATCCTTGGATATTTTTAAAGTTGGAGTTGAATAAAACGGACAATACACAACTTATTCTCCATGACATTTTAATCAATTACACTGTGTAAATTATATTGTATAAACAAAAATATTATAAAATATAGACTAAAAAACTTGACTTTTATAACAAAATATATTATATTGTAAAACATATGAATGAGGAACTAAGAAAATTATTAGACATAATAATTAAAGAAAAAGGTGGTAGTTATAAAGACTATCGCCTTTTAATGGATAAAATAGGTTATCATGAATCAAAATCAGATTCTAAAGCTATTCAAAAAGGTGGTGGACCTGGTAGAGGTAAATATCAATTTGAAGTTGGTGATAATAAAGGAGCTAATACTGCTGTTAATCGTACTTATAAATATATGAAAGCAAATGGTATTACGCCTCCACAATGGTTAAATGATGTTTATAAAGGTAAAAGTACTGATGCTAGTAAACTAAAAGGTTATCAACAAGATATTATGTTTCTTGGTAATATGATGGGACATCCTAAAGCTAATTTTAAAAATGTTATTGATGGTAAAGAATCTACTGTAGATTTTTGGTCTAAATATCATTGGGCTGGTAAGAATAAAGATTTAGAAGCTAGAACTAAATCATTTAATGAGTCTATGGAACATTATAAACAACCTGAACTAGAGAAACAGGTTGATTTAATGCACTATCTTACTAAACCTAATGTAGAACCAATATCGTCTGAGTTACAAGGAGTTCCTCAGCAGAATATACAACTTAGTCCAAATCAATTAGCTAATGGTGGTAAATTAAATTCAACTGTTAACCAGAGTGAATTTAATGAATTTAATGAAGGAGGCTCTCATGAACAAAATAAATCTTTTAATGGTATACCAATGGGAACTGACAACCAAGGAAAATTAAATACTGTTGAACAGAATGAGACAAGTTTTGATTTCGAGGATGGTAAATATATATTCTCAGATAGATTATTGACAAATGGAAAAAAAAGAAATAACCCATTGAATATATGAAAAAATTAACACGGGAAGAATTTTTAAATAGGCTACATCCAGAATTAACATCTAATTTTAAAATACTAACAGAATATAGTGGATCTTCAAACAAAACAAAACTACTACATTTAGAAACTAATACTATTTTTATATGCAGTACTGAAAAACTTAGACAAGGTAGATATCCTAGAGATAAGCATTGTACAGACAGATATTTATATTTTAAAACTATATTAAATAAAAAAAGAGCTGATATAAAAGAATTTGAAATACCTAATAATCGTAATAATAAAATTATAGTTATTGATAATAATGGTTTTAAATATAAAATATCTTTTGCTAATTTACTAAAAGGAGCTGAATTAGGATTAATAAATTCTATAGAGAAAAATAGACTTTTTAAATATAAGGCAGCTAAAGTACATGCTAATAAGTACTGTTATACCCAAATCAAATATTTAGAAGCTCATTCTCATATGAAGGTGGTGTGTAAAAAACATGGTCTTTTTAAAGTGACTTCTTCTAACCACTTAAAAGGACATGGTTGTTTTAAGTGTGGTAGGGAATTAATTAAGCGAGCTAATAGTGAAAATCCATCAGGATGGAGTTATACTAGTTGGGAAAAAGCTGGCAACCGTTCAAAAAGATTTGATAGTTTTAAAGTATATATTATTAAATGTACTAATATAGTAACTAGTGAAACTTTTTACAAAATCGGAAAAACATTTTTAAAAGTTAAACAAAGGTTTCCAAGTAAGCATATATTACCATATGATTATGAAATAATTGATATGGTAATAGGAGAGTCTAGATATATTTCTGAATTAGAACATAAATATCATAATGAAAATAAACAATTTAAATACTTACCTTTATTACAATTTGAAGGAATGAATGAATGTTTCACTGAATATAATATAATAAAATAATGGAAGATATTACAAATCAATTTCACTTACCAGCATACACAAGAGGTAAGAGTTTTGCTGATGCTAGCTCAATGATAATGGATAAATTTAGAGAACGTAAAGATCCTGAATCTAAACGTACAATGACAGAAATGTTAGATAG
>CAKZOW010000096.1 GCA_937138345.1 uncultured archaeon | reverse complement strand
ATAGAAACTAAAATTACTATTAAAGATAATTATTTAATTATACCAAATTTAGGTGAAGGTAAAACTATGTTTATATTAACAGCTATAAGATATTTATGGGAAGGTTGTAATAAATATGATGATATTGTTATAATGACAAAAAGAATTATAGATTTACACCCGAATATAGACCCTTTAAAAGCTATTTTATTAGCTAATAGTTGCACAATGAGTTGTAATGGATGGGGACATTCTTTAGTAAATTGTATAGTTAACGATTTAAAAGGTATTTGGCATTATAGAAGATATAAAGGTGATACTGCAAATGGACTTACTAATTCTAGTTATGGAGGTAGTCAATTACTAAGTCAATTTAGAGAAGCTAAAACAGATAAATATGATGTATTACCAGTATTAAAACATTTTGGATATGAATAAACAAACAATAATTAAAGAGTTAGAAATACTAGAAAAAGGTATTTTAAAATATTTTAATGAAACTGATTCACAATACTTAACTGTATTAGATGGTGATTCTAGAAAATATATTGATGATTATGATGATTATTCTTTAAAAGGTTATACTGGTGTTACTGTAAAATATCTTAGAGAATATTTATTTAATAAAAGGTATAGTAAATCTATGATTAGTTATGTATTATTAAAATTACTTTCAGAATGTAATATAAAAACATTATTTTGTGGTGATATAAAACAAATAGTATTTGAATCTACAAAAAGTAGTCATGGTACTTATTATTTTATAAATAATTATGATGATGAAGAAGATTTTGACGATGATAATAATATTGAAACTTATGAACATAAACACTATAATTCAATGATTAAATCATATTACGCAATTAGTAATTTTTTAAATTAAACTTTTAATATTATGTGAAAGCATAATATGGATAATAAATTATTTAATAGAACATACGAAGACCTGATAAATAGACGAAAAAGACTTTTATCAGGTAAAATAAATTGTATTCCTTGGGGATTACCTCGATTTGAGGAAGAATCTCCAGGGATTGAACAAGGAAAATCATATTTAGCAACTGCATCAAGTAAAATTGGTAAATGCTTTGCTAAAGATACTAAAGTCATAAAATATGATGGTAGTATAATTAGTGTTCAGGATATTAAAAACGGAGATTT
>CAKZOW010000095.1 GCA_937138345.1 uncultured archaeon | reverse complement strand
GTCTGTGTTTAATGAACTAATATGTAATATACAACAACATTCAAAATCAAAATTTAATTGTATCCAGGCCCAATTATATGAGAGAAAATTAGCAATTTGTTTAGTTGATACAGGTATTTCTATTCAAAATTCATATATTAATTCAGGTTTTTTTGAAAAAAGCAGTATAGATCTCTTTGAAAAAGCATTTAAAGGAATATCAACAAAAGCTCAAAAAGAAAGAGGAACTGGTATTCCAAATACTTACAATTGGATATGTAGAGGTTTAGAAGGTAACTTAGTTATTATTTCAAAAGATTCAGCATTTAAAAAAATAAAGTCTGAGAGTATTGAATTTATTGATTTAAATGATTTAGACCTAAATTTTGATGGCACAATAATAAATATCTCTTTTAATATACCAAAAGAAAAAATAGATATTTATCCTCTGATAAATAAACCTCTTGATTAAAAATTACAAATAAATAAGTTTATAATGTTTCTTATCTTAATATTATTAGGTGATGTAAAATGATTTTATTACAAAAAAATTTAGCAACTAGAGAATCAGCAAACAACTTATTTGATAAATTACTAAATAATTCTGATAATGAATTGGATTTTTCAAATGTTGAAGTTGTTTCAAGATCATTTGCTAATGAATTTATGAATTTAGAGAAAAATAATAATATTAGTTTTACTAAAAAAAATATGACTCCAGAAATCAAATCTATCTTTGATAATGCATTAAAAAAATTAGATTCAAACTTATTAGAAAAAAACTCATTTAGTGTTGTTTCAGTAAAAAAATATGCCTCTTTAATTTAATTTCAATCCTATCCATACTACCCAAATTCTCAAGCATTTCTAACTCAGGATATACTAAAAACACTAATCTCTTAACAAAGATAATTATCTAAAAGATAATTATTTAGATAATTATCTAGTTAAACTTATAAATAATTAAAACATACTTTAATTATGGAAAAATTTGTAGGAAGAGAAAAAGAATTAAAATTTTTAAAAGAAAAATATAGCTCTGAAAAATCTGAATTTATAATTATATATGGTAGAAGAAGACTTGGAAAAACTAAATTACTTCAAGAGTCAATTAAAAATAACAAAAATTCACTATATTTTTTATTAACAAAGGAAACTCCTGAAATTAACCTAATTAGATTTAAAGATATTTTATCAAAAGTGTTAAATAATTCTTTATTAAATGATATTATCGCTAATTCTTGGGAGGAATACTTTTCAAAAATTAAAGATTTACTTCCAGAAGATTTTACTATCATTTTTGATGAGATTCCTTATTTGTTTTCTCAAAATAAATCTATTATCTCTCAATTTCAAAAAATATATGATGAGTATCTATTAAATAAAAAAATCAATCTTATCTTATGTGGATCATCAATTTCAATCATGGATGAAATTTCTTCTTATTCTTCTCCGCTATATGGGAGGAGAACAGGAAAAATTAATTTGAAAGCATTTAATATTATTGAGACAAAATCTTATTTAAGTAAAATAAAAAATTTAGAAGAGATCTTCAAGTATCAATTAATTTTTGGAGGAATACCTTATTATTTGAAACAAATTAATCAAGATTTATCATTTGAAGACAATATTTCTAATTTATTTCTAAGTGATTTATCAATTTTTGATGATGAAGTTTCATTTTTATTAAAAGAAGAATTTAGAGAAGTTAGAAATTATATATCAATTTTAAGATCTATATCAAAAGGATATAATACCCTAACAAGAATAGCTGAAAATTCTTTAATTGAGAGAAGTACACTTAGTAAATATTTAATTAGTTTAGAAAAATTAGATTTAATTTCTCAAAATATTAGTTTTTTTGATAAAGAGAATTCTAAAAAAACAATCTATAAAATAAATGATAATTTTATTTTTATTTGGTTTTCAATATTTGAGAAACAAAAACAATATATCATAAATGATTTAACTAAAAAAAATATTATCTCTCAATTAATTCCTCAGAATTTAGGGTATTTATTTGAAAAAGAATGTAAAATAATTTTATCTAATAGATATTTTAAAATAGGTTCATTTTTTAATAAAGAAGGAGTTGAAGTAGATTTAGTTTGTGAAAATGAAGATAAAAGTTTGGATGTATACGAATGTAAATTTAAAAAAGGAATAAATGAAAAAGAGGAAATTTACAAGTTAGAAAAAAAATTATCTAGTTTCCCTTCTTTTGTTAAAATAAATAAGGTTAGTTTAATTTCAATAGATAGGGGAATTACCATAGAGGATATAATAAAGCAGAATTTTTAGTATCTAACTGAGTTAAAATAACCATTTATATTGATAATTACATAGTACTTTTTAGAGTTGATATAAAAAATAATAAAATTGTTTTCTATGATATTTTACACTGGGATAAAGTGTATAAATAATTTTTAACACTAATAATATCTATTATTTAAATATTTCTCACATATAGCATCTTGAAAAAATAAGATTAGTAACGACAAATCTTTAAAAGTATTTAAGATAATAATTTTCTATGTATAAAAAATCACAGTTAAGAATTATTTTTTTACTTTATCTATCCTTGAGTTTCTTAATCTTGGGTGTTTTTTCTTTTCAGGGTGGAACTGGAACTCTAGCTGACCCATACAATATTTCTACATGTATAGAATTACAAAATATGAGTTTTAACTTATCAGCACATTATCAATTAGTAGATGATATTGATTGCTCAGTTCCTCCTTTTAATTCTGCTCCTTGGTTTAGTCCAATTGGTAACTGTACTGGATCTTGCGATCTAGTAGATCCTAATGATTTTCCTTTTACAGGTAGTTTTAATGGAAATTATTTTACTATTTCAAATCTAACAATTATTAATACTTCTGGAACTGGTAACCTTGGATGGGGTTTATTTGGGTTTGTTAACAATGGAACTATTTCAAATATTAGTCTTGAAAATGCTTTCATAAATGTTTCAGATAATTTTGTTGGTGGTTTAGTTGGTATATCAGATGATTCTTCAGTTATTAATAGTTATTCTAGCGGTAGTGTTTCAGGAGATACTTCTGTTGGTGGTTTAGTTGGTATATCAGATGATTCTTCAGTTATTAATAGTTCTTCTAGCGGTAGTGTTTCCGGAAATAATAATGTTGGTGGTTTAGTTGGTTATTTTTATTTATCTTCAATAATTAATAGTTATTCTAGCAGTAGTGTTTCAGGAAATATTTCTATTGGTGGTTTAGTTGGTCAGTCTTATGATTCTTCAGTTCTTAATAGTTATTCTAGCGGTAGTGTTTCCGGAAATAATGTTGTTGGTGGTTTAGTTGGTATATCTCACGATGATTCAGTTATTAATAGTTCTTCTAGTGGTAGTGTTTCAGGAAATAATGAAGTTGGTGGTTTATTTGGTTATTTTTATTTATCTTCAATGATTAATAGTTATTCTAGCAGTAGTGTTTCAGGAAATAATTTTGTTGGTGGTTTAGTTGGTTATTCTTATGATTCTTCAATAATTAATAGTTATTCTAGCGGTAGTGTTTCCGGAAATAATTCTGTTGGAGGTTTAGTAGGTATAAATACATATGATTCAAGTATTTCAAATTCTTTTACAACATCAAATGTAAATGGTATTAATAGTTCTTCAACAGGTGGTTTAGTTGGAGTTAATGATGGAGACTTTACTGGTTTTGGTGGTCCAACAACAATTACAAATTCTTTTTATTACAATTCTACAGAAAGCCCTTCAAGAGCAATTGGGTTTGATGATGAAGGAGCCTCAGTTATAAGTGAGTCAAATCTTTTTTATTTTTACGATAATACAAATGCTCCATTTATTGGAAATTGGGATAGTGGGGTTTGGAATTTTACTGGAACTTCTCTGCCTTTTTTACAAGGCCATGAAAATCCTTTTTCAGTTTCAGATTCACCAGTTGTTTCAGAATCTACAGCATCATTATTTCCTTTTGGAGGAATTTTAGTTTCTTTGATGTTGGTATTGGGATTTTTCTTATTCTAAAAATTCCTAACTCTGAGTCGCTTGAATATAACTTCGAGTTTTTTAATTAACTTAAATACTATATTATTCTTAGATTTTAATATACATTAACATTTACTAGTCACATCTTTGATAAAAACATAAAGCAATTAGCATATAAATATACATATATTCTCAATATTATGACATCAATTGAAGACAAAATAGAAGTATTATTAAATACTACAAAATTTACTCTTAGAGAGTGGAATTTAGGAGGAGTTGAATTTAACCTAGACATTGCAGACGAAGAAATTAGCAACAATATTAATAGAGATGATGTAGATCTAGATAGATTAGAAGATTTATCTGTGAGACTAAATGAACTAAGACAAAGATATGATCAAAAAAAAAATGCTCTACATTCAATGGTTGATTTAGAACTAATTACAAAAAACCAATTTACAGGAGAAGGATCTCACCAAGCATATATCCTTTTTACCCACACTAAACCTCACATGCTCTATCAATTAAATTTTCAAGATAACTCCTTTGAAGAGTACCAAAAAATAAATGGATATGGTATAATCTCAGAGCAACTAGCTAAACAAGAATTGAGACAAAATCCTCAAATTGATGCATTAGCTATAATTAGATTAAACACTCCAAAAAATTTAGGTATTGAAAACTGTCTTCTACCTCATTTAATAGATAGATATGGAACTCAATAATGTAGTATTTTACAAAACTAAAAGAAAATAAAGATAGAATTTCAAAAAAATATTTCAACTAACTTAATAAATACAAACATACAATATAAACTATGAGTAAAGAAAAATTTATCTCAAATACAGATGTTTTTGACACATTAGGCAGAGGTTTTGATTTAATGAAATCAAAATTTTGGTTTTTAATGGGAATTACAATTGTAACAATGATTCTAGGATCAATTGGTGATGGAGAACTATTCTCATTAGTAATTGAAAATACATGGACAGCATCATTTCTCTCTTTAGCATATTCCTTCCTTATCGCAGGTCCAATTGGAATTGGGTACTTATGGATTATGTATTTAATTTCAAATGGTAAGAAAGTTAAATTTACAAATTTATTTGATTTATTTGAAAGAAACTATATTAATGCAGTTCTTGCATCAATTTTAGTAACATGTATTATTGTAATTGGATTTATTGCATTAATTATTCCAGGAATTTACTTTGCAGTAAAATTATTTTTTGTAAACATTTTAATTATTGATAAAAAAATGGATCCAATTCAAGCAATTAAAGCAAGTTGGAAATTAACAGAAGGTTACTTTTGGAACATATTAGGATTAACTTTAATGTATATTCCAATTATAATTGGAGGATTATTATTATTAATTGTAGCAGTAATTCCAGCAGTTGCATGGATCTCAGCATCACAGGCAGTAATGTATAATTCAATTCAAAAGGAAAAATAATATTTTTCTTCAAATACAAGAAATATTTATATACTAAGAAAAAAATTGTTTTGTAATGAAATCATTTTTTTTAGTTTTAGCATTAGTATTCTCAACACTACATTCATATTCTGCAATCCAATATAGTAATTGCGCACAAATTAATGAATCTGACTTAGATTCTAGTAGAATAATTGAGATTACACAAAATATAAATTTTAATGGTCTAGGTTCTTGTTTTGATATCATACCAGATAATATATCAATCAATTGTCAAGGGAATTATATTGATGGAAATCAGACAGGTATTTTATTTAATTTTTCAACTCCTGGAGTAAAATATAATATTACTTACAACAATTGTAATTTGAGAAACTCTGCAGAAATTATAGAAGTTCAATCCTCAATTTATAATGTTTTATTTAATAATTCAATAATTAATGAGACTTTAGGAATTCATTATTATACTAGGAGATCGGTATTTTTTAATAATACAGAAATAATAAAAAAAGATTTTCCAATTATTCAATGTGATAATTATGAAAATTCAAATTATTATAATGGTGATTTTGTAAATTACATATTAAATAGTTCATTTTATGAAGCTTCTCCATCAACTCCATGTATATCAATAAGAGACTTTGATTGTAGAGGAAATAGCATTAGTACGGGTGGATCTTCATCTGTAATTGATGTTGAAGAAGGAAAACTTCAAAACTGTATAATTTCTAATGTTCCTGGTTCATCATATGGAGTAGTTCAAATAGGTTCAAATTCTGTTGTAGATAATATCACAGTGTATGGGACTAGTGGAGTTAGAGCTAGTTCTTCAACAAATGTCTCTATTACAAATTCAAATTTTCTAACAGGTAGTTCTCTTTCAAGAGGTGTTATTTTAGGGGGTAGTTCAAATATTAAGCTTGAAAACTTAACAGTAATTAATTCGGGATTAGGAGATTATGGTATTTTAAACTCGGTAGGACAACCAACATATAATGTATCTATGAGAAATATTTACATTGAAAATTTTAGTCAAGGAATATCCTTAAACGATAATTCACATAATTATACTTTTGAAAATATTACAATAAATAATACAAATAGGGGTATGTATCTTGGTGAGATGATTAACTCATCAATTGACTTAATTTCGATTATTAATTCTAATAATCCTATAGACTTTGAATTCATGGAATTAAGAAGTGAGATTGATGAATCATTAATTATTAGAAATTCTTACCTAGGTAATTTTACAATAATTGCAAATTCAGTTTCAAATTGGAGCGATGTAAATGTTTCTTTTTTCTCAAATACTTTTTTAGAGAATTCAGCTCCTGAAAATGAATGTTTTGATTATTTAAATACAACATGTAACATATTTCCAACACAAATACAATCCTTATCATCTCAATCAACAGCATCACTATTTTCAACATCATATCTTCTATCATTTGTATTAGTATTAATTAGTTTTTTTCTTTTAGCTTAACTTCTTTTAGATAAAAAATATTTATATAAGAATAAAATTCCTATTCATTAATGTATAAACTCTTACTACTCT
>CAKZOW010000094.1 GCA_937138345.1 uncultured archaeon | reverse complement strand
CATTTTTCATAAAAAAGGGAAGTTAATTCTTCCCTTTTCTTTTATATATACTATGATTACAGAATTTTACATAGAAAATAATACTTTAAGGATTAAGGCTGAACCAACATTTCCCGCTATTTGGTATGAATTTGGTTTATTGTGGTATCACAATACTTATAAAGATTTAACTGAAAGTATTGATATTGAACTTTTTGTTATCCAAAATTCAACAGAAGGTATTACTATTACAGCAGCAGACTTAGGTTTGACTGTTTTAAATGGTATATTTTATATACAATTATTTGATAATTATGTAGAAGATTTTGACCCTTTAGTAACTCCTTTAAACAATAACCATGGATTAGCTGTAGCTACTAATTTAGGGTTAGTTTACAAAGCTTTTTTAGACTTATTGGAAAAAGAGATTACAAACTTTGATTGTAATTGTGAGCAATGTTTAAGTTCTACAAACTTATTAACTAAGATAGAAGCTATCAAAATTGCTTTAACATTAGAAGACTTTGAATCAGCTAACTCTATTTACAATAGGATTCAAGAAGAACTATCTTTGTGTCAAGATTGTGATTTTATTGAAGTACCAACAGGGTATAATATAGGGACATTTGATAATGTTATAAAAATAATATAAATGATAGACTACAAACAAGTTTTTGTCAATAGAGCTAAAAAAGAAATAGACCATTTAGTTTATTTAGGAGAAGTGTTACCAAACACTTCTAAATGCTTTTGGACTTTAGTTTATGGTTTTGAGTATCTATATAATAAGACAGAAGAGGAAGATATTAAAAGAAAAGACTTAATTTTAAAAAAGATTACAGAACTTATAAATTCCTGTAATTTATGTAAATAGCTATTATGAAAGGTGATGGAGGTATAGTAGGAAGACATGAAGATGTTAGATTAAACAGGATTAAAATACTTGAATTAAGTAAGATACTTAGAGAAGCAGGTATTGTTCCTGGTGAAGAAGTAATCTTGGTTGGAGATGGCAGTAATATAACTAATGTAAACAACTTTACTAATTTAAATCCTATGCCTGAGGATGTGGGAGGGCATGAAGCAGGAACAACATTTAATGATGTATTAATAACAGATGTTATTAATGATTTATTATATCCTTATCAATATCCTGAATTTACAAGTTTTGAATTAAATAATTTTCAATTTGTTCTCTTTGAATACCTGTTGAAAGTTTAGAGTTAATCCAATTAATTATATTCTTATCATAATGCATCAATTAGGATAAGTTAAGGTGACATTTATATATATTTATGACTACTAAGTAATTTTTATTCTACAAATACTTCATATCATAAAAAAATTCATCTCAACTATAAAGGGAAGAATAAAAGAAAGGGTTAGTTTGAATATCGCAAAATAAATATATATTTCTAGTTACAATATTTTTAAGTGGTTTTTATAATAAGAATTTCATATAATCTCAAAAAAAGTTATAAATATTAAGTTAATAAAATTTATTCAAAAAACTCCCATTTCGATTTCATAAATAAGTAGAGAATTAATACTCCAGAAAAACCAAATATTGCTGTAAATATTCCCAAACCTATCCATAAATTCAATATAAATGCAATTACTGAATTACAACAGAAAATATAAAATGCAATTCTTTTCCATAAAAATAACATTATTACTAATACTACATTTACTAATGACAAAAAACCATAGAGATAAAATATCATACTAGGTACATTTGGATATAATACTGCTATTGTAGAATTAGCTAATAAATAAGAAAATGCGCTTACCATATTTACTAATAACATTAAAACGAGCCAAATAATTAATCCTGTTCCTCTTTTTTTTTCTAAAGTAGACCTTGATGAATTTTTAGGAGTATTTTCATTTATGTTAATATCAGAAGAACTTAATTCTAAAAAAACTTCTTCTATTTCGTTTTCTTGATAACCTGATTTAATTAGTTGAACTTTTAAAGTTTCTTTTGAGTATGATTCTTTATATGTATCAATATACTCTTTAATTTGTTGATTGACCATAAACAAAAATAGAAAAAAGAATTTATAAGTTTTTCTCACTGAGCAAAATATGAGCTAAATATACTCAAAAATAGTAGAACTATTTTTTGACGTTCTCTTCTAAGTAAAGTAACTTGAAAACATTCTCATTAATTTGTTCCAAATTAATGGACGCCTAGTTCTTATGAAAAATAAGAACTAAACATTCTCAGCAATCAAAGATTGCTGGACGTCTTCTACATTATTTCTCCGCTAGGAGAAATAACTTGAAAACATTCCTTGGAACATGAGTGTAATTCCAATTTCAAGTAAAGCTCCAATCCAAAGCATAACAACTACATTTGTAAACATTGAAAATTTGTTTCCACCATCAACATCTTTTACAAAATATGCTGAAATTAGTGCATGAATTGTCAAAATTGCAGCAACATAATATGTCGATTCTAAGAAATTATCTTCTAAACCTGTTGGAAAAATATCTCCAATTAAATCAAGAGCAACACCATCGAGTCCATCTGTTAAAGATGAGAAAATCTTAAACAAAAGAACTGAAATTAATAATGAAATATAAATTGTAAGAGCCAAACCAAAAAAAGTTCCATAAACATTACCAACTAAAGTTGATGAAAATTCTTTTTTCTGATCACGAAGTCCATTAATTCTTGAAAAATTCTCAGATACAATCTCACCTGCAGTCTGTGATGATCCTCCTCTATATACAACTGAGACAAAAATATCCATAAACTCAGCAATTAAAGCAGAACCACTCTCTTTTGTAAAATACATCCATGAAGTAAATTTATCTCCTGTAATTTTAAGTCTCTTATATACTCTCTCAAGCATTGAATTTAAAATTCCAAAATTATGAGGAAGTAATGTTTCAACTGTTGTAGTTAATGTTCCTCCTTTTGATTGGTGTACATCACCTAAAGATCTAATAAAAGGTGGAAATAACACATCTCTTTTCCAAACCATCTTTTCTTGATAATTTGAATACATTCCAACAATTAAAAGCGGAGTTCCAATAATTGCTACTTTAAGCATTGCTGCAATATCTAAAAATATTACTAAAGGCGTAAGTAAAACAACAAGTCCAATTGAGATAAAAAACATAACTAATACTTTTTTTCTACCCTCATCATATCCCAAATCGTGATATAAATCATCTTTTGGTAGGAAAAATTTTACAAAAACTACCATTACCATATCAATAATAATAATACCTAAAATACCAAATTGTAAAAAAATAGTTGAGTTAATTCCTGTCATAAAAGGAATTAAAAGAACAGTTGCTAAAACAAAGGCAAAAGCTAAAACAAGTGATACAAACATTTCTTGAACTGATTTAATTCTCTCAAGAGCTTCCCTAAAAACAGTCTCATATGAATTCATCAAAGCTTTTTGTTCATCTAAAAAAAACTTAGAAATATTTGAATTAAAGGAAAGTGCAATTCCCATACGCTCTAAAAATCTAGCAAAGTGCTCTGTACTTAAAAGTGCAGATAATTTATATGCAGAAGTTGAAAAATCTACTTTAATTGATTGAACTAAATAAACTAATTTCTTAAAAACCTTTGAAATTTCCTTATATCTTGTTTTCTCAGATAAATCAATAAAAAGCTCCTTTCTCTCTAAATTAACAGTTGAGAGAGCACCCGCATAAGTAATAAAATAATGAAGATTCTCTTCAATGTCTCTTGATTGATTATCAATAATAATTGATGGATATGCAAATAATGTTACTAAAATTAAAAAAAATACTACAACACCTAACCATGTTACAAGTGTGGATTCGAATGCAAACAAAAAAATAAAAAGTAAAACAAAATCAAGTAAGAAAATAGGAAGAAAATACTTCATCATATAATCTTTAAGATCTGTAACTCCAATTGCCGCAAATGTTTTACTAGTAACCACTTTTATATTTTATGTAGAGATATCAATTTACTAAATTGAAAAAGGAAGTGATGACTCTCCATCTTGTCTATATTTCTTTAAAATTTTTACAACCTGGAAATAATCAAAAATTTCATTTTCAACCATTCTCTCAACAATTCTAGTTCTTCTCTTCATAATATCATAAATCTCCCTTGGATCTTTAAGACCCATGTGATGAGCCATTTTCTGCTCAAGCATATAAGAATTGTAAAGACCTCTAAAATTATGTTTATCACGAACAGAATCCCATTGGAATACTTCTTTTGTTAAAACTTTTCCAACCTCATCATTATATCTAATAACTTCTGTAATTGAGAGAACACGCCTCTCAACTTTTCCTTTAACATATACTGCTGATTGAATTAAAACTACATTTAAGTTGTCAATAAAGGCAATTGGAATATTAATTGGATCTCCTGTAAGCCTTTGAATCATTGAGTGAACTGAACCGGCGTGAAATGTTGAAATAACTGGGTGACCTGTCTGCATAGCCTGAAAGGTAATATTTGCTTCTTGTCCCCTAATTTCTCCTACAATAATATAATCTGGACGAGATCTCAGTGATGCAATTAATAAATCAAACATCGTAACATCTGTCTTCTCACCTGATTCTCTAGTTACTAAGTGTTGCCAAACTGGGTGAGGTAAAGTAATCTCAGGAGTTTGCTCTACTGTATAACATTTATGTTCAAAAGGAATAAAAGCTGTTGCAGCATTAAGAGTTGTTGTTTTACCTGAAGCTGTCTCTCCACAAACAAACAATGAAATACCATTTTCAAGACAAAGCCATAAATAAGCTGCCATCTCAGCAGACCAAGTATTCCAACCAATTAAATTAACAAAAGAAATTGGAGTTTCATTGAATTTACGAATAGTAAATGAGGATCCACCAAGTGAAATTTTTCTTGAATAGATATAATTGGCCCTTGAACCATCGGGCATAATAGCATCCACTACTGGGTGAGCCTCTGATACTGGCCTCTCTACTCTCTCTGATGATTCAACAATAAATTTATTTAATTCAATATCATTTTCAAAAACAACACTACTCTCAATTTGTCCAAAAATTTTATGAACAATCCAAATAGCACCAACACCCACACAAGAAATATCCTCAATATACATATCCCTAAGTAATGGTTCAAGTTTTGCATACCCCAATCTATTTTTAATTAAATGAAATAAAATATTATGATACTGTGGTTCTGTGATTGCAATTTTTTTACCAAGAGAATTTAAAAAATTCGGTTTTTCTGGAGGATTTGAAATCTTAATAACTTCATTATATAATGAAATTAAAACATCCCTAAGCTCATCTTGAGTTTGAGGTATTTGTGCAGTGTGTGCAATTTCAATAATTCTATCTAAAATAGTATCATAGAAATGTTTCTCCTCTTCTGAGAGTTCAGGCATAATTACATGATAATAAACTGCTGAATCTTTTTTAAATAAATGAATAAAAATTGGATCTCCTACTGGATAGATAATGTTTGGATTCTCAAGAGATCTCATATCCCTATTTAATTGAGATTCAAATTGTGGCACTCCTAATTTCTCTGAAACTCTATTAACATATGCTCTTAAATGTGGAAACTTAGCCTGAGCTTCATTAAAATTCTCTGATTTTGAAAAGTGTTGTCTCTCTACCATTTTTTATTCCTCCAAATAAAAAATTGAGAGCTCAAAAATTCACATGTTAATTTTTGTTGTTCTACCATCTTAATTAATTATGACAAGTATGATGGAAGAGAGAATCAAGAATTCAGTTATGAATTGTTGTATTCTTTCAACCATTTAATCTACTTAAAATTCGAGAAACTCACTTATAAAAATGAGCCATTACTAGTAAGAGAAGAAGAGAAAAAAGAGATGAAAAACACCCTCATCAAAAATTGTTTTGTAATTTTTAGTCACATAAAACTTCGCTTTATGCATATGCTTTGATTCCTAGAATCAAAGCAATCATAAATTCCAAAGGAATTTATGCATATGGTCAAATTTGAAAAATTTGAGCGATCATAAATTTTTTTACAAATTTATGCATAACTTCCAATTTCAATAATTAATCCTTCTTTTGGCTCAACTCTAAATGGGATTTTACTCATGTAAATATCTTTTGGTCTTTTAAATCTCTTAATTTCAAGAGCACGCACAGTCTCTCCTGCAAATTGTGTGAAATTAATAAACATATACATATCTGCAACAGATCGTAGTAGAGTTAGAAATTGATCATCTAAATGAGTTGGATCAATAGTGAAGATAATGGTTTTATTTAAATTATTGAGTTTTCTAAAAAAATTAATTATTTTATAATACACCTCTTCCCCTGCATCTTTTTTAACAAGTAAAAATGATAAAGTATCAAAAATTATAACCTCATTTTCAAACAATTTCTTTGAAGTCATAATTTTATCTAAAAAATCTTCCTTGAACTCTACAGTACCTAAATAAGGAACCATTGTAATAAAAAGCAAATGTTGATTTAAAATATAATCATTTACTGAATAATTAAGAGAATCCATCTGTTTAATAAAATCTAATGTATTAAATTCAGTTGAAACATAAGTTATTTTCTTACCTTTTTTCAAAAGAGCATACATAAATCTCTGACACAAAATACTTTTTCCTGCACCATCGATCCCTTCAAAAAGAAGCAGAGAATTTTTAGGAATACCACCACCAAAATAACGATCTAACTCGTCTCTAATTAATTCTATTGAGAAGTATTCACTTGACATAAATATATAATAAAAATATTGTGATATAAATATATATCATCACCCTATGAAGACAAGAAAGAAATCACCATGTCACAAGACACAAAAAAAACTAAAGACTCAATTCACTAGTTCATTAAATAAACACGAGGTTCTGGAAAGACGTATTGTCTCATTTGTTTATATCCTAAGATGTTTTGCTCATCATCATCAAATTGACTATTTTCAATATATGGCCAAACTGGTTTAGAACATTGCATCGTCCACGGTCCTGCAACATATAAATTATCATTACCAACACCAAAATTATATTTATAAATACCATTCAAACCAGTTCCAACTGGAACATTATCAACTAAAATGTCTGATGAATCATATACTGAACAATTAGCATCCTCAACATTTGAGACAACCGAGATATAAGATACATCATGATTTGATCCAAAATAAGTTGAAAACTCATCTAAAGGAACAAAAACACTCACTTCTGAACCATCACCATCTGCCTGTTGAATTGCACCAATAGGATTGTCAGAAGTTAATTTGAAAGCATTTGTATTTCCATCAGGACCGTTCCCACCATCATTACTATCTGAATATGCTCCCAGTGAGATTGTAGCTGTTACACCACTACTCTCTAAAACTGTTCCACTCGCACCTAGAGGTCCTGCGGCATAGTACATTGTCTGAGATGGTGAACCATAAAGAGGATTAGTTGTTGCAGGATAAAAAACAAATGGATCTTGAGCTCCAGAAGAACCACTGTAAAATACAAGGATAGGGATATCGCTCTCAATTGCTAAATTATTTGTAGTTCCAATATTTTGTGAAATACAAGTTGGAGTAGAACCCACAATTAAAGAATTAAAAATAACCCCATTTTCTCTCATATCAACATTAGCATTTCCAAATGGAGAAAGCATACAATATCTATCTCCATTATTTCTAAATCCAGAATAATAAAACTCAGTACCTGCCCAAGAAACTGGAACTGTCATTTCTGCACCTTGACCATCACCTGCTATATGAACTAGCCCATTTGATCTAATCTCATCCCCTAAATCAACAACTCCTGAGAGTAAACTTGCTGATTGTTTATCATTGAGTAAAAAAGAGTCATCACCAATTGAAATTGAATTAGAATCACCAAGAGATAAAATACTTAATCCTTGAGAATTTGCTTGTGATTCATCTAATACATAACCAATAGTTTTTGGAGAAGAATATGAAAAAGTATCAACAATTGAAGACTTTGGGAGGAGATTTTCAGAATCATCTACATCATAAAATAAAAAACCACTATAATTTCTAGATGAAGATAGAAAAGGCATTTTAACCCAAAGTTCTAATTCTTGTGAGAGCAAATTATTTTCTTGAATAAAAAAATCCAATTCTCTATATCTCAGAGAATCTTTATTTAGTAATGAAATCTCATCAGAAGACAATGCTAAAGAATAAAACCTAACTTCATCAAGCTTACCATCCAAGCCATTACCTAGAATAATGTTTGAAGAAGAGCCCAAAATTGCCTCAACCGATTCAATAAAACAATTATCCTCAACACCATCTACAAATAAACATAACTCGCCGGAATTAAATCTCATAACAATATGAGTCCAGGAATTTTGAACTAATAATGCAGAACTAGATCTATTAACACCACCATCAACATTAAAACGAATTTCATCAGAATTTGAAGTAAGAGAATTCCCCAATTCAATTTCACCAATACCTGAGTGTGAAAATAATGTTTGTCCTACCTGAAGTTGATCTAATTGAACCCAAAACGACAAAGTAAATTGTTCTGCATTTTCTAGTGCATCAAAAGAAGAAACAATTACTGTATCTCCACCATCAAAATTAAGGGATGAAAGTTTAACCCCTTCTCTAAATTCTTGAGGATCATCTCCAGATGCTAATGAACTAGCACCCAAAGTAGAAGTAAAAGAATTCAAAGAAGACTCATCTAATACTTGAGAATAAGAATTAAAATTCAAATCAAGTTCAATATAATCACCTAAAACAGAAACTAACCTAATTTCTGACTCTTCTAAAGATGAAAAAGTGATATCTGATGAATTTAAATCAAGCTTAATTTGGTAATCATAAACATCTGAAAAAGAAGAACCCATAACATCAAAACCTACGTTTTTTCTAAATATTTCATTAAAAATAAAAGCATCTTCTTCGGAAATAGTTATTTCCTTCTCTACACCATTACATGAAATAACTTTCACAGAATCCCCAATAGAAACACCAGGAATTGATAAAATACCTTTTTCATAAGGTTCAATAATTGAATAATCACCTAAAAGACTAAAAGAAGGTTTGATTGAAAAATCCTGATTTGAAATATACTTACCATTAACAAAAATTTCAAAACATGAATAAAGTCCATTTTTAATGTCTAAATTAATATCTGCAGTATTTTCAATAATAAATTGAACTTGATTTGATTGAAAATAAGCATCGCTTAAGCTAAAAGAAGATTTTAATTGTTTGTAAATTTCTCCCTCTGAAATTGATCTTAAAGATTCGTCTTGAGTCTCTAATTGATCTTGGTAGAGGTAAAAAACAGAAAAAGAAACTGCCACAATAAGAAATAAAGAAAAAAGATATCCAATTACAATTCCAAATTCTGCTTTTTTTGTAAACCTCATTTTATGAATTAAAACTCTCTTCAGCACCAACACCAAATTCAGTAATTACCTTAACTTCATGAGTTCCAGCAACTAATGTAGTAGGAATTTGAACAACTCCCGTATCTTGAAGATCCATCAGTGTCATAACGGTAGAAAAATCAGCTGCTTGAGTCACATTATAATTAACAACATAAGCATCATCTAAAAATACATCAAAATTTTGAGGTCTAAGTTTTGATTCACCAATATTTTTAACATAAACATACAAAACATTTGAAGAAGAGTTATAATCAGTATTAATTATTGAAACTGCAGTTTTTAATTTATTTGAAGCAAGTTCATTTTGTGAACTAAAAGAAGACTGAGCCTCACTAACATAATTTTCAAAAGAAATAACAATACCTGTTGTCACACCAACAATTGCAATAAACATAATCAAAGTTGATACTACAGAACCAAATGCTTTTTTGGTTTGAGTACAAGAACTAAATAAATTTTTTTTAGAAGTCATAATATATAATTAAAAATTATAAAAATATCTTATATAGTTTATGTACTACTTATTAAGAAATAAGTATTTTAATTTAGAAAATAATGATAAAAAATACCAAGATTAATTCTTAATGATTTTAATTTATTAAAAGGATTAAAAACTAAATTTATTAGTTTTTAATAATTTGTAAAACTGCTTTAGTTAATTTAGCATCAAGAGTTTTTTCATTTAATTTTGAAATAAAGTATAAGGAAACAATATGGTCTCTAACACCTAAAGTTTCACCTTCTTCATGGTTTCTATCTTTCATACCTCTTAAATATTTATCTAAGTCAAAGAAAACTTCAGGAGTAATCCATCTCAGAACTTCAGTGTAATATCTCAGAGTAGTTCTTGTCTCTTCAATACCAACTCTTTTTGTTAAATATTCTAACCATGATAAAATAACAACTAATGAATTAGTATTATTTTTTAATCTAGTTAAAGGAACTGCGTTTCCTGCAGCTTCCTCAATATTTAAAGTATCTAATTCTAAAAGAGATGATTCTAAATCATCAACTGATACTTTTTTAACTTCTTTTAACTCAGGAATTGCATCAGGAAGTGCTGAAATTGCATCACCTACATTTACTGGAGCAGATGAACTCTCAGAACCTGAATCAAAATCAGGAATTGAATTTCCGTCTGAGGAAATTGCTACTTTTTTAACTCCTTCTTCTTGAGTTACAAAAGGATTATATTGATTATTAATTAATTCGTACAATGATAAAAATTTGGACATGTTAGCATCCATTTGAGAAAATTTTTCAGAAGATACTTTCTTAGATGCTTCTAATTCATCAACTCTGTGTCCTAAAGTATTAACTGAATTTTCAACATTTTTAATACTAGCTACCATATCAGTTACACGAGAATTAGTCTCCTTTAATTCCTTATGAATTTTTGACAATGCCTCAGATACTGATTTTCTTTGAACTTGAGCACCACCTTGTTGGGTCATTGCAGGTTGAGCTTGTGGTTGTTGTACTTGCTGTTGCTGAGCTTGAGGTTGTTGCTGAGCTTGAGCATTTTGATCTTCAAATTGCATCTCCTGAGTATTTTGAGTAGTATTTTGAACTCCATCAGGTACTTGAGCTCCACCTTGTTGTGGCATAGGTTGAGAAGGGTTAGCACTAACTTGCCCATTTCTTCCTAATTTAGTCTTTTTTTTCCCACCTAAGAGAAAATCCATTAATCCTAAAACCATTTTTTTAAATCATTGCATGAGATAAAGCCTAAACTTTACACATTTATAATGATTGAATCAAGAAAATGATTTATATTATTTTATCACTACTTGCAAAAGAAAACTCAGTAGCAAAAATAAGAATAACACTGAAAAAATAAAGCAACCAACTTAAATTAATTGAATAAATAATATAAAATCAGGTTTAGAAGAAAGTTATGCTTTTTTAATTACATTACAAAGATGAGAATCAACAATTCTATAATGGGAAAGCACATAAAGCAACTCACACCCAATAGAGGCAATTAAAAAAGAAATAATTACTCTGTAAAAATCACCATTATACCTAATTGAGTAAATCAAAAGCAATAGTAATAAAAAACCCATTAGAAAAAACACAGCCTTTCTCTTAAAGGTATATAAAACATCATTTTTCTCATAGAGCAAAATTAACAATAAGAAAAATCCAAAAGTAATCATAAATACTGAAAAAGATAATTTTAAGTTAAAAAATAAATTAATGAAAAAAATACTCAATAAAGTATATTGTATAAATAGAAATGAAGACCAAAGAAAAATGAGAAATAACTTAAATTTCTTTAGATAAAGTGGAATTAAAAAAAGAACTTGGAAGAAAATAAACATAAATAATTTGCTAGTAAAAAATGAAATAAATCCTAAAGGAAATAATAAAAAAGATAAACCACCATTAAGTGCAAGAGAAAAAGGAGTATTTTTCAACGCTAATAAACACAAAGACAAAAATCCTAGAAGAATAATTGCTGAGATATTGAGAAAAGCATATCTTCTAATAGTTACAACATTTTGATCATAAATCTTCTTAACAACCCTAAAGATATAGTACAAAATAGTACAATACACTAATAAAAATAATAGGAATGCAAAAAAGAATTCAAACTTTCTAAGCGCTACATATCCAAAATAATAACCAACTAAAAACGTCAACAACGACCATAAAATACCACTAAAAATAGCAATTGAAATAAATACAAATTCCCTCATTTTTGAGAGTCCTGCAAAAAAAGGAATAAATGCTCTAGTAAAATTTATTTGTCTCCCTAAAATAATTGACAAATATTTATACTTTGTAAAAAAACCACAAGAAGATTTGTAAAGAAAAGAATCTTTATTTAAACCAAATCTCTTCAATGCATTAATTCCTAATTTTCTCCCCATATAAAACCCAATAATATCTCCTATTATTGATCCTAAAGCAATTACTAGTAATGCAGTTGATACAGAAGTTTCTTGTTGAGCTGAAATAAAAAATCCATAGAAAATAACAACAACAGAACCTGGAATAAAAAAACCAATAATAGGATTTCCTTCTAAAATTAGTAATAAAAAAAGAATAAAGAGACCTCCAGCCTGTAATAAATTAAAAATTAGCTCAAACATACAACATCAATGATATTATACAAAATAGGTCTCTTTAAATAGTTTATGTATCTAAAATAAAAATACAAAATAAGAAAGATTAATAAAAAACAATAACTCCTATAGTATATGACAAAAGTTCAAAGCGAGCAAGTAATTATTTATGAATCACAAGTATTTTCAACTAAAAGTACACAATACAAGCTGCTCAAAGAATACAATATTGAACTAAATGATAAAAATCCTTTTGAAGAATTAAAAAAAATCAACGAACAGATAGAAAAACCAGAATATAAAAATGTAACAATATATGAAGAAATAAAAGAATTTGAAAAAGTAAAAGAAAAAATTCAACTAAATATCAAAAATAAAAAATTTAAACCCCTAGATGAAGAAAATTATGAACTCATTCCAGTATACTCACAAAAAGAAATCCTAACTAGTATGATTGAATCAATTACAAACCAAGATATCTTCGAGAGTATTACTAAAATAAAGAACTACACAAAAAAGCACGAAAGAGAACTTGAAAAATATAAAAAAACAATAGAATCTGAAGTAAAAATATCTGAAAAAGAATTAGAAAAAAAACGTAATGAAATATTACAATTTAAAAAAAAAATATTAGACATATTAGAAAAAGAAATAAAAACCGAAGAAAAAATTCTCAAAGAATTAGAAAAAGAAAAAATTAAACAAGAAGAAATGTTCCATCTCATAAAAGAAAAAGGAAATTTTAAGTTAGAAAAGAAAAAAATAGAAGATAAAAAAAATCATATCGCTCATAAAATAAAAAAACTCTCATTAGATGAAAAACTATTCAAGGCAAAAATAACTACATTAAAAACAAATCTTAAATCAAAGAAATATAAAACTATTGAACCTCTGCCCTTTATTCTATCACTTGGATTAATATACTGGACTTCTTTTTCCAATACTAAGACAATAATATTAAAATACGAAAATAAAATCAATAAATTAAAAGAAAAAGAGATTATATTAGAAAAAGAACATGAAGATTTAATTGAGAAGGAAAGAATTCTCACTCAAGAAAATATAGAAAAACTCAAAGAAATAACCAAACTAGAAGAAGAATTACAAAAAAAAATAATACAAATAGAAAAAAATCTAGATAAACAAAAAAGAATTGTTGATAAAAAGTATCAAGAAAGAAAGGACAAAGAAGAAAAATATAATATTTTAATTAATGAAGAAACAACCCTCTCAAATAAGTACATTAAAGTCTCTGAAAAGATGAATGAAATAGAAAGTAATGAACTAAATAACATTATAACAAAAATAGATAAACTCAAAGAAAAAAAAGAGCGACAAAAAGAAGAATTAACTCAACTATTAAAAAACATAGAAAAACAAAAAATAGATTCTAAAAAGAATTGTATCATTGAATATTCATTGTAATTTATAAATAGTAATAACTAAATATTAAATAAAAAGAAAATACCTAAAAAATATGTATATTAGTAAATCAATCATCGAAGGACTAAAAATATTGGGCTTTGATAGACAGACAATTAAAAAAATTGCTAAAGAAAAAAGTGTTGAAGAAATTTTTCTAAGTACATTATTTCTCAACTACATCATAGTATTAGTTGCATTTATCATAGGAATCATAAAAGGAGGATATACAATTGGAGGAAGAGCTATTGAACCTAGCGTTCTTTATGCTATGCTAATGATATATCCTTTCATGTTCAATATTGCAGTATATGCAGTATATGGGTTTTTTGGTATTTTTGCAGAATTAGTAAATCCTAAAAAACATATCCACCCATTACTCTCAGTTGGATTTCATACAGCAATAGTATTTACAATAATTATTTATGCAATTGCATTATTTGCAACAATTAGCCTCAGTTTTGCAGGATTCTTATTAGTAATGTTCATATTATACTTCCTATACACATTATTTGTAACTATGCATACAATTTATGGATTTAGTTTAGAACAAAGTTTAATTGCCATTTTACTTCCATTTCTCTTAATTGGATTTTTCACATTTGTAACATTTAGTGTATACCCAGAATTAAGTCAAAACATCATTGGAACATTATTCCAATAAATTATTTTTTTTCTAAAAAGTTTATAATTTTAACAACACTATCTTCAACACTATCCTCTGTTGTATCAACTATTAAATCAAAATCTTCTTTTTTAGGTGGATAAGAGATATGTGGATATAGTTCTTTGTATCTTTCTTGGTCATTAGCATTTCTGGAGATAGTTAATTGTTCTGCTTCATCTTTTGAAATACCATCCCTTTTTGCAATTCTAGTATAGATTAAATCTTCATCCGCATAAAAATAAATTTTCAAACTATCTGGGATAAAATGCCAGGCAAGTCTTGATTCAAAAATAAAATTTTGATGGGTTTTTCCATAGTTTTCAACTACAGTGTCTAATTTTTGATCATATTTTGGCTCTTTCTTACAAAGTTCCCCAAATTGATATACTGAAAGTCCTAATTTTTCTGCTTTATCTCTCATAATATTTCCCGTTGATTTAAATTCATATCCTAATTTTTTTGCTAGAAGTTTTCCAGTAGAAGAAGTTCCAGTTCCTGCAGTTCCATAAATTACTATCTTTTTTGGATTCATAGAATAAATAGAATAAAAATAGTATATAAATATAAGTTAGAACTAAAAAGATTAAAGATATCCAGTATCTTTATAATTTGGTCTTGGTATTGGAACATCAAAAATATCAAACCTTAATTGTAAATCTATTTTGGAAGTATGTATACTTCTTTTATTAATAAGTTCATATCTTTGCAAATGATGTGAATGAGGATTAACATCGAAATAAGCACCCTTTTGATTTAAGTTCCTTGTTATATTACAAAGCTCATTTTTAGTATCAAAAAAATAAAAACCCGAATTAAGTGAAGACAACTCATCAGGAGATCTATTTTCAACTACTAGATCAATATCTTCATAGTCTGTACTTGAACTATCTAAAAATGAATTTTTTAAAACAGAACCCCCTAAATAAAATTGAGATGCAGGTGCAACTTCTTTAATTGCATGATACAAATGAGATACTTGTTTTCTATCCCTTTTCACCAATAGTGGCAACATGTCATCCAAAGACCTAACTTTTAACACCAAATCATGATAATGAAGATCTAGTATTAATTTTTGTTTTTTTTCCATAATTATAGTAGTGACATATCATTTATAAAAATATCTCGAAAATATTTAAAAGCCCGAAATAAGCCATATTTTAGAATAAATATCAATAATTTAAAAAAAGTGAGTATAAATTTAAAATTTATACTGATTTGATTATTAAAATCAAATCTATAATTTTAGAGAGTTTCTTCTCCAAGATCTTTTTCTTGACATCACTGAAGGATGTACTTTTTTACCAGCACCGAACTTTTTAAGAACAGCAAATACTGGAGCCCAAGAAGTTTGTCTTCCTGCTTTAATTAATCTTTTCTTTTTAGCTGGATGTTTATATCTTGTCATTTTTATTCTGATGCTTCTTCTGTTGCAGGAGCTTCATTTCTTTTAGCTACGTGCTTAGGAGTAAGTCTATTTAGAGTTGCCTCATCTTCATACACATAAACTCTAGCTTGAGTTTGTGTTGAACCAAAACGAGATGAAACTGAGTCTACAACAACTAAGTTCTCGTCTGCTTTAAGTGCTTTTACTGCTTCTTTTTTAATATCAAGTCTAGATAAAGTAGTTCCTTTTGAATCTACTTCAAATTCAACTTCTTTTCTTTTAAGCAGTTTATTATCAAATTCTTTTACAGCTTTCATTTTCTGTTTTTTATTTATTCATTAACTAATTGAGTTTTTACAACTTTACTAGCAACATCTTTAATACCATCTTTAGTGATTACCTTTGCGATAAATCCTCCACCTGATGCAGTATCATTTTTAAATGATGCTTGGAAACCCTTCTCAACTAATGCCAAAGCTTCTTTCTCAGATAAGTTTTCTTTGAATTCCATATCTAAAATACTTTTAACATAAATAGATCCTGAACCATCTGCAACATATCCATCATTAGGCACAATAGTCCCATCCGGACTTAAATTAATAAGCGAGATACCATCTTGAGAATCATATCCTCCCAAAATAACACTCACAATTGAACCTTGAGACCGAACTAAGTTATACTGAATTGAATTCAAAATCATTGCTACTTCTGAAACTTTTACGGACCTTTCAACTTTAAGTTCGTGTAATTTAATTTCACCTCTCATAGCTCTCATGACTTTTTGATTATCTGCTGCATGCCCTGCAGTTGTACCAACTACATTTTTTGACAACTCATATACTTTTGAAGTTCTATCAGTAGCAATATAACCTGCAGTCATTCTTCTATCTGCTGCAATAATTACACCATCTTTAAATTTAATTCCAATACATGTTGTTCCAGTTGTAAGTTTTTCTACCATTTTAGTATGTTAAAGGGTTTGTAATTTAAATAATTACGTATTAATTGTTTAACAGCTCTACTTAGCAGCAGCAGCCATTTTCTCAATCTCTGATCTTCTAGTCATTGCCATTCCAGCGTTTTCCATGTTGTAAGCAGCCATAATTTCTGCAACAATACAGTCAACAAATGAAACTTGAGCATCGAATGCTTTGTGAGCAGCTCCTTGACAAATGTATCTAAGTACTAGATCAATTCTTCTTTGAGGTCCAATATCAACAGCTTGTGCATATCTAGCTCCTGATCTCTCAATTGTAATTACTTCTTCTCTTGGAGCAGCATTTTCAATTGCAGTAACTAATACTTGAATTGGATTTTCTTTAGTTTTTTTCTCTAAAGCTTCTAATACTTCAATCATCATATTTGCTTGTGATTTAGCTTTTCCTGTATTGTGTCCTGAAGAAATTTTATGTTTCTTACCTTTGTGACCTGCAACTTGGAATCTATTCATTAATCTCTCAACAATGTTGATTTTAGTTTTATAAAACGGTGTATTGTGGTGGTATCCATTAGTTCTAGGAACTACAATTGGTTCAATGTTTAAGTAACCTTGAAGACCTTGATCAGATACAACAACTCCATCAAAAGACCATCTGTTAAATAATTTAATATCCATTTTTGTTTCTTTTGCCATTTTTTAAGTTTATTTCCTTGCCCTCTCAAGTTTACCTTTAGTTAGCGCTTTTAATGATTGACCATTAACTTGGATAACTTTCCAACGTACACCCGGAATATCTCCTTTGGACTTTCCTTTAATTCCTCCAATTCCTTCAACCATTACTTCATCGTGTTCATTAACCATTTTTGAAGCATTGTTTCCAGGTAGGAACGCAGTAATTGACTTTCCGTTTTTTGATAATTGAACAACTACACATTTTCTTAATGCTGAGTTTGGCTGTTTAGCTTCCCTAGTTGTTTTCTCAAGTACAATTCCTTTAGCTTGATCTGCATTTTCAAGTGGATCATATTTAGCTTTAGCTAGTAAATCTACTTTTTTCTTTTTAAAATCTTTTCTTTTTTGGATTAACTTTTTTGCAGCAAATAATCCGTTAGTTTTTCTTGACATTTTTAGTTAGACCTCACACAAACACAGGACACCATAAATGGTTTAGCTAATTTTTGTCCTAGTTCATCACTATTTAATTCAACTTTTACTACATCTACTTTGAGAATTGCAGCATAGTGCTCTAATTTTCTGAGCATTAGCTCATCACAGTTAGAAGATACATATACTTTTTCTACAGCTCCTTTTTTGAAGGATTTTTCTGTAATTTTAGCACCTAGAAGTAATTTGTTCTCTCTTGCATATGCAAGAAGTTCAGTTACATCTTTATCTTCTACTTTTTTTTGCTTTCCTCTTTTAACAAATGATTTAGTAAAACCTTTCATTTCATTTGCCGGAGTTTCTTCAGCATACATTTCAGTGTTTAATTCTGACATTTTTTATAAGTAGAATATAGATCTCAAAGACCTATATATTATTTATTTTTAGAAGAAAGAATCAAGTAAATCTTTTTACAGATTATAAAAAAGAGCTTACTCCAGTGTTTCCACCTTCTCATCTCTTTCTTCTTAGTAAAAATAACACTAAAGCATTTATAAATATAAGGGTAATGAACCTAACATTTAAATACTAAAATGTTTTTTTATTACTATGACTGAAGAAACATTTAAGTTAAAATTAACAAAAAAAGAAGCATTAGTATTAGATAATGGAAGATTCAAAGGAATGTTAGATTTAATTAATTCCATTGAAAAAAGAATCGAAAAGAAAAAAGAAGAAGGTAAAGAATTAGATCTTCAAACATTAGTTGGAGAATTTGCAATTCACAAAGTAAAAGCAAAACAACTATACAACAAATCAGCAAAAGCTTTAATGCAATTTAAAGAAGAAGAATAAATCTTCATTTAATTTTTTCTAAAAACATCATAGATGATGCAAATTAACTATAATTTCGCTTTTAACAGAATTATGTACAAAGCAATTATGTTGAGTAACCTTAGAAATACCCTCTAATCTGTCTTTATCTGAAAAATCACTAACATAAACATCTAAAATTACTTGCTTCATCCAAGGTTTTCCTTTTTCATTCTTATCCATAATAAGAGTCCCATCAATAGATAATGTCTCAAAAAAAAGATTTGAGTTTTTACAAACTACTTTAAATGTTCCAACATAGCAATTAATAATTGAACCTAAAAATAACTCTTCTGGGGAAATTACTCCTGAATCGCCACCAAATTCCGGCGGAATACCCACCCTTACAATATCTTTTAATGCTAAATTCCACTGATTTTCTTCAAAACTAGTAGATACCTTACCTCTAAATGTTAATGGATACATAACTAAAATAAAAACTTAAAAAATATAAATAATTGTAACTCAACAAAGTAATTATACAAGGATTACTATTGAGATAAAAAATCATCCAAAGAATTAACTGTCTCAAAATCCAATTCCATAAATTTTTTCTGAGTTGTAGAAAGAAGTTCTTGATGCTTTCTATTCACTGCTAGAACATAATTTGAATCCATAAAATTCCTTAAAATATCTAAAAATGAGCCTCTAACATAAGTATGAGTTGGATTTGAATTATAAACATAAGAATCTCTTTGTTCTTCAAAATTATAACCAAAAAAATCCCTAATCAATCTTTTATTATCTATATCTACATAAATTAAAGATTTTAAGTTTTGAGGTTCTGATAGATATGGCATTAAATATCCTGAATAGTAACCTATTATTCCATCTAACACTTTTGAAGGATTTACTCCTTCTTGAACTTGTTTTACTTTAAAGGTGTTTTTACTAGAATACATTTGTTCCACATAATCAACAATATTATCAGAAACTATTTCTTCTGGAAGAGTCCCATATAAAAAACACTCAATAACATTCATAAAAAAAGAATTAAAAAAAAATATATAAAGTTAAGTAAAAAAATCTATTTCTTAGATTTTACACCCACACGTGGCATTCTAAACGCTCAGCCAAGACTTAGCTCTTGACGCCTTTCGTTAGGATAAGATGCAAAAAGTTTACTTTTTGCTCTTAACGCTAACTCTAGGCATTCCTGTTCCAACATTTACCATCTGGTTTGTCATTACATTTTCTGTAATTGATGATAATCTGTTCTCTTCTCCCATTAATGCTCCTCTTGCAATGTGTTTAAGTGGAGTCTCGAAGGAAGCTCTTGTTAAAACATTTAATTTATCTGCAACAATACCGAATCTAGTCATTCCTCTAGGCTCTCCAGTATAAGTCATTACATCTGCAATAAGTAATACGTGTCTCTCATTAATGGATAAACCTTGAGATTTAACTACTTCCATAATTTCTCTCATAATAACTGCTCTTGCTGCTTCAACTCCTAAAACTGAATATGTTTCATCAATATCATTACATGAAACCCTATAAGTATCAACTTCGGGAATTGCTAAAACATGTTTCATTGAAATACCGTTTGTTAAAATCATATATTCTCCATCTTCTTTTAAAATAGTTACTTCTTTAACACCTTTAATTCCAAAAACAACTGAAGATAAAGCCATTTCTTTAATATTCATTAAAGCTTTAAGAGAAGGTACTTTTTCTCCAGTAATTGTTAAAACACCATTTTCAACTGAAGATGTTTTTCTAATTCTCCTATCTAATAGAGGAATAATAGATTCTTCTTCAACTTCTAATTTTCTTAACTGTTTTGAGTCAAGTTGGATTGTAACAATATTTTCTTCAACTGAAATATCACTTTGATTTGCAAATTCAACTAATTTTGTTTCTTTAATTTTAGCTGCAACAACTTTAATTTGATCTTCACTTAATTTTAAATCTTTTTTCAAGAAGATTTTCATTTGAGGAAGTTCTAATGTTTTTTTAACATCTAAAATTTCAATTAATCTAGGTAAACCTTCAACTGATTGAGTAGCTACTCCCGCGAAGTGGAATGTATTTAATGTCATCTGTGTGGAAGGCTCTCCAACTGATTGAGCAGTAATTACACCAATTGCTTCATTGGATGAGATAAGAGAATCTTGATATTCATTTTGAACATTTTCTAAAATTTTCTTAACATCTGCATCTTTTACTCCTTTTGGAAGAATTGAGTTTAATTCATCAAGGATATATTGAGGAAAACCTGGGTTTTCTTCTCTAAATTTTTCAACTAATTTATTATTTGCCATTTTATAATTTACCTCCAAGAGTATTTTCTACAATTGATTTAACATCAAATTTACCTGAAACTGTTTTTGCTACATCAATACCATCGTCACCATACTTAAATTGTACAATAACACCATCTTCATTTCTAACGGATTTATCTTCTTGAACAATTAAATCCAGCATCGCGGAAGCCATACGTCTATAAAGATAACCTGTTTTAGGAGTTCTCAGAGCAGTATCCATTAAACCGTCTCTTCCAGTAATGTTTCCAAAGAAGATTTCCCATGGTTTTAGACCTTCTCTTAGTGATGATTTAATATATCCTCTTGCAGCAGGAGAAATATCTCCAGGTTTAAAACATGATAGAGTTCTATTAACAAAACCTCTTGTAATCCTCTGCCCTCTAAGTGATTGTTGACCTACACCAGCGTGCATTTGTACAGTTGTTAAAGCATTACCTCTAGCTCCTGAATTAGCCATCACCATCGTTCCAGTATTAGGATCAAGTTTTTCTTGAACAATCTTCATCGATTCGTCCCTAATTGAGTTTAATAATTGTAATAATTTAATTTCAAAAGTTTGTTTTATGGATAAACCTGTTAATTTTTCAAGTTTACCTGATTCGTAATCTTTCATAACTTTATCAATTTCTTTGAATACTTTTTTATTAACATTCTCTACTTCAGTTTCAACCTCTTTAGATACGTCAAAGTCTCCCATTGAAACTGTTAAACCTTCTTTTTTAAGTACTTGAATACCTAATTGGAACATGTGTGAGATGATTTCTAAAACATAATCTACCTGGAAGTTTTTATGAAGATGTCTCAGAAGAACACCTCCTCCTGAACCAATTGTTTTTTTATCAATAATTCCTTCAATTAATTGACCATTTTCAATTCTTACTTCTCCTGTTTTTGATGAACCAATAAAGTTTAATTCTTCTGGTAATAGTGCTGAGAAAACTTCTTTTCCAGTTACTTCTTTTTTAAAGTTAATTTTATTTAAATCTTTAAATCCTGAAGCAAATAATAATTCTAAAGCATCTTCTTTTGAGTAAGTAACCCCATCTTTTGTAAGTAAATAAAGACCTGAAATACTATCGTGGATACAACCAATTACTGTCTCTCCTGAAGCAGGTGAAATTAACTGGTGTTTTACATCCATTAATTGTTCAACTTCTTGACGTGCTTCAATTGATTGTGGTAAGTGTACATTCATCTCATCTCCGTCAAAGTCCGCATTATATGGTTCACAAACACCCGGATTAATTGCAAATGTCTTAATAGGTAAAACTTTTACTACGTGACCCATCATTGATAATTTGTGCAGTGAAGGTTGTCTGTTAAAAATAACTGAATCTCCATCAAGTAAATGTCTCTCAACTACATATCCTGGCTCTAGTTCTTCAACTAGAACATCAACAATTTCTGGAACAATGGACTTTTTAGAACCTGTTTTTGTAATTAAATAGTTTGCTCCAGGATAATTCATAGGACCATTTCTAATTAATTCTTTTAGGTAATCAATATTTTGTTCTGTTACATTTTCAGGAACAGTTAATTTCTTAGCAATTTGGAATGGAACTCCTACTTCATTAAATTTAAGTCTAGGATCTGGTGAAATAACAGTCCTTGCTGAATAATTTACCCTCTTACCAATTAAATTGTTACGAATAATTCCTTTTTTACCTTTAATTCTCTCAGCAACTGATTTTAATGTATCTCCATTTCTATGTCTTGCCGGAGGCAGTCCTGCAATAGTATTATCCATGTATGTTGAGATGTGGTATTGCAGTAGATCCCAAACATCTTCAATAATTGCTTCAGGAACACCAACTAATAGGTGCTCGTGTAATCTTTGATTAGTTCTTACAATATCTGTTAATTTGTGTGTTAGATCATCCTCTGATCTTTGACCTGATTGTAGAGTAATTGTAGATCTCATAGATACAGGTGGAATTGGCATAACTGTAAGTAATAACCATTCTGGTCTAACCCCATGTAAGTTTAAAATTGGAAGATCAGAATCAGGAATATTTTCAAATCTAAATCTAATTTCAGTTGTAAGTAGTCTTTTTTTATCTCCTTGTGTGAATACAAATACTGAGGATTTATCTAAGGTAACTCCTTCATGAGCCGCTCCACAGTGAGGACATACTTTTAATTTTTTAAGACCTGAGACAAATTTTGAATAATATTTCATATATTTTTCAGTTCCTAATTCTTCTTTTACTCTAGCTAACTCATCAATTGTTGATTGAAGTTTATCTGGAGCAACCATAGCTCTGTGACAATCATGACAAGTTAAATTTAAAATTAAATTAATTTCATCAATAAAATTTACATTTAAAATAGGTCTTGCAAGTTCTAAGTGACCAAAGTGTCCTTCACAATATTTGTAAGATTGAGAACATGTTTTACAGGATAAACCTGGTTCAATAACACCCATTCTCATATCCATTAATCCTCCTTCTACTGGAAATCCATACTTATCATAAATTTCTGGAGTAATTACCTTAACAATACTTTGTTTTAAGATTTGTTTTGGGGAGAGAACTCCAAACCCAATACTATCAATTCTTTTTGTAACATTAATTTTTCTTGCCATTTTTAGTTATTAAAAAACCTATCTTTTGTACTAAAGGTTGGATTTACTCCAAGTGACCTTAATTCATTCATAAATAATTTGAATGCATAGGCTAGCTCAATTTCTTCGAATTTGGAATCTGAACAAATTGGACACTTACTCTTGTAGTTAAACAGATATGGATCTGCTAAATAACCACAGTTTTTACAAATAAGAGCTGTTGTTTGATCTGAAGAGAATCTCTCTTTAAGCAGTAATGATGCTCCGTGTGAAATTAAAGCATCTTTCTCCATTTCTCCTAATTTTAGACCTCCTCCTCTAATTCTTCCTTCTGCAGGTTGTCTTGTAAGTAGCTGAACTGGACCAGTACCTCTTGCTTGGATTTTGTTTTCTACTTGGTGTTTTAGTCTTAAATAATAAAGAGAACCAACATAAATTTCTGCTTTCATTCTCTTACCTGTTTTAGGATCATACATAACTTCAGCACCTGTTGGGTTAAAACCAAATTCTTTTAGTTGATCTCTTAGATCTGATTCTTTTTCTCCATCAAATGGGTTACCATCAACAGTTTTACCTCTAAGAGCTGCAACTTTTCCTGCTAAAACTTCCATTACGTGTGAAACTGTTTTACGTGAAGGAATTGAGTGAGGTGAGAAAATAGCATCTGGAACGATCCCATTTTCTGTAAATGGCATATCAGATTGTCTAAATAAACCACCTAAAACTCCTTTTTGACCGTGTCTTGAAGCAAATTTATCTCCAACTACTGGCAATCTTTGATCTCTTAGTAATACATTTACTTCTTTTTCTCCACCACTATTTTCGATAACATAAATTGATGAAACAACTCCTTTCTCATCTTCTTTTAATGAATGGGATGAATCAATATTCATATTAACCATTTGACCAAATCCTTCGATTTCCTCAATGAATTTAGGAGGTGAAACTTTACCTACAATAACATCTCCTGTTTGTACGTATTGTCCTAGATATACAACACCATCATCTTCAAGTAATCTGTAATCTTCTTCAAGTCTATACCCTTTAATTTCTTTATTTGGCATCTCAATTCTATCTTGAAGACCACCAGGATATTTAATTTCAGCTTCTGAGTGTACTTTGTAGTAAAATGATCTCTGCATACCTCTATCTACTGAAGATTGATTTAAAATTAAACCATCCTCCATGTTATATCCTTCAAAACTCATAATAGCAATAGTCATATTTTGACCTGCAGGGTGAGTATCAAATTTAAGTAATTCATAAACATATGTTTCAACTAAAGGTTTTTGAGGATTTACAAGTAAATTTCTATCTGTTTCTTTTCTTTGTAAATAATTCAGAGCATACATTCCAACTCCTTGTTTAACTGTTTTTTGACCCCTCATTAAACGTCCTGGCTCATCATAATCTGAGAAAGGAACTGTTCCCGTATTTAGACCAAACATAAGCATTGGCGCAATTTCTAAGTGAGTGTGCTCCTTAGTTAATTCTTTTTCATCAAAACAAGTATATGCATCATTTTCCTCTAATGCATCTAAATATTCAATAACTCCTGTTTTAATTAAATCATCATAACCAATTTCCTTAGATTTTAATTTTTTAACTACATCTGCAGTTAATTTTGACTTTCCATTTTCAACAACAATCAAAGGCCTTCTAACTCTTCCCGGACCTGATTCAATATAAATATAATCTTGATCTTTATCATGATAAATATTAGCTTCTTCACCAACTTCACCTGATCTTCTTCTAGCACGGAAATTAGCCACAAATCCATGTGAGTCATCAACTGACCCAACATAAGTTTCATTTAAAAATACATCTCCCATTTTTAATTAATTTTTACCTCCAACATTAAGTCCAAGTTCCTTAAGAGTTGAAACTAATTCTTCTCTAGTATCTACAGTTTTATAAGTAACATTTGCCATTAATGACAAATTTTTCCTCAGACCAATACTGTGACCCTCAGGAGTTTCTACAGGACATAATCTTCCAAAGTGAGTTGAGTGTAACTCCCTTGCACTAAAGTTTTCTTGTGATGTTGATAAAGGTGAAACTACTCTAGTTAGGTGTGAGAGCATATCGAAGTAATTTTCTCTTTTCAGATATTGTGAAACACCTTTTCTACCATCAGACCAAGTTCCAATTGCTAAAGCTGAATTGATTTTTTGAGTAAGTAATTGTTCTCTAATAATGATTTTCATTGATGAGAATCTCCCTCTTTTAATCATTCTTTGGAAATTAGTTAAAATATCAACAATTAAATCATTGAAATTATTAACAAATAAATGCTCAAATAATTGACCTACTAATTTAACTCTCTTATTTGAGAAATTATCTTTATCATCAGTTGCACCATGACCACCAACAACTTGGAAGTATCTCTTAAATAATTTACAAATTAATCTAGCTTTATCTACTCTATTTTCTTCTTTAACACCTACATGAGGTAAAACAAAGTTATCTAAATAAAAGGATAATCTATCAGCTTTTTCTTTTTGAGATCCAACAAGATTGAATCTTTTGGATAAAATTTCTTCAGCTTCCTCAACAGTAGAAACTGCTGAGAATTCTGACATTTGAAAAATTACATCTCCTTCAGTAACTTCTGTAAGAGACACAATTTCTTTATCGGATAATATACCTAATGTTTTAATTAATAAGAAAAGTGGAATATTCTTAAAATTTCCAAATGTATAAGCATAGGAACCATCTTTTAGTCTTTTAATTTCTTGAAGAGATTTATAGACACCTCTCTCTGAGAACATCCTACCCATAGGCTCTTCAGCATGAATATCTTCGATAAAGAATTTATTTAATGCTAAATCTTCCATAAGTACAACTACTTTTTCAGTTCCATTAACTACAAAGTACCCACCTGGCTCATCTGGATCCTCGCCTGCTTTAATAAGCTCTTCTCTAGACATAGGAGTTAAAATACACCTTGCAGATTTAAGCATAATAGGCATTTTTGCAATTTGAACATCAAATTCATCTTTTTGAGTCCCAATAGTAGTTGATAACTTCAAAAATAAAGGTGCTGCGTATGTTAAACCTCTGTGTCTTGCAAGAGACGGAGTTAATTTAGTAACGGAACCGTCAACTTCTGTGTGTGATGGTTCTCCTAACCAAACATCCTCGATTTTTAAATTAACTTCATCATAAACTTCAAGCAAATATTCAGGAATTGAAGACCTATCAAAACCTAAAACAATGTCTTTTAAACCTTCGTCAATAAAATAATTATATGACCTTAGTTGACTCTCAACAAGAGAGTTATTTTCAAAATAAGACTTAAGAACTTCTTTATATTCCATTTTTGTATTTAATCAACAACCACCCTGTAGTATTTGTTATTGTTTCCTGCGAAAGAAGATCTAACAATTTCAATCACATCACCTACTTCTACACCTAATTCTGCTAATGCAGGGTCTCCTTTATGGATTCTAGGCAATTTAGAAGTATTTTCTATTGAGAATTTTAATAATATAGCATCAACTTCTTCTGAAGTAAGTTTAGTATGCTTAGGGATAAGAAAATTTTGAGTTTCCACTTTTTAACCGGTATATGGTAACGAGCCGTACGGGATTCGAACCCGCGACACCTGGATTAAAAGTCCAGTGCTCTACCAGACTGAGCTAACGGCTCATAATTATGTATGAGATATGCGAAAAAATCGCGAAAAGAAATGCCTATTGTCTGGTATGACATTTCATTAAATACGCCCAAGCCGGGATTCGAACCCGGGTCGACGCCTCGACAGGGCGTCATGATAGGCCGGACTACACTACTTGGGCCAAACGTATTAATTGGAGTTACACTAAAGATCTTTTCCACTTAGACCCTAGGAAACGTCCGAACACCCGGACTTGAACCGGGAACCTGTCGGGCTCTGCTAGAAAGCCAAAAGTGGTGGCTGATCCCAACTCATCCTAGCACATGTGCCAGTCGTGGAAATAAGTTACAGCCGACCGCTCTACCAATTGAGCTATGTTCGGATGATTGGTGCTCCTAATAAAAATTAACTAGAAACCCTTTATAAAGTTTTTTGTTTATTACCAAAAACTATATATAATAGGACCTCAAAAAAGACAATTTTTGAAAAAAATTACTTTTTTGCTTGAAAACTCACATTCGGAAGAGGGATTGGTGCAGGTAAATTTAAATCATCAGATAACTGTAGTGCTTTTAAAATCACCTTCGAATAAATGAATTTTTGAACTTGTTCTTCAACCATAGAAGGTAATTTTTTTTCTGAAGACCAAGATTTCAAAGATTCATCAATAATTTCTTTAGTATCAGTATATACTACATCCCCAGTTAAAGAAATGCTCCCAACGCCCTGACCATAAGATACATCAAATCCGAATTCAACTTTTAAAACATCAGATGACCCACCCCCTACATGAAGAGGAGTCTTTGAAACTGCATCAATATGAATAGTATGTTTCACTTCAATACTACCTGAAGCCTTACCTTCCCTCATACAATCAAACTTATTAAAATTAAAACCTATTACTGCCATTGTTCATTACATAAAATAAATAGTATAAGATTAAAAATCTAAAGTTTTTTAGATTCTAAATCTTTTTTAGCTAAAGCTAAACCTTTTTTGAAAACTTCTTCAGGAGTTCCTTTTGTTACTTTAAGAAAAAATTCTGTTTTGTCAACAAGGTGGTGTTCTTTTGTATATCCTGCGATATCAACATCAGCCATGTCCATTAAATACACTTTAAGTAAAGAAAATAGAGATTCTTCATCACTATCAACTAGAATTCTTAAAATTTTGTCATCTGATTCTTTTTCTAAAATTTGCATTTTTAATAATTATGTTTAAAAGATATCTTAAATCTTTGTAAACATTAGTTAGGAGAAATGGAAAACCATTTCATCCAAGAAAAATATTCTTGGAAAGATTAAGCTAATTCAACTCTTCTGAATTCAAATGATTTCATAGGAGTAATTTTCTTTAATTCATTTCTAAAAACAGTTTGAATTTTTCCTGAAATTACTGAAGAAACAAATTCATCTGCTGTTTTTTCTGAAGCATCTTGTGAAATTAATTCTTCAATTTTAGCTCTTACTGATGAAGAAACTAATGATGAAATATTTGCTTTTGTAACTGCAAATGGTTTAACTTTAAGAGCAATACCATCTTTACTTACAACTTCAAATGATGATTCAATTAAATCTGAACCTTTTTTAACATGTCTTCTTAAGTAATAAGGAATTTGTTCATATACTTTAACAGTAGTTTTTGCAAGTCCTGAACTAGCTTCAATAATTTTAAATGTTAATCTCACATTTTGGTTTTTTACATTACCACTAACATACATCATATTAATTTTTGAAGTTTTTCCAATTAATGATGATAAATCTGAAACTTCACTGTGCCCTAAAGTCATTGAATTTAAATATTCTGGTGCTTTAATTTCAACTGGAAATTTTCTTTTTGCTTTTTTAACTTTTGATTTAACTACAACTTTTGCCATTCTTAATTATACCCCCAATTTGTAGGAATCATTCCTTTTTTCTTATAATAAGTTGATAATCTTCTAATTTTTGCTTCAAGTAAGATTAAACCTCTTTTATTGTGAGTATCTCTTGAATTATTAGCTAAGTGTTTTTTAAGAGCTTGAACTTTAGCAACTAATGCATTTAAATCTTCAGGAACTGAAGTTGAAACACCATTTTCTGATAAAATTTGTCCAATTGATTTTCCACAAAGTGCCTTAACTGAAGGAACTGAGTAAGTATCTCTTAATACCAATCCAATTTTTGATGCAGGAGTTGCATCTTTTGCCATTGTTACAATTAACTTTTCAACATCTTTTGCTTTCATAGTTACAAAAGATAAATTTGGAGTCACAGGTCTTGAAGATCCTGATTTTCCTTTTGTTCTTGCGTGTGTTCTTGCCATTTTTTTGTTTCACTAAAAAAGGGTGGAAACAAGAACAAATCCAAAGGATTTGTGTCTAGTATCTTGCCATTTTACAGGTATAGTGGTGTTTGATGAATTCGGTAACACCTAAAATCCTATTGAAAAACAAATGTTTTTCTTAAGGCAACCAAATAGATTGCTTAGTAAAAGAAAGATTAAGCCATTTAAAAAGATTTACTTAACAAAACAATTGAAAATAACTAAGAAATACAAAAAAACATCTCTGACAATGAAATTTTTTGAGAATAATAAATGGTAGCCCCTCCCAGATTCGAACTGGGGTCCCGGCTTCCAAAGAGCCGGATGATAGTCCACTACACTAAAGGGCTAAGAAATATATCTTAGTGGACCCAATAAGAAAAATAAATTAAATTCTCTTTAAAAATGTTTTGATTTTCAAGCTCTAATTCATAGTAAAGATAAAAAATACTTTCATAAAACATATCTCAAGACTACACCCAAATAACTATAAAATAAAATCTAAACGATAAAATAAAGAAAAACAAAAACAAAAGAGAAAAATAGCGAAAAAGCAGGGAAATTAGACGAAGTAAAACTCCCAAGTTGAGGCTCAATATAAGAAGTATTCGTAAAAAAAGTAGAATCATAAATTATTTGATCCCCCACCATATCAATTCCAAATAAAGAAAAGTTATAATTAGTTAAATTTTCTAAAGCCAAAGGTCCGTAAAAAAAAGGAGATGTCTGTGAATTATACAAAGACATTACCTCTTCCGAAGTTATTGCTCTATTAAAAATTAATAACTCATCCAAATCACCATTAAAATATCTTGCATTAGTACCTGGCCTCCCAAGATAAATTCTTTCCTGAGAAATAGAAGGCGTAAAACTCAAAGAATTATCTACTATCAAATCACCATTAATATATAACCTATGAAAAGAATTTCCCTTCCAAGTATGAACAACATGAAACCACGAACTTGAAGTTAAAGTATCATTATAAAAAGTAACTAAATCGGCATCACTAGATCTCTCAACTGATCCTCGAAGATAATTACTTGTAACACCTAAAGTAATGGATGGCCTACTACCACCTGAGCTAAAACCATCTTCTGTAGAAGGGCCTGAAAAATAAATAACTTGAGAAGAACCATCTCCCGTTCTAAACCAAAATGAAACACTCCCCTCCGACTCAGGAAGTTCATCAAAACCAAAAACATAATCCCCTGAACCATCAAAGGAAAGATAATTACCCCTTACCCTATCAGATGAATCCACCACGATATCACCCACAGTAAAAATAGTATCATTAAAAGAAGATAAATCAGAAATATTAGAACCAATTAAAGAATTAAAACCCCAGTATCCTCTCAAAGAATTATTCCAATCAATCCACGTAGAAGTAGGAGAAGAACTTCGAGTCTCAGAGAGAATTGTAGATGAGAGATTTGATATGACGGCGTTATTACTTGGAAAAACATCAAAAGAAATTGAAAACGAAGAATAAGAAAAAATAATCACCATAAAAAGCAATAATAAATACCTCATTAAAAAAAGAAAGAAATAACATTTTAAAAATATTATTTATCAAAGAATAAAATAAAATACTCTCAAAAAAATTAAGGAAATAATACTTCAAATTCTGGAACCTCATTTTCTGAAGTATTTGTTAACTCCAAAGTAAATGTTTGGTCAACTGAACTTTGCCCATCATTTGCAGTACAAAAAAGATTAATATCATATTCTCCAGACCCCAAAGATAATAATTCAGTTCTAAAAACATAAGGGCTTTGAGGAAAAATACTCTGCTCATTTAATGAAAACAAGGACTCAAAGAAGTTTAAAACAATATTGAACAAGGAAATTTCCATAATTGAAATAGAACAACTCGTCTCCATTTTATTTGAACTAAAAGAGAGAACATAATCTCTAGTATCATCAAGAACCAATACCTCACTAGTTGTTAACTCAAAAGCCAAATCTCCTGAAACAATTTCAAAATTACTAAGTTCTAACCCTTCAAATAAAGCATTTTCAACAGTTTTCTCAACATCATGAGTTCTCCCTAAAATATCGCTACATGAAACAGATAATGAATAATCTTGAGGAGACAACTCCGAAGTATTAATAAAAATACTATGTGAAGGAGCATAGTTCTCATTAGATAAAACAATACTTTCTTGAGATCCAAATGAATAGGAACACTGTAACTCATCAACATGAGGAGGAACTACTGAAGTAATTATATATTCAACAATACCAATATCATCAGTTAATAAAAAACCATCAGAGGAAGTAATAGTAAAATCTGGTAGAGTATCAACAAAATAAAGATTTTTAGAATAGGTTAATAAATCATTTTGAGGACCAATACAATTAATATACACATCTAAAACCCTATCATAATCAACATCTGAATAATCCCCTAAATTTAATTCATAAACTCCACCACCAATAGCATCAAAATCACCAATTCCAGCTGCATTACATCGTGTGAAATTTTGATTTGTGAAAAATGAAATTACTGGATATTTAACTTCAGATAACCAATAATCATTGCTAGAGTGGGCAAATGAAGTTACACTATCATCTAATAAAAATACAATACTATCATCTAAATAGATTTCTTGAGACAATGAAGCACTGTTTCCTTGTGCATCTTTAGAAATAAATTCTAGGACTAAAGTAGTTGAATCAAATCCTCCAAAATAACGCAAATCAAAACCTAAAGAACCTGCAGAACTCAGAGTTTTCTCAATTCCAAGAACCGAACCATCAATAAATTCTTCAAACTCACTTCCTCTATAAAAAACAGATTCAGAGTTTACTAAAATCTCCAAAGAATCAACATCAGAAATTAAATCCTCGGAAGTAATTCTAAATGAAAAGTCTTCAAAATAAATTGAATTATTAATTCCATTAGAAAGTAAAGTGAAATCTAATTCAGGACCTTGAGTATCATATACAAAACTAAATTCTCTAGATTCTAAAGAAACACCATTTGCTAAGAGATGTAAATTACCTACATACAATGAAGCAGGTTCTAAAGAAGAAATATCTACTCCAGATAATTGATATGTAAAAATACCATTTGAAAATCCTACCACATTATAAGAAACATCATAAAACTCACCATCAAGTTCAACCTGTAAACTATGAAACCCATTTTCAAGCTCTAAAGATTCTAGTGAAAGTAAAAGAGAATCTCCTGAAATTGTTGGAATTACATTGAGCAGAGTAGATGTAGTATACGTAATAGGTAGAGTCACTAAATCTTGAGATACAACTCCAAATACATCTTCACAACTCACATCAATTAAAAGAGATGTTTCAATATCAGATACGCCATCTAAAACTAATGAGCTGGAAGGAGAACAAAATGAAGAATTACCTTGTGTAAAAGATAGTAATTCAAAGTCTTCTGATAGAAGAGAATTACCCGATCCTTCAAAAAAAGACTGATTTGAATTACACGTATAAGATGTTGAATCTCTAAGTGTAAAGGAACACAATGCATAAGGTTCTGATTCACTGAACATAACTCTTAAACCATCAACTAATGAAGGCAATACCAAATTTTGTTTATTTGGTAAGAAATATTCTTCAATACCTGATTTCATAGAAGAATTTACTATTTCAAATTCTGAATTATCATAATGTAAAACATATTGGCTTTGAACTAGTGAACCATCTAAATCACAATTAAAATTCATTTGAACTGAAGTAAAAAGAGATCCAAATCCCAAAGGTTCTGGTAAAGTAAATGAGAGATCATCAAAGAGTGAAATTTCATAAGTAGATGATGATAAAGCACCATTAGATAAGATACCTTGCGCATAACCTAAATCACACGAAAGAGGAACATTCAAACTAGGAGCTAATTTCATAGAAGGAACTTGAGTTATAGTGAAATACTCACCAGTTATTGGATTTTCAAAAATTGAAGAACCCTCCAAAACAACTCTTGGAACATCTAAAGAAAATGATATAGTCTCAGATGAAATAAAACCAGAAGTATCTTCAGCAATAAGAGTAATTTCATATGTTGAATCAAATCCTAAATCTGAAATTACCATACCTATTTGCTGAGATAAATCATTAGGTGAGAGCGGAGATTCATTTGAAGAGTATAATGAATTTAAAGAAGATTCAAAAGATACATTTTTAATATAGAGAGGAACAAAAACTCCAGATGAATCTTTTTCTATAAGAAGGAGTACATCCAGAGGATTTGATAGTTCATCAAATGCTGAAAATAATACTGAAGTAGAACTAGAATCTAGCTTCCCATCTTCAACCATAGGCATCATCAATGAAATTAAAGGAGCAGTTGTATCTTTTTTAAGAGTAGTTGAAGTTACTTCTCCGAGAAGATGTACTCTAATTTCTACTGATTCCCTATCTGATAACTCAATTTCTGATAAATTCAAATACACAGAACTTTCATGATATGAATTTGCAGGAATAGAGGGGAGTGAAAAACTCTTTAGAAATTGTTCTTGTCCATCTTGATCAATATAATAAAACTCAGCAACAGTACCCCCTACAATTTCATTTAAAAAATAAAAAGTAGGATATGCTCTTTCTTGATCATAAGTGAAATTAATTGATGCTAAAATAGAATCGTAATGATTCACACCAATTGAAAAAGAAGTAGAATTTTCATTTCCTGCGGCATCTCTACATAATACATTAAATTCTAATTCTTGGGTATTATCAACACCATAAGGAATAGCATTCCAAAAAGTAGGAGTTGTTGCACAAGCATAAGATTCATTTCCTTGAGAAACCCTAGAATCTTCACTAAACAAACGAATCATTGGAGAGGTAGAAACACCTCTGAATGAAAAACTCTCAAAAGAATCACAAGAATATGAAGAAGCCATAGAACTAGGTTCCACTGTGCAAGTAACTCCATATTGCTCATCCTCTAACAATATAACATCTAAAGATGAAGTAATCTCTGAAAGATAAGATGTAGGAGTTGGTAAATACCTTGAGAAATCATTTCCTGGCAAAAAACCAACTTCATCAAATTTTGGAGCCTCATCATCAAAAATAAGTTTATACTTAGTAATACCTAGAGGATCTCCGTAAACATCAACGCAGTCAAGAGTTAAATAATAATCTTGAAGTGAAATATCAACTGGTCCTTGAACAATATCTCCTAATGAAAAAACAAAACTTGATTGCATTGCACCATTGGATAAATTATAAGGTAGAAATCTCTGAGCGCCTCTCTCCAATTCTGCAACACAGGAATGCTTTCTGTAATTTGGTGTTGAAAAAGATAATTCTATAATTGGATCTTCACTTCTAGAAAAAATAAGTCTTGAAGTAGAATCCATAGAACCAATATCTCCTCCAAATGAAATTTGAGGTGTTGAATTATCAATTAATAAATCATATTCTACAAATACTGAATTATTTCCTAAATCAAAAACATTCATTCCAAAATTCATCATATAAAGATAAGGTGAATTTTGAACATTAGTAAACTCTAATCCAGGTAATGTGAAATCACTAGTAGAGATAGGAGGAATTGAAAAAGTAGCATTAGCTTCATACACTGAAGATTTGCTAGTATTATGCTCCAAGTAGAGGTTTGAGAGCAACATCGGTCTTGGAACTAATGATAAAGTATTATTAGAGTTTGACGAAAACATCATAAATTCTGCCTCAGGTGAAATCCAAGAACCAGTGCCATCAACTTCAAGTAAAAAGTCTAAATTCAGTAAACTTGGATTAATATAAGGAACTGGATTAATTTCATTTGGAAATGAATGTAATTGTGTCTGTGATCCTCTAGGAAGAGAAAGATACGTAAATGTTCCATCATTAAACATCCTAGGATTATCTCCTAACAAAGAAATTTGAGCATTAATTGGATTTTGTGTATCAGCTAAATAAACTAAGTCTTCTTCAAAAGAACCTAGATTACCTGAGCAAGATAATTTCACCTCTTTTCTCCCATCAGAGCCAAAAGAAACAGTTGAAGAAACAAGATGAGAAAAGGTTTTCGTAAATCCATTATCTAAAACTATCTCAAATGGTGTATCTAACTCCTCAGTTGTCCATGCTGAGTTTCCGTTAACTCCATTTAATGTATGTGAACATGAAGTTCCTGCATCATTTGTATAAAAATACATCTCCTCAGTAGAAGAAATAATTCCATCTGAAATTAAATACACTTGATCTTGAGTTAAATTATCATAATCAAAAGAGAATTCTGGAGGATAAATTGGAGAAATATCAACACTTAAAGAAACTCTCAAATCAGTATAAATATAAGAACTTGCTTGATTAAAAGAATCTAAACATCTCACCTCTAATGCGAAAGTATCTCCTGTTGCTGGAGTTTGTGAAATTACTCTAGCTAAATCAATTGAAAAATCAACTGAAGACGAACCAGTAAAATTTTCAACTTCAAGCCAGCCCGCATCATAAATAGAAGATGCTCCACCAAGCAATCTAAAATCACAATATGCAATCGTATTAGTATCATTAGCTTTAAATTCAAATAATGAATTAATTGGAAAAATATTTGGATTATCTAGAGTGAAAATATTTCCTGTATTTCCAAAGGCAATTTCATTATGAGAAACTAAATCAAGAGTTGGACCATTAGCATCAAAATTAATTGGTACATCTCTTTCATATCCCACATTACCCGATTGATCAAAAATAGAGATTTCTAAAGAAATGATTTCTTTATCTAAAATACGATATTGTCTCTCAACAGAATCTAATGGAAGAGTAATTCCTGAATCTTGTGAATGTCCAACAATGAAATTAGAGAGTAAGTCTGTAGCAATTGGAGAGATATCTAATGTTGATTGAGTAGCTAGCGGAAATGTTCTCACAACAGTTTGTGGACCAGAAATATCCATATAAGTTACATTATAATGGAAATATACTTGAGATAAAACATCATAATTCTCACAAGACTCTAATTCAGATAAAGAAACATCACTTAATTGATAATGAAAATAAATCTCTCCTAGAGATGAAGAACCATCAAATATATGAAATTCTCCTAGACCATCTTTCCCAAGTAAAACTGCATAAACTTCAGGTGCTAATAAATCACATGATTGTTCCCAAGAAATAGAAGGATTATCTAATATTGTTGACATATCAATATGATCTGGAACTCCTAAACTTTGCTCATAAGTATTTTTGAAACAACCATACTCTTGACTCCACGAACAACTAGAACCATAAAGAGAATTAATTGAATTACTTGGATCCACACATTGAGATTCATTTTGATATAATTCACAAAAAATAGTTGAAGTAGATAATGACTGGGACTGCCAGGCTAACTCCGGTTGAGTATACATATTTTCTTTTCCTAAAGCTCGATCAATAAATTCCTCCCCATATGATAAAGAAGCATTTGAAACCATATAAGTACATGCCCCAAGAGATGCACTTTTCTCTTCAGTACAAGTATTATAAGAACCATCAACAAAACACTCTCCACAAGAAGATGCTTCTGAAGGTACAATTGAAATTGGCTTGTAATAGGAAGTACCTAAATCACTGATTTCTTCCACATTCATTGCATCTAGATATAGTGATTGGGCCCCATTATTAGTTAAGCTAATCTCAAATGATGAAGTCGTCTCAGGAATTGTAAATAAATCAAAGAATACTCTTTTAAACAATGGGAGAGATTGCGAACTCTCTGAAGAAGTATAGTAACCATTTGTAGGTATTAATCGAAATTCTTCCAATTCCACTCCAGCATCATTGAAAAAAGTAACTCTTACATCTAAAGAAACTTCTTCATCAGAAGACACATTATTTGGTAAAAGAGATAATGAAAATAGATAATTTCTATATGAAACTCCTGAAATTTTTTGAGAGATAGTAGAGCTAGGATCTAAAAGATAAGATTTATCTCCAAAATAACTCTCAATATCTCCTTCAATAACATTACTTGGATTTGTTCTATCCCAACGAGAAGTCCCTAATTCAAAACTAGGATTCTCAAATAAATTTAGTCTCTGAGAATATTCTACTTCTTCAAATCCTTGTTGTGTAGGTTCTACATAATTTGAAATACAAACACCTCTAGCAGCAGAGGAAAAAGATGAAACATCCTCTGAAGGAACCCAAGAACACCCATTTGAGAGATCCGGGTGTTTTGAGGCATAAGAATTTTCAAGATCATAAGCTACATTTTGAGTACAAGAGTATTCATTTTGATAATCAGAACAACTTGTAACAGAAGTCAATGAAGTACAAAAATTTTGAGAATTAAGACTGCTAAATTCCAAACCTACCAAATCCCCAATACTAAATGAGTTGTAAAAACATTGTCTCTCCCCAGAAGAAGAACTAATAGAATTACAAGCAATAGATGGTGAGAAAAAATTATCGATACCATTTTGAACTGAACAACCATCAAAAACATTTTCATAAGAAGTAAAATTTCTATCCAAATCTCTATAATAAGTAATAGGATAATAACTCTGAGATGGAATTTGAAGTTTTTCATTCTCAAAATCAAAATCAGATGGATCATAAGGATTAGTAATTATTCCAGAGTCACCAGAATCAATTGGATTTTGATTTCCACTATCTCCACCATTACCTGGATTAACACCCGAATCAGAAGTAAGAGGAGTAGAACAAGAACTATCAGTATACCAAATATGGTTAATCGGTCTAAATTGAGCTCCCACATCAAGAGTCAAATAATCTAAAATAGTAGAAATAGAAGAATCTGAGGTAGATGATGCATAAATTGGAAATCCACTAACATCAGTCCCAGTAATGTAAAATGGTAGTTCGCTACCTGCAGAAGAACCCTCAAAACCAAAACAAGTTCCATCTTCTGATTTTGCATAAAGTGGTACATAATGAGAGCAACTAAACGCATTTGCTTCTCCTATAAAAAGAGTTTCTGAAACGCAATAATACTTTCCATCAGTATCTTGTTCACCTGATGTTAAACGCCCATCATCAATATTATAACAACAACTACCAAATTCTGTCCCATCAGCATAAGAAGAAAAAGATAAAAGCCCACATATTAAAAATAAATTAAAAAATAATCTGTATACATTCATAAGTGAGAAAGATAAAAAAACATATTTAAAGTTTATATATAACTAAAAGGTGAAAAAATCAAAGAATTAGTTATCTTCACCTGCATCATCGGCAGAAGTTTGTACTCCTTCTGATGAACCCATAATTTTGTGATAAATTTCTTGAACATCTTTAGTTTCCTTTAGACGTTTATGTAGTCCTCTTAGCTTCTTTTTTCTAGCTAAGTAGTCATTTTCATAATCAATGTCTCCCATTTGTCTACGTGCGATAGAAATAATATGATGGCATTATTTATAAACCTTATGATTTGATACTACTACTAGTAACACCAATTATGTTACTGATAGAATACGAACAGATTTGTTGAAATAATAGTAGTAACTAATAAAGATACAATATATAATATATTAAATAAGAATAAATAACAAGATATGTCGCTTCCGAGACTTGAACTCGGGACCTCTAGATTATGAGTCTAGCACTCTAACCAACTGAGCTAAAGCGACAATAGTATATAAGATCACTCCTATAATAAAAATCAACTAGAAGTCATTTATAAATATTACTCCAAAGAACTAAAATTAGAATAAATTCATTACTAAAAAAAGACAAAAAAAGAAATTTTTATAAACATAAAGATACAAAAGATACTAATATGTTCAAACCCTCAGAAAAAAAAGGAATTCTTGAAGATGTTGAATTATTACTTGAAGAACAAAAAAATCAAAATAAAAAATTAAAAAAAATTAATTCAGCTCAACTCAATAAAAAAGAAATCAAAGAAATCAATACTTCCTTAAAAAATAAAGAAGGAGAACTTAAAAAAAAAATAATAATTAAGAATAAAACTATTTCAAAATCATATAGGTCTTGGTTATTCAACAATAATGAATTATAAAATGAATACGAAAAAATACTTACTCATAAATATAAGTCAATTTCTAACATTACTTCTTGTAATGTATATGTTTTTCTTTAAAGGATTTGAAAATGAATCTGTGTTAACATTTCTCAAAGAAGAAATACTAGCAATAAGTATCATATCAGTACTACTATTAATATCATGCTTAATTAATATTGGATTTATAACACGACAAGTCCTCAAGAAAAAAAACTGTTTTAGAATTGCACTACTATTTCAAATTGGAATTATCATTTACTTTATCTATGAAATATTTAGAAGTCAAACTAGTATCTCAGTAATAATTACAATAATTAGTTTAATAACACTAGGCCTCCAAACTAAAATTATTAAAGAATTATATCAAATAACTCGGAAAATATTTCTAAAAAACTTAGAATAAGTGAGATACATGTTAAGTATATTTATATATACAACCCAATTATTTTTTCTATGAGTAAAAGTCTAAAACAATTTGCAGCAAATAGACAAAAAGAATATTATTATAGAGAAGCTAAGAAAATTGAAGTAAGAGCAAGATCTTTTTTTAAACTAGAACAATTAGATAAAAAATTTGAACTCTTAAAAGAAAATATGACAGTAATTGATTTAGGATGTGCACCTGGTGGTTGGTTGCAATATATAGACTCTAAATTAAAAAAAGCAAATATCGTAGGTATCGATTTATTAGAAGTTAAAAAACAACACGAATTCTCAGAGAATGTACATATAATAGAAGACGATTTTGCGGAGATTCATTACTATATTAAAAAACTAGAATTAACATCTAATGAACACAAAGAAGCATTTGATCTTGTTCTCTCAGACATGGCTCCTGAATTTTCAGGAGATTCAAAAGTAGACAGAGGAAGAGCACATAAACTCAATGTCCAAACACTTGATTTCTGTAAAGAATATTTAAAAAAAGGAGGGAATTGTGCATTTAAAACATTTGGTGGAGAAGATTTAGAATTTGTTAGAAAATTAGCAAAATCAATATTTAAAGAAATTAAAGAATATAAACCAAACTCCTCACAAAAAAAATCCAGCGAAATGTTTATTGTTTGTTTTAACAAACAATAAACGACAAGAAATCTTGAGAATGAAATGAACAAGACACAAGAACGTAACATAGTGAAGTGTCTGGTGTAAGTAAAGTAAGTGTCTAGTATGTTTATAATTTGCTCTAGCAAATTATAAGCGATCAAAAATTTCCCAAATTTTTGAATATGTTTATTGTTTGTTTTAACAAACAGTAATCAAATAAAAATAATTCTAATTATGGAGAATAAGTACATCTAAATCCAACATAATTCATTCTATAAGAAGGTCCCCTATTTAAAAACAATGAGTAAATACCTCCTGTATTTCCATTACCCCATGCACCCCCCCACATAAATGCATGATTTGGAAAATCAGAAATCGGATCTAAAGAAAAATTACCGTTAAGAACTTGTCCTATTCCATATCCTGAGTCCAAATAAGAGTAAGCTGGAGAATATTGAGTAGTAGAAACACTATCCCACTCTAACCAATCAGAAGAAGCCCTTCCAAAATTTACATCTCCTGTAGGTTTAATCTCATCCGTCCACTCCCACATATTCCCTGCAAAGTCCCATAATATTTCTCCATTATTATTAACCTCCAATGTTCTTCTTTGACCAACACAAGCACGACCACCTACAATCACATCATCAGAGGGAAAAGCCTTATTATGAAAACCATCACAAGAAGTTTCATTATCTCCTGTTCGATAATATCCATCTAAATCATTTAGCGAAGCATTCAAACCAACTGTTGCTCCAACTAGCCCCTCAATTCCCAAATCATTATGTCCCAAAAACATAAAGTTACTTCCTACACTACCCCCATACCAGTTATTACTTCTCTCAAAAGTATCTCTTGCTATAGCTAATCTCTCATTATTTGTCATTAGCTTAAAACCAGAACCTAAATTAGAACATAGAGTTTGAGCTTCACTTTGATTAACAAAATTTAGAGGTATTGATTGTGGTTTTGAAATAATTTGAACATTGGTCACATCACAAGGAAGAGTTCCATCACTACAAGACATATTAATTGGGTTTGAGAGAAAAACTTCAGTAGCAGTAGTAGCTTTAGCTTCATACTTCATTACACAAAATTCGCTTACTCCATAATACCTATCTGCATGAATTTTAACCCAATCTCCATGAGGCAAAACACTACAATCTAAAGGATCAACTAATGAATAAGAATTAGTAAACACCAAATAATCTCTGTCTTCATCTTGTTTATCTTTGTATAATGTAATGACTAAGTTTCCATCAGAATCTGTAAAATAAGTAAATTCGACAGTATCTGGTAAATCATAATAATAGGGAGTTTGACCTTCTTCAGTAATATAATCTCTTATAATTAATAAAGAAGCATCAGAATCTAAAACAATAGTATAACTATCTAATAAAAAAGAAGGAATTGTAATATTTCTCTCATAACCTCCAAGAACTTCTCCATAAATATTGAATTCCTCAATAATCAAATTTGCAACATCTTCTCGATAAAGAGTTGCTTCCTGCTTTGAAAATTCTAAAGAAAAAAAACCCATGGAATATAATGCTAGAGAAACTAAAATTAAAGCAAAAACAAATAAAATAATAAATTCTAACGATGCCTGTGCTCTTCTAAAAAATAAAAAATCATTCATATCTTATTGAATAATAAAATAAATATATTATAAAGTTTACTTTTTCTATAAAATAGTTAATTGTAGATACATCTAAATCCAGTTCCGGAAAATCTCTGCCAAGGTTTTCTATTTAGTGTTCCCGAATAAATACCAGCGTTAAAACCATCTGAGTATTGACCACCCCTCCTTACCATATGTAAATCTCCCGCCGGATTTACTGTATTACCTGAAGTATGAATTCTCCCAATACCATTACTAGAATTTAAACTATAATCTAGAGATCTCATAAAATCATTACCAGTAATTTGATCCCATTCAACCCAATTATTAGTATCTACTCCAAGAGATGTTTCCGTATTCCTATAAAGATTTGTTGATGTTAATTCTTGAACATTTCCTGAAATATCCCAAATAATTTCTCCATTTTCTAAATAATGAGTTCTTCTTTGACCTACACATGCTTTTCCAGTAAGAGTATTTTCTGAAATATCATAATTATTATAATTTGCATCACATATAGTTTGACTATCTCCCGTTAAATAATAACCATCATTATCATTAATTGATGCGTTTAATTTTCCTCCTGATTCTGTATGACCTACATAAATAAAATTACTTCCCACAACACCTCCAAACCAATTTAGAGGATTATTCTCAATTTCCCTAGTGATAGTTACATGATAAGCATTAGATATTAATTTATACCTTCCACCTAAATTTGAACATAAAGAAGCAGCTCTTGATTGTGTAATTGAAGTTAAAGGCCTATAATTTGGAATACTAGTAAGATTAATTGAACCATCTATTGGACAAGACCCCCCACACTGAAATGAAGAAGGGCTTCCAAGATTTGGAATTGATGCCGGAGTTACTTTAGCCTCATATTTCATAACACAAAAATCCCTTGTACCTAAATCATTATTGCCTCTAACCATTACCCATTCACCATAAGGGATATTTGTGCAATTAAGAGGTTCAACATAAGTATATTCTTCAGTTACCAAAGCATATGTTTTATCTTGATTATACTCTTTTTCCATAGAAATAACCAAATTTCCATCTAAGTCAATATTTGTATTAAAATTTATTGTTGTTGGTAAATCATAATAATATTCAACTTCTCCATTTTCCACAATATAATCTCGCATAATCAATAAAGAATCACTTTGATTAAATTCAATATCATATCGTTGTAATAAAAAAGAAGGAATTGTAATATTTCTCTCATAACCTCCAAGAACTTCTCCATAAATATTGAATTCCTCAATAATCAAATTTGCAACATCTTCTCGATAAAGAGTTGCTTCCTGCTTTGAAAATTCTAAAGAAAAAAAACCCATGGAATATAGTGCTAGAGAAACTAAAATTAAAGCAAAAACAAATAAAATAATAAATTCTAATGATGCTTGTGCTCTTCTAAAAAATAAAAAATCATTCATATCTTATTGAATAATAAAATAAATATATTATAAAATTTCTTTACTATTTAAAAAAAAATAAGAAACCTAATCTTCTTCTTCATCTTCATCAAACTCGAAATCTTCATTTTCAATTCCAAGCATAGGATCTAATTCTCCTCTATCTTCTAGATCAAATAAATCATCACAACCACCTATAAAATCTCCATCAATGAAAATTTGAGGTACTGTTTTATGACCTGTTTCTTCTCTTAATTTTTTAAGACCAGCTTCATCATCATCCATAACATGTCTCTCAAAACTCACTCCTTTCTCTTCAAATAATCCTTCTGCTCTTTGACAATAAGGACAATACGACCAAACATATAATTCTACATGTACCATAATAGTAAGCCCACGCCCCGACGATTTATAAATATTTTCCTTAAAACACCATCCCTATGCAACCTTACTTAGTAAAGACAATCAATATTTATAAGAAAAGCTAAGAAGAAAAAACTATGTTATCACACCACAAAATATCAAACCATATCACATTACTTAAACATAAAGATCCTGAATTAAAAATTTTTGATGTAGTTATGGAAACAAAATTTGGTACATCCTATAATGCATATCTCTTAAATGGAGGAGAAGAACTTGCATTAGTAGACTCCGCAAAGCACCATTTTTCTGAAGAGACAATTGAACATCTCAATGAGCTCACAGATAATGATTTAAAAAAAATAAAATACATCATTGTAAATCACACTGAACCTGATCATAGTGGAGAAATTGAGGAAATACTCAAAATTATTCCTCATGTAAAAATAGTTGGAACTCCCTCTGCACTAGGATTTCTAAAAGATATTTCTAACTCAGAATATGAAAGCATTGAAGTAAAAGAAGGAAGCTCACTTAAAATTGGAAGTATAACTCTTGATTTCATTATTGCTCCTAATCTACACTGGCCAGATTCAATGTTTACATATGTAAGAGAGGAGAAAGTACTTCTAACATGTGATGTTTTTGGTGCACATTACTGTGCAGATGACCTTTTCTCAGATGAAATTAATAAAAAAGAATTTGATGAAGCGTTTAAATATTATTATGATTGTATATTTGGACCTTTTGCAGAAGATGTTATCTCAGGTATTAAAAAAATAGATGGTTTGACAATAGATGTAATTGGAACATCACATGGACCTCTCCACAAAGAAGAAATGATTAATGAAGTTAAACAAAAATATAGTTCATGGTCAATTACTCCAAAAATAGAAGAAGATAAAATCTCAATACTCTACACAACAGCATACGGATATACACAAACAATGGCTCAGACAATTGGAGAGAGTATTGAAAAACAAGGATTTAAAGTACAATATCTTGATGCACTAACAATGCCAGAACACAAAGTATTACATGAAATAAATACATCTTCAGCATTTTTAGTAGGATCTCCAACAATTAATGCAGATTCTCTACCACCAATTACAAATATATTGCATAAACTCTCCCCAAAAACATGTCAAAATAAATTAAGTGCTGCTTTTGGATCTTTTGGATGGTCAGGTGAAGCAATTAGAAATACTGAATCTAGATTATCTCAATTAAAAACTGAAGTTGTAAGACCTGGACTCAAGATAAAATTTAATCCTAACTCATATGCAAAAATTAAACAATGTAGAGTTTTTGGTGAAGACTTTGCAAAAAGAGTTCTAACACTAAGAAAAAAGAAAAATACTGACTGGGCACAATTAAAAACAGGAAAATGGAAGTGTTTGGTATGTGGTGAAATATTTTCAGGAGAATATCCTCCAGAAGAATGTCCTACATGTGGTGCTCCTGCTGATCAATTTATTGAAGTAATTGATGAAGAAATATCTTTTAGTTCAATGAAAAGACAAAAAATAGTCATAGTAGGTGCAGGAATTGCATCAATTTCTGCTATTGAGAGTATAAGAAAAAGAAATCCTGTTGCAGAGATTATGTTATTTTCAGAAGAAAATGAACTGCCGTATTATAGAATTCTTCTCTCAAAAAAATTATGTCAATCAGAAGTAGAATGTACTCTAAAAGATAAACAATGGTTTGAGGAAAATAACATTGAATTAAAACTTGGAGAAGAAGTACAATCAATAAATAAAGAAACTAAAAAAATTAGTACCAAAACAGGAGAATATTATTATGATTCACTTCTACTTGCAACAGGTGCTAGAGCAAATATTTTTTCAATATATGGAGACGATAAAGAAGGAGTATTTTCTCTAAGAAATAAAGGAGATTTTAATAAAATTAATTCATATGTTCAAAAGCCCCATGTAAATGAAATTGTAATAATTGGAGGAGGTATTTTGGGAATAGAGATGGCATGTTCGCTAAAAAGAATTGGTAAAGAAGTAACCGTAGTTGAATTTGCCCCAAGAATTATGTCTAGGCAACTTGACCCAGAAGGATCCGAACTCTTTGAAGCATTCCTAAAAGAGAGAGGAATTAAATTATTAACATCTGAGACTATTGAAGAAATTTATGGAACTGGTGAAGGATACAAAGAAGTATCAGGAGTAAAATTACAACACGCTGGAGACAAAATCTCTGCACAAATGGTAATTAGAAATACAGGAGTTAAAGCAAACATCGAGTTAGCAAATGACTCAGGACTTCAAACCCATAGAGGAATATTAGTTGATGAAACGATGAAAACCTCTGATGAAAATATTTACGCAGCAGGAGATGTTGTTGAATTTGAGAGTAAAAATATAGGACTATGGTCAATTGCACTTGAACAAGGAAGAGTAGCAGGAGCACAAATTGTAGGAGATACAACCCAAACATACTATCAAAGGCCAATAGCTACATCATTTAGTGAACTTGGATACTCCATGTTTTCAATTGGAGATATTGGGCTTGATCAAGAATGCAGACAATACCAAATTCTTGAATTAAAAGATCCTAAAAATCAATCATATAGAAAATTTTATTTCCTTGATAATCAATTTGTAGGAGGAATATTAATTGGAGACTGTAAAAAAGCAGCACATCTTAGAAAAGCACTTGATAGAGGGTCAAATCTCCAAACATTTCTAGACGCTCATTTCTTAGATGAATAATCTAAAAAGTGAGTTCATAAATTTCTAATTTATGTTACACATTTTCTTGATGAGTAATTTCATTGAAATTATTTTCAAAAATCTCTGAAAATAAATATATTTATCAATACAAATATAATTATTCAATTATAGCCATTGTTGAATACCTGAGGTTTAATAGGGATAAAGTAAACTCGTGAAACTCCATCCTATTTATTGAGTTGGCAAACAACAATAGAGTAAATAAAGGTGTCATAATAACTCTTTTAGGCTATAGCTATATTTTTAAACTAAAAAAGCATCATAATTCTATGAATAAAGAATTAGAAAAATTACTTCTCAATGAAATTAAATCAAAAACACAATTTAATTCTTTAACTGATGAGTTTATTCTCTCAAGACTCAACGCATACATATTGAC
>CAKZOW010000093.1 GCA_937138345.1 uncultured archaeon | reverse complement strand
ATAGTGTCTCTAACTGTAATGTATTCAGTTTTTGTTTTAGGGTTTAAAATAATTCCTTTTGTTTCTACGTAATGATTAAATATAGCAGTAGTGTCTACTTTTCCTATCTTAATTTTTGTTTTTGTAACTGTTACAGTTTCTTTGGTGGTGTATCCTCCTAGACCTGTGATTATGAAGTCTCTAAGCCAATCTTGAAATAGGTATAAAACTAATACTACTATTAAAGTTGCAATTGCTGTTTTGATTTTGTGTGACATTATCTTAGTGTTTTAAGGTATCTTATTATACCATTAGTTATTCTCCAAGCTACTCTCTTTTGGTAATTAGGTGATTTCAAGAGTTCAGCATCTTTCTTATTGTCAAAGAATAAAAGTTCTAGTAACACGAAAGGACATAATGTTTTTCTTAGTATGTAGAACTGACTCTCTTTATCTAGATCCCAATCACTAAAATCTGGTCTGAATCTAATCTCTGGAAATTCATCTATAATTTCTTCTCCTATGTAAGTAGCTAAAATGTCACTTCTAGTTTCTCCTACTGAAGTCCAGATTTCATGTCCTCTTGCATTATGACCAGGAGAAGCATTACTATGAAAAGAAACTCCAATACTATTTTTAGGGTCAAATGAATTAATGTAATTTACTCTGCGTTTTAAAGGCAAGTCTCTAGAGTCATCTGGATGTACTACATAGACTGGACAGTATCCCAGTTCTTCTAAGAACTCAAAAACTCTTTTCCCGATTTGTCGATTGATTACACCTTCATAAATTACTTCTCCATCAGAAAAAGTATGCATTTTATTAGGAGCAGTAGTATAAACCCCTTTAGAGTTTATACCACCATGTCCACAATCTATTATTATGTTAAAATTATCCAAGTGAGTATTTTTTAAATCTTCCATTTACTTCATTAAATGTTACAACTACATCTCTAGGTATAATATGAAGAGAAATTGAAACAGTATAAAGTATTGTATTTAATCTTTCAAAATTATTAGTATAATTATCATCCATTACTATGGATTCTAATTCATCTGTAAAAGCTTCGACTATATATTGTCTAAATTTTTCATAACTATCGATTAAATATTTAGCATCTTTCTTTTTAATACCAAATTCATTACACATGATAGCATGAGCTTCTTGATTATACTCATTTACTAAGGTAGATAACATTCCTGCTACTCTAAACTTTAATTGAGATGCATCAACATTATCTAATCCCTCTTGATTTAAAAATTCTGTAAATCTATGTTTTACTGTTTTAATCTTTAACTCTATAAGTCTTCTTAGTAATATAGTTTTAACAGCATCATGTTCATCGAAAGTTGTGAAATCAATAGTATCTATTTTAGTTAGAACCTTATCAGCAGTAAGAAACATTCTATGATAAATTAAAGATTTAATATCTTGATTTTCTTTACATTCTTTTATTCTATTTTGAGCATCTGCTCTTGCTTTTAAATATTTAGTGATTCCACCTTTAAAGAAATAAGATAATACTACTGTAATTAATAATAAGAAAGTTAAAATGCCTGACATTTTACCAAAACTATCTTTTATTGCGTCTAAAAAATCCATTAATTTTATTTGTTATAAAGAGTTAGGTCTACAAACTATAGACCTAACTTGTTTTTATTTGATTATAATTTACTTAATGTTCTTACTCCTGCTTCAGGATAACTTTCTGAAAAGTATCTTAGCTTATTTGGGTCTCCACCATTTGCATTAGCAATATCAGTAGCTGTAAATTTTTCATATCTCATTCTACTTATACGCATTTGTGCAACTTCATAATTAGCAACTTTACCTCCCCAAGAACCTCTATCAGTTTCCCAAGATAATTCACCACTTTCTAATTTAGCTTGTTTATTACTTGGAAACCATAACCCAAATGTATATTTCATAACATTGAAAGGAACAAAAGCTTTATTTTCTCTAACTTTTACACCATCAACCCATAATTCAGTTCTATTAGGATACCAATGAATATCCCAATCGTGATATTCTCCATCTGCATAATTTTTAGATAATTCTGTCAATTTAGCAAGAAACTCTTCACCACCATAAATAGGTGCACCAGAACCATCTACAGGAATATCTCCAGTAGAAGTTCTACCAGTATAATCTTCTTTAGTTCCAGACCATCCAAATCCACCTGATTTTTCTCCTATCCAATTATTAAATTTAACATTAGACATATCAGGATTCAATCTACTTTGAAGGTATTTACTTTCTTGTTCCCAAGAAGCAGGTAAATATGGATTAGAAACATTTGTCTGAATATTTTCTACAGCATCTAACCAAGTACCTGATTTTAATTTCCAAGTTCCATTATTAGCTGGATTAGGATCAGCAATTACACCTATTCTTGTTTCAGTATCTAAACCAAGTGCATCCCAATAACCAACACCAACTTCACTGATTTGTGAAAAATGATACATAGTAGTATGTGAAGATAACTCCATATCAATTTCATTATTTACTACTAAATAATTAGTGGAATAAGTATTAACTCCTTTCCTAATCCACCAATTCCATCTAGGGTCTGTTGGGTAAATCTCCATATAATGAAAGAACCATAAAGCAGGAGAAACTCCAATTAAACCTTTAGGTAATTTCATTCTAATTAAAAATTTACCATATTCACAATACTTATTAGTAAGCAAAACAGCACCAACTCTTCTTCTTTTTATTTTATCAGCAGATAAAGCATAATTAGGGTCAGGACTTGTCCCACTATTAGGTAAAGGTGCTGGATCTCCATAACCAGTAAAGTTATAATCTTTAGAACCTTTTTGCAATCCTACAACATCTCCATCTAAAGGATAATTATCTCCATGACATTCTACAATTAAACTTTTATCAGTTTCGTCAAAGTATAAATTATCACTATTAACCCCTCCATTATAACCACCCCATTGAGTATGAATACTTCCAATTAAGTTAAAAAATTTATCTTTTTCAGCTTCATAATTTGCAGCATTTGTAAAATCAATATCAAAGTTATCATGACACCAATCTTCTGGGTCTAAAACTTCAACTTCAGAAGTTGTTGGATGGGTAAATGAAGAAAACCCTACAACAATACTAGTATCTTCAGAGGTTGTTAATCCATCAGATTCTATACCCATTTGAAAGGTACCTTTAGGAATTGTTTGTGATTCAAGTGTTACAATAGCTGGAACTGCATCAGCAGTAAATGTATTAGGATCATCTAAAAAAGCTTCATACTTATTAGGACCAGGAGGAATTGTGCAAGTAAATGAACCTGCTTTCACACTTCCTATCCATTCTTGAGGAACTTTATGTTTAGTTACTGTAATAGCACTAGTCATAGAGTTCAAATTAATCTGAGCAACACCTCCTGCAGTAACATTTAAAGCTGCTAATTCTTCATTTCTCCCTCCTGCTCCATTTCCACTAACAATTAAAGAACCATTTGTACTACCTAAATGAGTTGAAAATGGAACTATGCTAGAAGATAAAGGAGAACCTCCTACAGTGTTTGTAGGTGCAAAAATTATACTACCAAAATTAATTGTTAAATCAGATGTTAATGCTCCATTTAATAAAATAAGTTCTACATGTGCTCTACAAGCAAATCCAGTATTTCCAAATACTCCACAATCTATTGCAAATTCAGTAGTTTCTCCTCCTATAGCAATAGGTTTAGTAAGTGTTATATTAGGACTACTTGGTGTAGTATCTTCTGCATATCTGTAACGAGCATAAGAAACTCTTAACATAGCTTCACTATTTAATGCAGATTGGTCAGCATAAGTTGTTGCTACTGTATAAGCTAAAGATATATTTATATGAGCTGCTTGTGTTAAATTTACTTTAGGGAAACTACCAGTAAACCCATTATCTCCAAGTTTTAAAAATGAATTAACAGCAAAAGGAGTAACACCTCCTTCACTAGTAGATTTAGTGAACATTAAATTAGCAACACTTTTATGAAAGTTAATTACTTTCAACATGTTTACATAGGTTCTTTGTATCTGAGGACTACTTGTAATAATTGTATCTGCAGCAGTACTTGCTAAACTTCCAACTGTATCTAAAACATTATTTGGAAGTTCTGTACCACTATATAGTCTGGATATAACTAACCCATTTGTAGATTTATCTAATGCTCCTAAATTAATAGGTTCTGAAATATATCCCTCATTCCCTACATCTCCTACCTCAACAACAGCATTGGCCCAAGTTAAACTCATTGATGGATTTGATGCTTTACCAACACAAACACCTAATTCAGATGTATTATCAACACTATATAAATAAGCATAAACTCCATCAACAGTTCTTTGTCCTGGAGTTGCAGTAGTTGTTGAAGGTGCACTTCTAAAACTTAATCTTAAAGTGTACCATTTTTCAGTTTCTACGCCAGTTCCAGATAATGTATCAGTAATTGTAAATGTAGTTCCTTGATTATTTATAATAATATTATTATTAATAGGATCATATTTTACTGTGAAATTAGCTGATTCATTTGTTTGACCTATCCACAACATATAAACATTGTTATTAACAGGTTCTATAAAAAAATTAAAAGCTATAAACTTTCCAGAAGTTGTACCACCAAAATCATTAAACATTTCTCCAGCACTTAACCAAGCAGGTTCTGCATTAGCACTTCTATCATGTTCTACAGTATTAAAACCATTGAAATATTTACCAGAACTTGCAATATTAACATTAGCAGTATTAAATTTATTTATAAAAACAGGACCAGGAGCATTTTCATCAGCAAGTACAAAAGATTCCCAATTTTGATTTAGTTCACCCATTGTAGAAAGAAATGGATAATACCAATCACCTTGTGAACCAGTAAAATCTAAATTAAGATTAGGGTCAGTATCTAAATTAGGGTCAGTTCCATTTGGAGGAGGATTAAAATACCAAGTAAATTGCTGGCCCCTATAAATTTGCTTAAAATAAATAGGACTATCTCCAACAGTTATATTATCGTGAGTTTTAAAAGACTCAATATAATCAGCACTACCAGAAATATTAGTAACTACTCTAACTTCATATTCTGTTTTTTCTAATAAACCTGTAATAATGGCTTTGTTTGAACTATGTATTCTACCATCTGGATTTACTAATAAATTCTGTAAACTTGCAGGACTAGTCCAAGTACCAGCTCCTAAAACCCTGTAAGAAATAGAGGCATTAAAAGTTGAGGTGTATCTGCCATTACTTAATTTAATAGTTACAAGCTCATATTTAATTGGTATTCTTGACATAATTTTTATTATTTATAAGAAATTAATTGAACTCCCTGAATAACTCCTGCAGGATCCATATCATCATCAGGATTAACAGCAGCACTTTTAATCCAAGTTGAAGTAGCTATTTTTTTATATACAAATTTATTTATAGTATCGTAAACTTCTGTTCCAATAGGTTCTAACCCATAATTAGAACTTAAATAAGTTGTAGTATTTGAATTTACAGGTAAACCTGCTGGATCTACATATATTGGAGCAGAAGAGCCACTTCCTCCAGACATTATGCTAGATTTGGTAACTGCATGTATATCTAATATTCCCCCATTAAATACATATTCAGTTATATTATTATTGATGTCTTTAACTAAAAAAGGTTTACCTACTGCTCTGATATAAGAAGGTATAGAGGTTAATGCTACAGATAGAGTAGCATAAGGACCATAAAAAGCTTCCAAACTTGCAGAAGGTTCTGATGTGTAAAGTTTATTAGATAATGCTATTGGATTTGGCATAATGAATTTATTTAATTAGTTATTATTTATCTTCTTCTTCTTTAATCACAATATTTTCAAACATATTTAATAATGAAAAAGGAAAACTTTCTGGAGCTTCTACTACATGAGGTTTAATTACTACCTCTACAGAAAGTAATTTTTTATTTTCTACGTTAAATTTTTTAGTATTCTCTACTGTAAATTTGTAATCACCTTTATCAGTATAGATAATAGATTTATCAGTTTCATCAACAATACATAAATCTAATTTTAGAGATTCAATTTTTTCTTTATAATCTTCTACATGTCCCTTAAATTGAGGTAAAACTTTTTTCAAAGCATACTTTAATTTAACATCTTTTTTAGTTTCTTTTTCTTTTTGAAGTGCCATATATTTTGACCCTACTTCAAAAAATTCTAAAATATTTTTGTACGTTACTTTTGTTTCAATTGGTTTCATTGTGTTTATAAAAATTTAATTAATACTTGTATTATCATAATAACTAAAGCATAAGAAATAGCAGAACTAAAACCTGCCTTTGCATCATCTATCTCATACTTACCTGTATTGTTTTTTAGTTGCCATCTTTCAATTCCATAGTGTACAAACCAACAAAATAACAGACCTATGAAAGCTGTTGAGTATTTAATAATACCAACACCAATTAACCAACTTAAAAAGTAAGTTGTTATTAATGTTCCTATAAATACTATAGGATTTAAGTATTGTCCTAAAACTCTATGTCCTAACTTATCTTTAGGCATATTGTCAATTTTAATTTTTAATTTTTTTAGTATATTCATTATGTTATAATTTTTAAAGTTCCACCATCATTCCATACATCGCCACTAGATAAACCACTAGAAGAAGTAGGAATATTACTTATATTTATATTAGTTGCTTGGACTGTACCTCCAAAAGTAGCTGAACCTGCAAAATAACCACTACCATTAACTTGCAACTTATCAGTTGTATTGTCAGTTTCTGTACCTATCAAAAAGTTACCTGTTTGATTAACAAGTTTAACTCTACTAGAAAAAGTATCTGTTCCATCTACATAACCTAAGTGTAAATCCCTATCCCAAGTTCCTGAGCTAGTCCCTATGGATATTGCAGAAGAATAAGCTGTTCCTCTAATTAATGAGTAAGAATTATCCAAACCGAGTTTTACTCCTCCTTTGGCTATTAAATTATTAGTTACACTTAAATTACCCCCAAAAGTTCCTGAACCCATTACAGTTAAATCACCGTTAAAAGTATCTGTAGTATTTAATAAGTACTTTGGGTCTGTAATTGCTAAAACTTCTGCATTTGATAATTGAGTATTAGTATCTGTAAACGTTGGTTTATCTTCCAAGTCATTATAACTAATATCAGTCAACAAACTTCCATTTCCAATAAAGTTAGAAGCGGTAACATTTCCATTAACAACTAACCCATTTCCAACTCTAACTAACCCGCCGTAAGGATTCAATCTTAACTCTTTACTTGCATTAGTAGAACTAACTCCTTGTATTAACACTTGGTCAGAAGCATCGTATCCTATCGCTAATCTAACAGCGTTATTTGTTAATTTGAATAAAGAATTAGACTTCGTATTAAAATCAGCTAAACTAGAAATTATAGTACCTCCTGTAACGTTTAAACTACCTTGCAAGTCTAAAACACCTACAAATGTATCTGTAGTATTTAACAAGTATTTTGGGTCAGTGATGGCTAAAACTTCTGCATTCGACAATTGAGTGTTAGTATCTGTTTTTATATAGCCAAAAGCAGAAATTTCTGTATCTGACAATTGAGTATTAGTATCTGTAAAACTAGAATTAATAGTGACTATTCCTCCTGCTCCATAAGACAAACTAACGTTACTTCCTGCAACTAAATCTAAATTACCTCCAGATTGTACAGTAGTTCTCTGTATTCCATTGGTTTTTAAGTTCCAAGATTGATAATTATCTAATCCTGTAAGACTTGAACCATCACCATAAAGTGAGGTTGCAGTAACACTTCCATTTACTGATATTCCTGTGTTAGTTTCAAATATTTTTGAATTTGTAAAATAACCATTAAAAACATCAAAAACAGGTATATAACTATCTGTTAGAGTATCTGCTACAGTAGCAAGTACTAAGGTAGTTGCTATTTGACTTGTAGATAGAGAAGAAATTTCTCCTACAGTATATCTGTTTCTAACTTCATCAAATCCAAACCAAAAATTATCTTCTGTACCTCTATCAACACTAAAACCACTATAACCAAGTGTAACACCTGAACCAACTTCACCATAATTTAATTCAACTACACTATCTTCTGTGTTAATTTGACCATTAACTTGTGTTATATCTCCTGAAACAAATAGTTGTCCTGTAATATTCAAATCACCTATTACTGTTTGATTACCTGTAAAATTATTAGGAGAATTTGTATAAGCTAAAAAACTAGGTAATTTAGCTTTACTTAAAGAAGCTATTTGACTTAAAGTTGTAAATTCACTATCTGCAATAGCATCTAAACCTGTAACAGTTCCTAAATGAGTAGTATTACCATTTATTGTAAGATTAGCTTCAAAGGTATCATCAATATCACTTCTTAAAAACTGAGTAGAACTAACACCATTCAATTGACCTGCATTAATGTTTAAAAGATCAATTTCAGTTTTTCCAAAATTATCTACATTAAAAAAATTAAAACTCTCAACCCATCCTTTAGTACTATAATTATCAGTAATGAAATTTAAAGTTTGAGTCTGATTTAGATCATGAACAGCAATAGTATTATTTACATCAGATACAATTTGAGCTAATAATACATCTGCTTCATTCTTAGTATAACTATCTATAGGTACTAAATCTAAATTTTCTATACCATCTACCCAAGAATAAATAAGTACATTACCTGTAATTACACCTCCTTCATAAATTCCAACTTTTTTCCCTTTTAATCTAACTTCTGTAGTAACAATAGCATTTGCATCTTCTACAGTTAAATAAGGTCCAAAAAAAGCATCTAAACTAATAGAAGGAAATACTGTGTATAAACTATTTGATACTCCTATTGCCATAATTATTTATTATAATGTTTGAACACTAACTGTAACATCTCCACCTAAAGGAATATTTAATGTTAATTCCCATATAGTATAATTAACTCCTCCTACTGTAATTGTACTTGTGGAGTATACATTTACAACTCCACCATTAGAATAAAATACATCAGAAGTGAATCGTGCATTTACAGAAGAAACTAAACCTACTGTAGGAGGTAAAGCAAAGAAATGTTTATTTTTATTTAATTCAGTAACATTGGTAAAAGGATCTCCAAAAAAAGGAACTGCAATAATTTCTTGTCCTGTAATTTCATTTTTACCTAAAGTGTATGTTGAAGTACTTGTTAAAACATCATCTGCTGAATTATCAACTACTTGAAAAAAATCTTGATTTAAAATCGTAGCAGGTTCTGCTTGACCATAATACATTTTTGTGCTAGATGCAGGTATTGAGAAAACTTCTTGAATTTCATTAGAATAACCACTATAATTATTACTTGGGTCTTTAGCTCTTACCCTAAAATCATAAGTTCCTGCTTGTGGTAGATTAATATTATGACTTGTTGCTTGTACTGTTATGGATGTTCCGTTAGCCCAATTAAGCTCTGTAGCTATTTTGTATTCAAGCTCATAACTTATTGGTGTGCTATTATCACTAGAAGCTGTCCAGAAAGCACCTGCAACTAAACCATTAGTAGATGTTACCTGTAAGCTTGAAGGTGTTGTTGGAGCTTCTGTGTCTATAGGTGTACTGCTTCCAATCATATCCAATATGGCTTGAATAGGGATGTTTATATTATTTCCATCTTTGTCAAAACCTAAAAGCTCATCTGTTGGCAATGGATTGTTTTCTACTCTTTTTTCTGATGCTTTTCCCATTTGGATAAATTTTGTTTTGTAAAAATATATTTTTATACTTTGTTTTTTGTTTTTTATAGTAATCCTAACCTAAAATTTCCTTTAAATTATCCTCAAAATTAATTGGAGGTTTTTTATTTATTTTCTGGTCAGCTATTTTAGATGTATTTGTAGCAACTTTATCAACTCTTTCATCTTTTCGATCTTCTGTAACACCTACATATTGAAGAGTGTTAAAGCCTTTTAATTCTTCTAACTCTAAATCTCTAACGTGTTGTGTTTGTGCTGAAAGCTCCTTTATTTTTGCTTGTCTAACTTCTTTTTCTTTATCTAACTTATTTTTAAGTAGAATTTCTTGTTGTTTAATATCCCAAGATATTGTTGCTGTTTGTTTC
>CAKZOW010000092.1 GCA_937138345.1 uncultured archaeon | reverse complement strand
TGTTTTTTGTAATACATAAAATGGTGCTCCTGATGCAGGTGCTGTACCATCTTTTGATAACACTTTAATTTCTTTATCACTTGCAGACGCTACGAATGTTGCTGCTGTAGTTTCTGATGCTACTGCATTACCAACGATTAGCTCGCCTACTTGATTTGGTGAAAATACTGCCATTTGTTTTAATTTAGTTTAAAAATTGTTTACTCGTTTCTTAAATTTGTTTGAATCTTATTTTGTAAATTAGATTCTTTATAATCTCTAACTGCTAATTCAACAGCTCTATTAAGTATTTCATCATGAATACTTTCATCCAACTCACTAGTCTGTTCGTCAGTTTGATTATTTATAGATAATCCCATTCCTATAAAATCCCCTAATACTAGGGAGGTTAATATAATAGGTGATGGAAACTTAATATATCTCAGTTGATATTTTTTAATATCATGTACGGATAATAATTCTACATTATCAATGCCATTTTGTTTGCTATAATCCAATCTCCAAACACTATTGTTATCAGGTTTTTTAAAAGGATTTTTAATCTGAATATTATATTCATCATAAGTTTTAGGAATTACCTTTACAACTTTATCATTAATACAAGCATCAGTTGAGTTAAAAATAACTTGTTCTTGAATTGTTAAAAATAAATCGGTAGGTAGTCTATAAAACTTTGATAAATTTGATATCCCTACATCAGAGTTTAATAGGGTAGAAGTTTCATAATTTTTAATTAATTCCTTCAAATCTATTCTCCTTTTTTCATTACCCTCAAAAGAAGCTTGATACTTGTTTTGATTTAAATAATGATTTTTAACTATCTCAAGTTGAGCATTTGTTAAAAAAACAGACTTTTCATATAAATCTAATCCTGGTGCACTTTTACTTGCAACATTATCATATAATATATCAAATTTATTTGAAAATTCTGTAGTAGTCATATCTTATTCAGCATTTTTAATCTTAGCTTCTACTAATGATCTGATTTCTTGATTTTTATTATTATCTAGATATCTAACTGCATTATCAAATGTAGGATTTTCATCCGCTTCACATAAAGATAATCCATCTACTGTACTGTATTTATTAGATTTCTTAACTATAACTCCAGCTTCAATACCTTTATTAATAAGTATTTTAGTGGTGAAAGAACTATCTTTCATTAATTCAACAAACTTAGATGGTGAGTTATCAATAAACTCTTCTACTTGTCCTTGAATCCAATCTAACTTAGAACCATTTGAAATAGGTTTGTTAGTAATTAATTTTAATATGCCAATTAATTGGTCTTTATCATCTTCTACTTTACCATATAATTTAAAAGCTTCTTTTTTAGAATCATATTTACGTTTAGTTTCTTTAAACTCTTCGCCTTCATTCACAATAACAAATTGATAACTTTGTTTATCATTTCGTTGATTCCATGACGGCGCAACATGATCTTTTAAAGATTGTAATAATTTGACTTGAATATACTCCATTGGTCTACTCATATCAAATTGATTATCTTCCTTTCTTAAAGTAACATAAAAATCTCTCCAAAAATCACTATAGATAGATAAATTAGCACCTCTCAATGCATCAGATCCTTCTAAGTAATCTTTTTCTTCTTTTGTTAATATATTAGCCAATCCTCCATTACGTTGCATTGGTACTGTAAAACGTTTTGTGGAATTTATTAACATTCCTCCTGAAATAACATGATCATTGGTGATATGCTCACCAGCAGCCATTCCTTTACGTCTTTTAATATATTTTACTGTTACTTGTTTATTAGGTAATTCAAAACCTTTTTCTTTAACTACTCCCATTGTTAAATTGTTTATTTATAAAAAAGGGGTGTTTAAGACACACCCCTATTAAGCCTTTATTATATTATTATGCTAGTATTGAAGGAATCAATGTTGCAGTTCTAGAAGGATCTTTTACCATCGCTCCAGTCATACACATTGCAGTCATTACAGCAGAATCTTCCATATGATTCATTACACCACCTCTACGACCAGTGAATGGATCTCTAATACCTGCTTTATAACCTCTTAATTCATCTTCACCACGAACTTTAATTTTTTGGATATTAGCTTCTTCGCTAGATCCAATATATAAAATATCATATCTGTAAGATTCAGCTACACCTCCATCTGGATGTAATAACTTATTTCTTACTTTATCATCGTACATAGGATCAACTTCAACTGTAACGTGAACGTTATTTGGAGCAGTCCATTCTGTAAATTGGAACCCAGTTTTAAATGAATTCGAGTGAAATTTAGAACTTACTTTCTGTGTTACAGCAGGATTGTTTTGACTTAAATTAATCCATCCAGATGCTTCAGCAGTTACAGCTCTATGAAATTGTGCTGCACCACGTTCTCCTGTACGCAACATAAATTTACGATCTGAAAATTCTAACTTACCTTCCGATAATTCAAATAACATATCCTCTAGTAATCTAATTGAGAATCTATTGTAATAAGTAGTATTACTTACTTCAATTTGTTCTCTAATTCCAGAACCAGCTTTAATTTCAATATTTGATTTTCCTTTATTCAAGAAACCACCATTCTCAGCACGGTTTGTTTTACCAAACATTAATGTACGAGACTTGATACGAGACAATGCTTTTTCAAACTGCCACATAACTTCTTGCATCCAAGTATTAGATGAATGTACTTTACCACTGTTAGGATCTCTAGTTTCAATTCCTGCAAAATATACAGGTTCAACTTTTACATCAATCATTGCTCCAGAAACTTTATGTTCAAAACGTAAGTTAGAAACACTATTTCTCATTAAGTAAGGAGATGTAAATTGAATACCAGCACCTTCAATAGAAAGTTCATCTTCAACGTATGCCGATTCAATAGAGAATCTGTTGTTAGCAACTAGTTCACTACCAGGAATACCAGCTAATGATTCTTGTCCACCCCAAACTTCACACGTATATACATATCTATTAGGAGCTTCTGCACGAGGCTCTTCTAAAATTCTAATTTGATAAATATCTGGGTGAATACCGGAAATAACATGCATTTTAGTAAACCACTTTTCAGCAAATACTAATTCAAATGTTGTTCTACCAGCTCCAATCCCTGTATCACCATCGGCAACAACAGCCCCTTGATAACGGGCTTCAGTTAATGGAATGTTTCTTTCATCACTTCCAACTAACTTCCAAACGAAATCATCGCTTGACTCCAATGTTTTTTCAGGAAACATAGATAACGAAGTATCTAAATTTTTCATTCCTGATTGTTGAAGCAATACAGTAGTTATCTTTGATGCCAACTGAGGTCTACTTCCAAAAATAGCCCCAATATGGTTTTTTAATGTTAGTCCCGACCAGTGTTTACCTTTTGTGACAACGAATTTACCTACACTCATAATTTAAATTTAGTTTATTTTTAGTCTATAGTTATTAAAAATTTATCTCAGCTCCTAGACCATCGCTGTAACTCTCATTGTCCTGTAAGAAACCAGGTGTCTCAGAGTTATTAATACTATTATTTTGTAAAGCTCTTTCCATATCTTGTATAGCACTAGA
>CAKZOW010000091.1 GCA_937138345.1 uncultured archaeon | reverse complement strand
CCAACAGTTTTTATATTTTCTTCAATTTGAATATCTACTTCTGTTCTTTCCATTACATTAAAACTTCCTGTTTGTTTTAATGCCTTGTCAACTTTCTTAAAAAATCCCATTTATAAAAATTAAATTCGTGAGTAAAAATAACAAAAAAAAAGGATGCCAATATAATAATGGCATCCTAAAGAATTTATGAAGTAATAAAAATTACTCTTCTCCTACAAATTTATCCATTACAGGATCACTTACACCCATGTTAGAGAATCCTCCATCATGAAATAAGTTTTGTAAAGTTACTTTTTTTGTTTGAATTAAAGTCAATGCTTCAAAAAGCTCATCAAGTGTGCCATAACCACCAGGGAATATTACATAAGCCATAGAGTATTTAACCAACATAACCTTACGTGAAAAAAAGTAATCAAATCGTAATTCTTTGCTCGTATATGGGTTGGGAATTTGTTCAAATGGCAGGTCAATATTTAAGCCTATTGAATCAACATTTTTGTTTGTAGCTCCACCTTTATTAGCTGCTTCCATAATCCCTGGTCCGCCACCAGTCATAATATTGAAACCTTTTTCGGCTAACATTGAGGACAAGCGTACCGCTTCTTTATAATACAAATTATCTTTATCTGTACGGGCACTTCCAAAAATTGTAACAGTTGGCCCGAGCTCACCGAGTTCATCAAATCCTTTTACAAAGTCAGCGATGATTCTAAATACACTCCATACATCTGCAGATTTAATATCTTTTATATATTTTTTTAACAACTAGTGTTTTAATATGACGTATTGTAATATCATTAGATCTATATCTATTAGATTTAGGTTGTATTATATCACCTACTTTAAATTTAGATTTAGCCATAATTAATCTACTAAAATGTTAGCAATATCTTTTAAATCTTTAGCTAATTTAGCTTCAGCAGATAAATTTGCTTCTAATTTAGTTTTAACTTTGTTAAGCTTTTCTAATTCTTGTTTATAACCTACTTCAACAATTCTTTTCTTGATATCAGAAACCCATTGTTTTGATGAAAATCCATTTAATTTAAATGTTGGTTTTTTAATGTTTTCTGGTAAAATTTCATTAGCAGATTCATCATAACATTTTTGTCTGTTAACTACAGATGAATGAGCTTTAATTAATTGCTCAACTGTGTCAATTTTATTAATTGATCCAAACCCATCTAATTCACCAGTTGTTTGAGGTTTATCTTCAACACCTGCTTTTAATAGTTTAATTTTAGCTACTACAGTTTCCAACATATTTGGAATATCTGCTTGTGTAAATTGATTTGCTACTGCTACTCCTGTATTTTCTTCTTTTGTATTCATTTTTAGTATATTTTATAAAGTTTATTATTATTTTTTGATTTGTTTTCTCTTTTGTTTAATTCAGATTCAAGTATTTGAACCCAATTATTTACATGTCGGTTTTGATACCTACCAGTTAATTTACCATCTAATATGTAATTAATACTATTTCTAAGATGAGATGTTGTCATATTAGAAACTAATATTATATCACCCCCTCTTGTTGTCCAATAATGCTTTTTCATATTTTAAAATATTAGATATAACGTATTAGGTTTAATATTTTCTTTAGATGATGAATTACGAGAATAATAATTATCATAATCATCCCAAAATTCATCATCTTCATAATAGTCATCATTCCACATAACTTAAAATAAACCTATTATTTCTTTAATAGCAAACCATTCTGGTACAAAAATACGCATTAATCCTTCATACCCCATAATAAATAATCCAACTAATGGCAATAATAGAAACACGTATAATGCTCCAGCAGTATTATACATAATAAAATCTTTTATATTTTTCTTAAATGATACTATTATTAGTAATAGACATATTACAGCACCTATTATTAATGCAATTCCTTGAATAAATTTTAATTTAACTACAACTTTAAAACCATCTTCTGCTAATGGTGTTACTTTTTCAATTGCAGTATTAAATCCACTAATAATATTATCAGAATATTTATCTATAATTCTTTCTGTTTCTGTAGTATTTGGAATACTATCTAATACTTGTGTATAACTATTTAGTGATACTAATATTAATAAAATTGTTACTAATTTTCTCATAATTTAATATTTAAGGTTAATTTTAATTCTTTTTAGGATATTTCCATATTACTTTATCACCTTTAGGTAATTTAAATTTAGGTAATGTTACATTTTTTATTAATAATATTAAGAGAGTTAAAATCAATGATAAATAACCTAATACTATAACTAAGCCTATTTGCCATAAATCTCTTACTCTTATATCATCTTTAATATTATTTTGTATTATTACAAAAGTTACTAAACCTGCTATAAACCAAGTTATTAGTATAATTGTTAATGTTGTCATAATTATTTATTTGATGTTATTATTACTTTAGTTTGTGAAGTATGTCTTATTAGTTTAAAAGCATATTCTAAAGCTTCTTTAAATTCTAAAGCTTCATTTTTATCAGTAAATGCTTCACATTCTTTAGATGTATTACCACTAAATTCACCAGTTCTACTAATCCAACTTACAGTCCATACTTCTTGTGTTGTAGTTAATTCTTTAGGTGTTTTATATCTTATAAATAAGGATCTGAATGATTTTTTGCTCATAGTTTTAATTTTAATTGGGTTAATATTTTAGGTTTATATTCTTTTTTAAATGATTTAACAAATTGTTTTCTTACAGAAGCAAACTTACCTGATTTAATAAATTGAACCAAGTAAGTATGTGTGTGTCTATTTAATATTTTTACAGCTTTTTTATTAACTGTGTGTATTATAATAGTTTTCATAATCTAACTATTACTATATTTATTCACTTCATGTTTAATAAAAGAGTAAACTCCATATATAATAGTTATTGCTAAAATTATTAGTATTGTTTTCATTTTTATATGTTTTAAGTTGTTGTTAATTATTTTTTAATATGTAATAATTTTGATTATTTACATTCTTTTTATCAATAACATTTATGTTACTAATATCAACATTTTTTGATACTAGTAAATCTACTGTTTGTTGCATTAATATTATCATAGTTTATTTATTTAAGTTATTTAGTAATCCTATACAATATTCTCTACGTGTATAGGATTTAATTAATAATGGTTGTAACGTTACCATCGTAGCTAAATATATAAATTTACATATTTATTACTAGATTATGATGTTTATATACTATTAATCAAGCTTTCATCTCTATCTTGTAGTATTTAAACTCTAGTTTAAAGTCATAAGGTTTATTGGACTATTAATTAATAATATAATAATAGGATAAAAGCTCTAAACTTTCATCATTACAGTAAATCGTTTCAGATATACACTATTATTATATAAT
>CAKZOW010000090.1 GCA_937138345.1 uncultured archaeon | reverse complement strand
GCAAAAAAAGGAATTTTTGATTTTTTAAAATTCTAAATATTTATAAATTCTAATCTCTCATTTTTTCTATGTCAAAAGAAGTTCAAAAACTAAATTTAGAAGAACTTGCAACTTTTTGTAAAAAAAAAGGTTTCGTATTTCAAGCAGCTGAAATATACGGAGGTTTTGCAGGGTTCTTTGATTTTGGTCCACTGGGGGTAGAATTAAAAAATAATCTAAAACAGCTATATTGGAGAGAATTCGTTCATAAAAGAGACGATATTGTTGGACAAGATGGATCAATTATTACAAATCCAAAAGTATGGGAAGCATCAGGCCATGTTGCAACATTTGGAGATATGCTCTTAACAACAAAAGATACAAAAACAAAATTAAGAGCAGATCACTTTATTGAAGATGAATTAAATATTGCAGGAGATGCACTAGGTCCAAAAGAGATTGAAGATTTAATTGTGAAAAATAATCTAAAATACAATGGAGAAGATTTTGAATTACCTATTCAGTTTTTTAGTGGAATGTTACAAACTCAAATTGGAGCTGATGTAACAAAACAAAGTAAAGCATATTTAAGGCCAGAGACTGCCCAATCAATTTTTCCAAACTTTAAATCAGTTGCTGAAACTTCAAGACAAACATTACCTTTTGGAATTACTCAAATTGGAAAAGCATATAGAAACGAAATTTCTCCAAGAGATTTTGTATTTAGATGTAGGGAATTTGAACAAATTGAGATGGAATATTTCTTCAATCCAGAAGTTGAAACTGAATTATTTACAAAAGAATTAGAAGAATTAAAAGTTCAAGTTCTTTTAGCAGAAACTCAAGATAATGGAAAATCAGACATGGTTGAAAAAACACTAGGTCAATTAGTTGAAGAAAATAGAATTAATCAAATCCATGCTTATTGGCTAGGAACATTTTTTAACTTTTTTAATAAATCAGTAGGGTTATCTTGGGAAAATTTAAGAATTAGAGAACATACTAAAACAGAATTATCTCACTATTCACAAGCAACAATGGATATTGATTATAAATATTCTATGGGATATAAGGAAATGATGGGACTAGCATATAGGGGGAATTATGACTTGTCAAAGCATCAAGAATATTCAAAAACAAAAATGGAAGTATTCGATGAAGCAACAAAGTCTAAAGTAATTCCTCATGTAATTGAACCTTCTTTTGGAGTTGAAAGATTCATGATGGCAGTAATCTATGAATCTTACACAGATGACAAAGAAAGAGGGAATGTGGTTCTTTCAGTGAAACCATCAATAGCACCATACAAAGTAGCAGTTCTACCACTTGTGAAAAAAGATCCAATTGGACCTAAAGCAAAAGAAATTTACGATGAATTAATTGATGAAGATATCCAAGCATTTTATGACGAATCAGGATCTGTTGGAAAAAGATATGCTCGTCAAGATGAAATTGGAACTCCTTATTGCATTACAATTGACTACGAGACAATTGAAGAAGGAGAAAACAAAGGAACTGTAACAATTAGAGATAGAGATTCAACTAACCAGGTTAGAGTAAAAGTTGAAGAAGTATCTCAAATAATTAGAAATTTAATAAGAGAAAAAATTAAGTTTGAAGATTTACAGTAAATCTTATTCTTTTTAAATAATTAATTACTCTTTTTTCTATGAAACCAACACTTTATTTTCCACCTATTAATAAATTAGGAAATGTCTCTTATCGAAGAATTGTAGCAAATGCAGGAGCAGATTTTGTATTTACTGAAATGACTAGAGTTGAGAAAATCTTAGAAGATGACGAATTTCAACTCAGAAAACTTAAAATTCCAGCAAATATGTCTCACAATACCATTGTTCAGCTAATTTGCGATGATATTGAAAATCTTGAAGCTGGAATTAAAAAAACTCTTGAAGTTAATCCTAATGTATTTGAAATTAACTATAATATGGGTTGTCCACAATCTTCTATGTGTTCAAAAGAGATGGGAGGTGGAATTGTTGGAAATCCAGATAAAGTAGAATCAATTGCTAAGAAGCTATATGAAATTTGTACAAAATATAACTTGAAACCTTCAATTAAAATAAGAATAGGGATAATTAGATCAGATACAAGAAAAGAAGAGAGTGAATGCATTACAATTTATGAAAATGTTAAAAGAATAAAACAAGCTGGAATTAAAAAAATATACATTCATGGTAGATGTTTAAGAGATGGATATCACAAACCTGCAACACATGCAGAAATAGCAAGAGTTGTAAAAGAAAACCCAGATGTTGAAATTATTGCAAATGGAGATATCAAAGATTCAGAAAGTCTGAAGTCCATTCTAACCCAAACAGGATGCCAGTCCGCACTCGTAGGCCGAGCCGCACTCGAGGATCCATATATTTTCAAAGAACTCACTCAAAATTATAAAAGAAATAAACAAGGAAGAGAATTAAAAGATATCAAACCACAACTTTTAGATTTTCTGCAATATGTAATAGAAGATAACTTATCAATTTCTCAAATAAAACATAATTTAATGTATATGACAAAAAATACTCAAGGTGGAGCAGAGTTTAGAAAGGTTCTCAATAATTCAAATGATGTAAAAGAGTTAGAATCCTATTGTAAAACACTCTAAATGTGAATAATTTGACAATACTTACTTTTATATAGTAAAATTAAATCTTTTATTATGTGGATAATCAATTAACAGTTGAGAAAAATGGAATCCTTACTATCTCTAATTATGAGATGGTAGTGCCCGTCTTTTCAATAGGTAAATACTCCTTTGTACCTGCTGAATTTGGAAAAGAGATTTCAGTAGAAGAAATAGTAGATAATAGAAATGATCTAGAAAAGTATCTTAAAGTAGTAGTAGTAAATACTAATCCCAATAGGAGTATTACTCCAAATGATGAATCCTTATATATGGAAGGTTTACCTCAGTCTTTTGTAAATAATGAATTTGATTTCAGATTACATAATATCTTAAAAAATCCTCTATCTTATAGAGATAGTTCCTCTCAAAACAAAAATCCTTGGGAAATTGCAGTTACTAATCATTTAAATTCTGCCGGATATTTAGAATTAAAAGGAGAATCAGATGATTTTGAAAATACTTTAAAAAAATTTACTCAAACAGATAATCAATACAAAATTAGTTTACTAAAAGAACCATATTTTGCAACATTATCTCCTCTTGAAAAAAAACTCTCAACAGGAACAAATTTATAAAATCTTTTTTCTTATTTTTTCTATGAATAAAGAATTATCATCATTTCTATCTTCTTTACTTAATGTAACAATTGATATTGAAACATTATTAGAAAAACCAAAACATGAATCTCACGGAGATATTTCTCTTCCTTGTTTTTTACTTGCAAAAGAATTAGGTAAAAATCCGGTGGAAGTTTCCAAGGAGATTTCTCAAAAAATAACTAACGATATGCCAAACTTTTTAGAAAAAGTAGTATCTATGGGCCCATTTGTTAATTTTTATTTAAATTCAGAACAAGAAATAGCTCCTGTTTTTGAAGAATTTAACAACTTTTTATCATTTCAAGTTGATTCTCCTCAAAAAATTTTAATTGAGTATCCTTCTCCAAATACAAATAAATCCCTTCACATTGGTCATACAAGGAATATGCTCTTAGGTTCATCTCTCTCAAATATCCTAACTAAAGTGGGCCATGATGTTGTTAAAACAAACTTAAACAATGATAGAGGAATTTCCATTTGTTATGCTATGCTTATGTATAGAGAATTTTTCTCACATGAAACTCCACAGTCTCTTGGAATGAAACCTGATGAATTTGTAGCACATTGTTATGTTGAATTTAAAAAAGCATGTGAAAAATATCCTGAAAAAGAATATGAAAAGCAAGCTCAAGAGATGTTAGTACAGTGGGAATCAAATAACAAAGAAATTAGAGAGTTATGGAAAAAGCTTCTTGATTTTGTTTACCAAGGATACAATAAAACTTATGAGAATTATAAATTAGGAAACTTTGATAAACAGTATTTTGAGTCAGAAATTTTTGATCAAGGAAAAGAAATTGTTCTTAAAGCTCTAGAAAATAATGTTGAGGGTTTTAAACAAGAAGAAGATGGTGCAATTTATGTAGATTTAGAAAAAGAAGGTTATGGGAAAAAATACCTTCTTCGTGGAGACCAGACTACACTTTACATGACTCAAGATATTTACCTAGCTAGTGTTAAAGAAAATGATTTTCATGCTGACAAATATATTTTTGTTGTAGGTCAAGAACAAGAGTATCACTTTAAAGTTCTCTTCAATATTTTAGAAAAATTAGATATTGCTGATGCTTCAAAAAATTATCATTTTGCTTACGGATATGTATATAATGAAGAAGGTAAAAAATTCTCGTCAAGGCTTGGAAATACAATTGGTGCAGACTTTATCTATGATGAGATGGTTAATAAATCAAAAGAGAATTTACTCTCAAAAGAATTAACAAAAAACTTAGAAGAAGAGGAATTATCTTATCGATCAAATATCATTGGTTTTGGAGCTCTTTCATTTACTTTTTTAAAACAAAATCCTCTATCATCTATGAATTTTTCAATGGAACAAGCTCTCTCATTTGAAGGAGAAACAGGTCCTTATTGTCAATATACATATGCGAGAATTCAATCAATTAAAAGAAAAATACATCTCGATTTAGAAAAATCAGTTGATTATACTCAATTTAATGAAAAAGAAATAAAACTTATAAAAACACTCAAAGAATACCCTCAAGTATTAAAAGAAGCCTCAGAAAAATACAAAATATCTTCCATTGCCCACTTTGCAATAAAACTATCTCAAGGATTCAATGATTTTTACCAATCTAGCTCAATTTTAAAAGCTCAAACTCCTGAGCAACAACATGCAAGGCTCTATCTTGCTCACCTTTTAGGTGAAATGCTCAAAGATTGTCTCTCAATTTTAGGAATCGAAGTTCTTGAAGAAATGTAGATAATTATCAATCAAAAATAGAATATTTTTGAGTATATAATTTGTTAATGCAAAAAATATTTTTTGGTTCATGCTTTTTTAGAAAACTCGGCTGCTAACTGTTGCGAGCAAGCATAAGTCAACATATTCGCTAGGTAGTTTTCGTCCAAAAAAAGTGGAATATGTTTTTTAATCAGAATAATTACATTGCTTCTTTATAAAAATCTCTAGTCTCTTCTTCATGCTGAGATCTTGTCAAAGTTTTTGGCCAAAATCTATCATTTTGAACATTAGTACTAGGATAATAAGAAATATCACTTTTATTTTTTTCTTTTGTTGATACCATTGGCCAATAAGTGTGTATTGTCTCTGCTATACTAGAATTAGATCTATTTTCAATTGTATTATCAAATTCCAGCACTCTTTTTACTAAATTCATTATACTAAAGAGAACCAATGTGTTTTTATAAACTTATCTTTTTGTCTGACAGCAAGTAGTAACAATAAATTATGATATAAATCACTTCATTACAGTACACAAATTTTTAAAATAGAACTACCTAGAATTAAGTATGCAAAAATTATATGATGTTGTTTTTGGTCAAAATGAGTTTGAAAAAACAAAAATAGAAGTTCGTTTTGAAATAATTGAAACATTACTTACAACATTATCTATTTCATCTTTAGAAGATTTCGAATTCCTGGAGAGTTGTCTCTATAAAATAAAAGATCAATTAAGAGTAAAATCTTCAAATCTCAATAAAGTAATAAGAGATCCACAAAAATCACTTTCAAAAAAAAAGGTATTTCAAGTAGTAGATCATCTTATGTTACTTAGAAATAAGTTTTTACACAATGCATTTTCCACACTAGAAAAACCAATTACTCTAAACAAAGAAGAAACACTATCTTCAACACAAGAAAGTATAAAACAACCTACTCTGATTAAAAAAGAAATAAAAGAAGAACAAGTAATAGATCAATTAGATGAAGTAATAGAACCAGTTAAAGTAGAAGAAAGCAAACACACTAGTTTTACAATGAATCCTCTATTATTTGAAAATGAGAGCTACTCTATTGTCTTACATACATCTTCATTTCCTTATATAAAAGTACAATTTAAAGAGAATCAAGATTTTTCCCTCCTTAGGGATTTATCATCACTTCTTTTTGAACTAGTAGAAGCACATGGTACAAATATTATCATTGATGGACTAAAAGCATTGGTAGTTCCTAGATACATTAATGATTCAATACTCGCCCCTCTTTCCCAAGACAAAGGAATTGATGTAGATATCGCCTACAATAAACTATCTTCACTTCTATCTCCAAAAGAAAAAACATCAAAAAATGATTACACTCAAATAAATGAGGTATCATCACAAAAAAACAAAACTCCAAAAGATGATTCTTTGGATGCTCTTCTCTCAGATATTGAAAAAAAAGAGCATGATCCAACACCTAAGCCAAATCCAAATTCTGACCCAGACACAATCAACATAGAAAAAGGAGACTCAATTGAAATTGAGAGAAAACCTCCTGAGATTTTCAATGATGAAATTACAATAATTAAAGAAGAATCTCCTCAAGAAAAACAAGATAACTTAGTTGAAGAAACATCTTCAAGTAGTACTAATGCTTACCAAATTTATCAAGATGATCAAATAGTAGTTCAATTAAATCAATCTTCAAAAGTTCTCGGTGAAATTCTAATCTCACATAAATCAGGCAAATCTTATGGTGAACTCAATGAATCAGAATTAAGTTATATCTCAATTTTCACAAAAATTTTCTCATCAGTTTTATTTGAAACTCTCCAAGCACATGGAACAAATGTTTTCTGGTCAACTAAAGATAAATCATTACATATTGTACCTAGATTTCAAGAAGATAAATTAAATTTTGAGTGGAAACCAACTCAACACTCAGAAGAATTTTTAGAACAAATCAAATCAAAACTACTCTCGATTATGGGTGCAACTCTCTCTAATACTTCTCAAGAACAATCAAACAATCAAGAAAAAAAAGTAAAGGTTTCCTCAGAAGACAAATCTATTGATGAGAAAGAAGATATCTCAAAAAAAAATAAAGCTAAATATATCTTGGAAGAACTCAGAAAAATCCCTTAATTATTATTATTATATTTACTCTTCCCATCTGAGTTAATTAAGTTTATAAAGTACTAAAACTTAGTATTTCTATGGATGCATACGATGAAGTTTTAAGTATTGAAAAAAAATATAAGTCTACTTTAAACACATTAGAAAAAAAATCAGAAAAAGATTTTAATGCTAAAAAAGAAGAAATTCTAGTAGTTGAAGCTCAAAAAAAAGAAGAAATTCTCAAAACAAATTCTCAAGAATTGATTTCTTACGAAAAAGCACTTAAAGCACAAGCAAAAAAATTGGAAGAATCTACACAATCCCAAATTAAATCCTTACAGTCAAGAGATATTTCGAAGATAGTTGGGATGTTAGTTGAGGATGTGAAAAATGTCTAGTTTCAAACCAGTATCTATGCAAGAAGTAGATATTTTTCTACTTGAAAAAGATTTAGATAAAATTGGGAGTATTTTATTTGATCTTAAATTAATGGAATTTTTTAATTTAGAAAAAAAAGGTTTTTCTAAATATACTTCTATGGACAATTCGGAATTGTCTGCTCATTTACTCTCTTTAAGATCTACTATTTCTTATTTAAAACAATTTAAAACTAATGATTCAGGTAAAGTAATTAAAAACTCTTTTGAAAAAGTAACTCGATTAAGAAAAGAGGAAAAAGAAGTACATGAAAAAATAACTCATCTACACGATGATCAGAAAAGACAAAAGATTTTAGCTTCTCTTAAAATCAATCCAAAAGATATTGAGCAAAAAAAAGTAATTATTGGTTTTATTGCTAAAGATGATGAATCAAATATTGAATCTTTAAAAAAGAAAAAACTAATTAAACATACATTTACTTTTGAGGATAGAATTTATTTTTCCTGTAGCTCTCCAAAAGAAATTACTTTTTCCTACAAAGAATTTTATTTACCTAAAAAAATTACAGTAGATATTCCTCTTAAAATAAAAACATTGGAAGAAAAAAAAGAAAAAATCTTTACAGAGTTAAAAGAAATAGCAAATGGAAATCTCCTTAATCTCCAAAGGGAAGAATTAAAACTCTCAAAAGAAACTGCTTTACTTGAGAGTAAAATTAAATTTAATAAAACAGATAACTTTACAGTCATTTCAGGATATGTGCCTTCGGAGAAAATTAAATTACTTGAGAGATCATTAGAAGAAGAGTTGGGGGACTCCTTTGAGATGAAGAAAAAAATAGCAAAAGGAGGTGATGTGCCAACTAAACTTGACAATCCAGGATTTTCAGGAAATTATGAAGAATTATTAAAAATGTATTCTCTGCCAAAGTATGGGGAATTTGATCCAACATTTTTGATGTTTTTAATTTTTCCAATTTTCTATGGTTTAATTTTAGGAGATGTTGGATATGGTTTATTATCATTAATATTATTTACATTACTTAAACCAAAATTCCCTCAGTTTAAAGGATTTATTTCAATTCTACAAGTCTCAGCAATTTTTTCAACTCTTTTTGGGGTATTTTATGGAGAATACTTTGGATATGAGCCACATATTTTCCCATTTGAATATCATAGATCAGAAGATCCAGTGCCTCTACTTTATGCAGCAATTGGTTTTGGTTTAGTTCACTTAAACTTAGGGCTTTTAATTGGTTTTTTCCAAGAATGGAAACACTCAAAATATCATGCAATCATGGATAAACTAGTTTGGATAATCTTACAAATAGGTGTATTTTCTTGGATTGGGGGTGCTTTAATTGCAAGCTCGGCACTCACGATTTTAGGTATGGTATTTTTTGCTTTAGCAGTTATCATGCTCGTAAAAGAACATGGGTTTATGGGAATAATTGAAATACCTTCCTTTTTCACAAACCTACTATCTTATGCAAGATTAATGGCAGTTGGGGTATCTTCAGTAGTAATTGCAATATTGATTAATGAATTTTCAATTCCTATGATTCAAAATGGTATTATATCAGGATTCTTTGGAATACTACTATTGCTTGTAGGGCACATATTCAACATGGTACTTGGAAACTTTGAATCCTTCCTTCATTCCCTAAGACTCCATTATGTTGAGTTTTTCACAAAATTTTATAGTGGAAATGGTCGAGAGTTTGAACCTTTTGGAAAACGAGTTCACAAAAAAGACGAATAAAAAAATTGCTTTGCAATTTTCATTTCTTTGGTGAGACTTTTCTTTAGCGAGCTGACAAGAATTGTTAGCGAACGTTAAAAGAAAAGATCATTTGAACCTTTTGGAAAACGAGTTCACAAAAAAGACGAATAAAAATTATCAAAATACCTAGTATTTTGTGAGGTTTTTCTGAGGAGTGTTCTTTTTAATTAGTACTTAGTACTAATGTCCAAAAAGAAGTTCTTGGGAAACGAGTTCACAAAAAAGACGAATAAAAATTATCAAAATACTAAGTATTTTGAAAGTATCTCTCTTTTTCTTCACTTTTATACTAGACAAAAATATTTAAATAAAAATGTTACTAATTTTAATATGAATTTCAAAAATTTACATAAAAGAGCACAAAGTCTACCGCTTAACACAATTGTAATTGCAATTTTGGTAGTAATTGTTCTGTTAATTATCATCGTAACATTTACAGATAGTTTTACAGGTTCAAATGAACAATTAGGTCAAGCTGCAGGATGTACTGAGACAAATCCTCTTGTGAGTGTTAGATACGAAAACCCTCAGAAATTTGTAGTTGGTGATGAAACAAATGGATATGAAAAAGTAACTGGAATTCCAAATTGGGAAGAAAATGACCAAACTTATGGTTGTTATGCACAACCAAAAAATTAATTTTTTTCTTTTTTTAAAACTAAACCAATATATTTCAAATAAACAAAAAATAAAATTTCTTTAACCAAAGAAAGAATCTAATGTCTTGACATTTTTAACTCCTTTGAGTTGTCTCTCAATCATATCTTCTGAAAAATCTTTTTTAACTAAGATTTCCTTGATACTATCTCGTCTCATCTCAGAAAATTCTAATTCGTATTCTTTATTCACAGGCATTTTATGAAAAATATTGTAAACTTCAACCCATGTGTGGGTGAAATAACTATGCCAATCCAATGTTTTATACAATTCGTCTTCTCGTCCTCTATATTCTTTAATCAATTTAAGTGCTTTTTTAGGTCCAATTCCTTTAATTCCACCAGGGTTAAAATCAGTTCCACACATAATTGCTACATGGATGAGTTCTTCTTGAGAAATATGGAGTTTGTCTAAGATTTTATCTAAGTCATAATATTCAATTGATACGTCCTTGTATTGAGATGTTCCAGCAACTTTTCTTTTAGCAGAAACAGATACATTTCTAATTAAATATTGTGCTCCAAATAGTAAAGAATCAAAATCTTGTGATGCTGCTGCAAAAAGATCACCTTGTTTTGCCATATATGCTGCTTGTGCTTCTCCCTCTGATGGCGCATCAACTATTGGAAATCCGAAAGCTCTAATTATTTCTTTAGCCTCTTCAATCATAAATGTTTCAAGTTTGGTAGTTCCACTAGCATATTTTCTAGCTTCTTCCATAAGTCCCATATCTACTGCTTCTTTATACTTTTTATCAGCTTCAATTTTTTTTTCTCGTCTAAGTTCTCTCTCTTTTTCTTTTAATTTCGGTGCAACACCATCAAAAACAAAAATAGCTTTAATATTATTTTTTTTAAAATAAATTAGTCTATTAAATAGACCTTTGAGATGTGAAGTAACATTTCCTTTTGAATCTGTAAGTGGATTTCCATCACTTTGTCTAATTGATGCTAAAAATTGATAAAGCATGTTAAATGTATCTATTGCAATTTTTTTATTTGATAACTTATCAATTGTTATGTCATCATATTCTAAAATATCTTTAAGAGCAACTCCCATAAGTAAATGTAATTTTTACTATTTAAATAAGTTTCTCGAAATAGTATTTTTTCTTCAAAGTATTGTGTGCACCTCCACAGTAGTAATTCCAAAAATATATAAAGATAAATTTTTTAATTATACTATAGTCATCTAAAGATATCATATTTTTAGATAATTGTTTGTTACAAAATGGAGTTCAAAGAACAAGTTAAAAAAGGATTTCAAGCATGCAAAGAAGACATTGAGACTCTCTTTGATGAAAATAGACAATTATCATCTTCAATTGAAAATTTATCTCAAGAAAATTCTCAATTAAAATCCCAAATTGGAGATTTAACACAACTATTATCTAGCTTTAAAGAAGAATTTAAATCAATTCATTCTCAACTAGAAGAAATAAAAAATCGTCCTGCATCTCATCAACAAACTACTGTGGCTCAAGAAATATCAACGCAATCTCCTTCAGTATTGCCTCAGACACAACCTTCCATTCCAGTTCCTGCAGTAACAAAGTCAGCCCAAGAACCAATTCAGCAAGATCCTTATGAAGCATTACTAGCATTTAAAGCTAAAACAAACAAAAGGGAAATGCTAAAACAAAAAATGATGTCTCTAGTAGGAGATAATGGAATGAACTTATCTGAGCTAAAATTTATGATCGTAGATCATTTCAAATACTGTTCCAAAGCAACATTTTACAACTACCTAAAAGAACTCGAACTAGAAAGACATATTAAAATCGAGAGATCACATTCCAAGAACATTGTTTACTTAGCTCATCTAGCTAAGGAGATTTGAGTTTTTCTCAAATCCTAGGTTTCTTTTGGTGAGACTTTTTCTTAGTGCCCTGAGCAAAGCGAAGTAAACGTTAAAGAAAAAGATCAATTCGAGAGATCACATTCCAAGAACATTGTTTACTTAGCTCATCTAGCTAAAGAGATTTGATCTTTTAAAGATATGATTTCAAATTCTCACCAAGGTTTATAAAATGCCTGTATTTCTCTATAATGTGGTCCTAACGAAGGGTAGGCTTTTTATACATCAAAGTTTGATGTCTATCAAAAAAGTATTGCTCTTGGAAGGGTTTTTACTTTTGATAAAATGAATTCAAAGAGAATTACTTTACAAATATTACTAGGTGAATATCAACATGAATAAATTTAAATCAGTTGATATGGAAGAAGTAAATTTATTTTTACTAGGAGATGATTTAGAAAGAGTTGCAAATATTTTATTTGATCTAAAATTAATGGAATTTTTCAAATTTAAAAAAGAAGATTTTCAAACTTTTAGTGCTACTGATAATTCAAAAATATCATCAGAATTATTATCTTTGAGATCAACTATTTCTTATTTAACTAAATTCTATACTCAAGATTCTACAAAAACAATTGAAAATCCAATTGAAAAAACTCTTGAAGCAATTAAAGAAGAAAAAGAACTCTCTCAAAAAATTCTCTCACTTGAAGATGATTTAAGAAGGCAAAAAGTTTTGGCATCTCTTAAAGTAAATTCGCAAGATGTCTTAGACAAAAAAAAGATAGTTGGGTTTATTCCAAAGGAAGATAAGTCAAATTTAAAATTATTAAAGAAAAATTCAAAACACAATATTGTTACATATACTTTAGATAAAAGAGTATACTTTAGTGTTTCAGCTAAGTCGACAATTCCATTTAGCTATAAAGAATTTTACTTACCAAAAAAAGTTTCACTCTCACTACCTTTAAAAATAAAAGAATTAAAAGAGAGAAAAGAAACATTACTCTCAAAAGTCAACTCTATTGCTAATGCTTCATTGTCTCATCTTAAAAAAGAAGAACTAAGGCTCTCAAAAAAAGCAGCTTTATTAGAAAATAGAGTAAAATTCAATAAAACAGATAATTTTACAGTTGTTTCAGGATATGTTCCATCAACTAAAATCTCTGGTCTAAGAAATTCCTTAGAAAAAGAATTAGGAGATTCATTTGAACTTAAAAGAGCAAAAGCAAAAGGAGATAATGTTCCTACTCAATTACATAATCCGGGTTCATCTGGGAATTATGAATCTCTTTTAAAGATGTATTCATTTCCAAAATATGGTGAATTTGATCCTACATTTTTGATGTTTTTAATTTTTCCAATCTTTTATGGGATGATTATGGGAGATGTGATTTACGGTATACTCTCACTAGCATTGTTTTCTTTTTTGAAAACTAAATACAAACAAGTTAAAGAGTTTATCTCAATTCTACAAATTTCCTCAATTTCCTCAATTATTTTTGGAATTCTTTATGGAGAATATTTAGGATTTGAAGCAAGTTTTTTTGGATTTGAATTCAGTAGACTCGCAGATCCAATTTCATTGCTCTACATTTCATTGGCATTAGGTGTTCTTCATCTGAATTTGGGGTTATTTATTGGTTTTTTCCAAGACTGGGGAGAGTCAAAATATCATGCAATTATGGATAAATTAGTATGGATATTATTACAAATTAGTGTTGCTTCAATTTCAATTGGAATGATTATGTCAATTTCAATTTTAGCAACTCTAGGTTGGGTTCTCTTTGCCATTGTTGCATTGATGCTCGTGAAAGAACATGGATTCTTAGGGATAACTGAGATTCCATCTTTCTTTACAAATGTATTGTCTTATGCACGTTTAATGGCAGTAGGTTTGTCCTCAGTAGTAATTGGATTACTAGTAAATAAGTATTCATTTATTTTACTTGAAGGAGGAATCATTTCCTCCATTTTTGGAATAATGTTATTTATTGTGGGGCATACTTTCAACATTGTAGTTGGTAACTTCGCATCTTTCATCAACTCCCTAAGACTCCACTATGTAGAGTTCTTCCCTAAGTTTTATTCAGGTTCTGGTCGAGAATTCAAACCTTATGGTAGTTCTTCTCATCCAGTTGATGAATAATTTTTTTTCTTTTCTAATTCCTAAATATTTATAAATATTATAATTTTTCTTTTACTATAATGACAATTCAAGAAAAAGATTTTGTAAAAATTGATTTTGATGTATATTCAAATGGAAAACTAGCTCAGTCTACATCACAAAAGACTGCAGAAGAAGCAAACTTACCAAAAGCTCAAAGTTATGGTCCTCAAGTTATGATTGTTGGAAGAAATTTTTTTGTCAAAGCTTTAGATGAAGATATGAAAAAAGCAAAAGAAGGAGAAAAAAGAACTCTAGAATTATCTGTTGAAGAAGGATTTGGTAAAAGAAAAAAAGAATTCATTAAAACATTTCCTAAAAAAGTATTTGATGAACAAAAATTAAGAGCAGTTCCAGGTATGGTATATGATTTTAATGGAATGTTTGGAACAGTTAAATCAGTAGTTGGTGGAAGAGTAATGGTTGACTTTAACAATGTTTATGCAGGTAAAGAATTAAAAATTGAGTACACTATTACTCAAAAAGTTGAAGATATTAAAGAACAAATGGAATTCATTTTTACAACTATTTTAAAAATGCCTCAAAACTTATTTAAAGTTGAAGCAAAAGATAAAGATGTAACAATTTCAATTCCTAAAGAACTTCATGCAATGAATGATCAATTAACAAAAACATTTGAAGATTATATCTCAAATTACAAAGATTTCAAAGTATCATTTGGCGAATTACCAATGCCAAAACAATAAGTTATTACTTATTTAAACAAATTTTAATTTTTTTATTTTCTCTCTTTCTCGTTACATATTTAATGTTGTCTTTTTAGTATAGTACAAACTTTTAAAAAGGATTTTCATGTGATTTAAATTATAAATCTCTAAAAAATGGACAGCTTAATTAAAAATGCAGTACAAACTCAAAATGTAGACAAACCATCTGTGTCTTCAGATGATGAAGAATTAATGAATATTCTAAAACAACACCAAGCAAGAATTAAAGTAATTGGTGTTGGTGGTGGAGGAAACAACACATTAGATAGGATTACTGAAATTGGTATTGAGGGTGCAAAAACTATTGCGGTAAATACTGATGCACAAGATTTAATTCAAACACATGCAGATAAAAAAATCTTAATTGGAAAAGAATTAACTAAAGGTTTAGGTGCTGGTGCTGCTCCAAAAGTTGGTGAAGAATCAGCAAAAGAACAAGAAAATGAATTAAAAGATGCTCTAAGGGACTCAGATATGATTTTTATTACTTCAGGTATGGGTGGAGGAACAGGTACTGGTGCTGCTCCAGTAATTGCTGATATTTCTAAAAAATCAGGGGCTTTAGTTGTAGGTGTAGTAACTGTGCCATTTGCAATGGAAGGGTCAAGAAGATATGAAAATGCTCTTTTAGGTCTTGAAAAAATGGAGAGACACGTAGACACATTAATTGTAATTCCAAATGAGAAACTATTAGAAATTGCTCCAAATTTACCTCTTCACACTGCATTTAAATTAGCTGATGAAGTGTTAACAAACGCAGTTAAAGGAATTACAGAACTTGTAACTAAAAATGGATTAATTAATCTAGACTTTGCAGATATTAAGGCTGTAATGAGTGATGCTGGTATGGCTATGATTGGTTTAGGAGAATCAGATTCAGAAAACAGAGCAGAAGAATCAGTTGAAAGAGCTCTAAATAATCCTTTGTTAGATGTTGAATTAAAAAACGCTTCAGGTGCATTAGTAAATGTAACTGGTGGTTCAGATATGACTTTAGAAGATGCTAAAAAAATTGTAGCTAAAGTATCGGAGACTCTTGATGAAGATGCGAAAATTATTTGGGGAGCCCAAATTATGGAAGATCTAAACAAAGTAATTAAAACAATGGTAGTAATTACAGGTGTAAAATCAGATCAAATCAGAGGAAGAAAAAGAATCGAGCAAGCAAACGCTCAACTCGATGATGAACTTGGATTAGAGTTTATTAAATAAAGAGATCTTCAGATCTCAATTTCTTTACGAAGTGTTTTCTTTAATGAGCTGACATTCATGTTAGCGAATGCTAAAAGAAAAGTTTGATCCGAATCAGAGGAAGAAAAAGAATCGAGCAAGCAAACGCTCAACTCGATGATGAACTCGGATTAGAGTTTATTAAATAAATTTTTTATTCTTTATGACAAAAATTATTATTCTTGAAGGAATATCTACTTCAGGAAAGTCCTTATTACAAAATTTTCTAAAAAATTACTTCGAAAAAAACGGAAAAAAAGTTGCCTCTGTTGATGAAAAAGAGGGTTTGAATGCTCTATTAGATAAACAAAATCGTTCTTTAACTAAATCTTTAGGAGTGTTAAAAAGTTTAATTCTAAACTATACTTCACAAAATTATGATTACATTATTTTTGATAGATTTCATATTTCTCATAATGGAACTTTAAAAGATTCTAACTTTGAAGATTTTGATGAAATTGAATATTTACTCAAAAAATTTGATTCTAAAATTATTTACTTACATGTTGATAATTCTAAAATAATTCAAAGAATAAGGACTGTATTGGAAACTACTAGAAAAAATTCCTGTTTTGAAGAATTTTTTAGAAGTCGAATTATTCCTGGATGTAATACTTTAGAAGAAGAAAATCAAAAAATATTCTCATTTTATTCTCTTAGAGCAGATCAACATATTAAAGATATAAATAAAACAAAACTTCCTTGTTTGAAAATTGATGTTTCAGACATCATTAAAAAAGAAGAATATACTAATATCTTTATTCAAGCATTGGATTTTCTAGAAAATTAATATTTTTCTCTATTACTTCTTTTATAAAAACTAAACCTTTAAAAAGCCAGTAATCTTTTTTTTTATAAATGAGCGCTTCAAAATCTTTCTCTGATATGAAAAGAGTGTGGAAGGTAACTAAAAAGCCTTCAAAAAAGGATTATTTTCAAACTCTAAAAATTGTTGTAATTGGTCTAGTAATTATTGGATTAATTGCACTTGTAATGGAGTTTTTGAATCAATTAGTAATCAAACCAATCTTTAGTTAAAAATGGAATCAGAACAACATAATTATTTTATTGTAAGAACTGCACCAGGTAAAGAAGATAAATTTATGGACTCAGCCTATAAAATGATCTCAAAAAAAGAAGATCATGGTATTTATTCATTATTTAGACCTGAATCTGTTAAAGGATATGTATTTGCAGAAGCTGAATCATTAACTAAAGTAGTTGATGCTTTTAGATCAGTTCCAAATTCAAAAGGTGTAATTAGAAAAGAAATTGATTTTTCTGAATTAGAACAATACTTTGACAAAGAAGCACAAAAAGTAAATGTTAATGAAAGAGACATTGTAGAAGTAGTAGCAGGTCCATTTAAAGGAGATCAAGGAAGAGTTACAAGACTTGTACCTGGTAAAGATGAAGTTGTAATTGAACCTCTTAATTCACCAGTACCTATTCCAATTACATTATCAATTGATGATGTAAGAGTAATTAACGAAGAAGAAAATAGCGATTTTGGAGGAAATGAAGAATGAGTAAAGTTAAAAACGATATTATGAAATTAAACAAATTTGAGAGAACAAGATTATTCTCTGCAAGAGCTGCAGAAATTGCTGCAGGTGCTAAGCCTTTACTTGATTTAGAAAAAGAAGGATTATCCATGTCTTTATCAAGAGATTATGTTAAAATTGCTCAAAGAGAATTTGAGTTAGATTTATTAGATTTAGAATTATATTCTGAATAAATTTTATTCTAAATATTTATATACAAGTATTTACAAATTATTCTATGCAAGAACTATCTCGAGAAAAAAACAATCTTGAATTAAAAATAGACCATCTCGAAGATCTTTGGATACTCTCCCAGTATATTTCTACAAACGATATTATTTACTCAACTACAAAAAGAAAAGTAGCTATAGGTAATGATAAAACAAAACAAGTAACTAAAATCATGTATGTTGAATTAAAAGTTCAAAAAGTAACTTTTGATACAGATATTCTAAGAGTACAGGGGGAAATTCTCAATGAAAATGAATTTACTGCAGTGGGGCAATCTCATACAGTATCTTTTTTAGTCTCAGATACAGTTAAGATTTCAAAATATAAAATTCTTAATTTTGAAGAAAAACTTCTCAAAAAAGCAATAGAATCTAAGCATTCTCTAAATTTGGGGGTTCTTCTGGATAAGGATGAATTAATTGCATTTGAGTTCTCTCCTTATGGATATAAGGTTTTAGTACATGAAAAAAATCTAGGTTCTAAAAAAGGATATGCGACAATTACAATAGATGATAATAATGAGAAATATGAACATATTAAATCTCTTTTAGAGAAGTCTTATTCTACAATCATATTAGCAGGCCCCGGAAAATTTAAAAATTCACTTTCTCAGTATTTATCTTCAAAATCATATGATTCTCTTACATTTGATTTTTCAGATGTTGACTCAGTATCTATTCCAAAATGTATTGCTAAAATTTCTAAATCTAATATTCTAGATAATTCTGAAATTGCAAGGGAAGAAGAATATGTTCAAGAGTTTCTTAAAAGACTCAATAGTCCAAATTCTCTTTGTGCTTATGGTGAAGATGATGTTATTTCAAAAATTAATGAGGCAAATGTTGAGAATTTACTTATCACAACAAAATTTATTGATAAAAAAAAAGATGAGGGTTCTTTTTTAGATTTTCAAGAGTATTTAACTTTAGTAGAGCAGCTACAAGGAGATATTATTATGATTCACTCAAAACATTCATCGGGGCAAATTATTGATGGTTTAGGAGGTATTGTTTCTCTATCTAGATATTAATTTTTTCTAGTAGTAACATATATAAATACTTTAATATATACTTGTTTATGTATTTATCAACAGTCATTATTACCGTATTGTTATCACAGAATCCTTCAAACGAAATTCCTTCATCTAAGAATATTTCTTCTTTTCTAGAAAGTAATGTTACTATTGAAAAAAGTTTTGCGGATTCTTCTTTTGAGAGAATTCCTTGTAATTATCTGGGTTTTAACAATTCTTCAGTTACTCATTGTTACATCGGAGTTAAAGATAATAATAATAATAAAGAAAAATTATTTACTGTAAAAAATAATTATGTATTTTAATTATTATTATATTTCTTTATTTCTTCTTCAACTTTAATTCCCAGCTCAGTTGGAAAATAAACTTTATAATTATTGTCTTTGGGATTCTCACATGAAATTAGTTCTTTTTCTTCTAGTTCTCTCATTGTTCTAGACATGTGTGAAATATATTTTGGGGGTGTTTTTTTTAAAATCTCAGAGGGGGTTTGAAATGGGTTATTTACAAGCGTTTTAAGTACTTCTGTTCTATATTTACTCTTAAATACATATATACTAAGAGGTACTTTTTTATCCATAAATCATTTTCGTCTCAAAATTATATAAAAAACGATTACCAAAAGGTTACCAAGTTTTATAATCTCTGAAACCATAACTTGTTATGGAAAAATTAACTTCTGAAATAGTTAAGGAGAATCTTACTTTCTTTTATGAGTCTTGTACTCATGAATCTAAATTTATTATTGAAGATTCTATTTTTTACAAAATATATTTTAAAAAGAAGAGATATATTGTTACTTTAGACAAATCTATATCAAAAAAGTCTTTTTCTCTCTTACTTAAAAAATATAGATCAACTGAAATTATCTTTTTATATAATTTCTTTTAATATCTTATACTATAAGAATAATTATGTGTAATAAATCATAGTCATTAATTTTAACGACTGTGGTTATGTTTAGAATTTAAAAATTTCTAAATGGTTTTATTCAAAAACCATTCTCAAAAAGCTTAGATTTTTGGACAATCTTTGATTATTGATCAAAGATCATTTCTTTGAGGATTTTTTGTTTAAGAGCTGAATGTGACATATATCCACCATATGCTCTAGAAATTGTTTTTTGTGACTTGTTTAGATTTTTGAATTGTCTATTTGTAAGTCTTGGAATTCCTCTCAGTGGCTTTTTAGTCACTGCGCATTTTGCAATTGATCTGTTTCTTTGAACGTAATGAGTTGTGTTAGAACCACCAGGTAATCTAACTTGTACTCTTTTTAATCTTCTACTTTTTAGTACTCCTGAAACCATAGTAAAAATAAATGATATTTGCTTTATAAAGCTTTTCTCACAATTATATTTATAAATATTGGAAAATATATCGAAATATGAAAGTATATCATTACACTAAACCTTCAAATCTCACTCAAATAAAAAATGAGGGTCTATCTCCTATGAATTATGATTTTATATTTACATTACTTTCTCCAAAGCCTCTTGAATGGATAGAGAACCCCATTTTTCCAAAATTCTCAGAAATGTTCAAATTAATGTATCTAAAAGAATATTCTCTTTTAGAAATTGAATTAAATAGCGATGATATTAAATCTGCTTTTGTTAGGGATGCAGCACATAAAATGAAATACGAAAGAGTATTCAAATATGACCCAAATACTTTTCCTTCTCAGTATAATTACTCTTCTGAGAGGGAAGCATTAGATAAAATGAAAAAAACAATGGTTCCTTTACCATTTTACTTAACTCATGCCAAAGACTTAAATTATTGTATTCCAGAAATATTGCTAACAAAGTTAATTTCTTCGGAAAAAATAAAAATAATATCATAATAATGGTAATCTAGTCACTAGATGACAATCAAAAAATATATAAATACACTTCAATAAAATTACTTATCTATGGCAACAGGTAAAGAAAAAATTTTATCTAAAAAATTACTAGACAAAGTAGTTGTTAGTAAATCAGGTAAAAAATTCGGAGAAGTTGGAGATTTAATCTTTGACACTAAAACTGGTGAAATTATTGATTTTACAATCATTAATACTACAAAATATGTAAAAGATGTTTCACTTGAAAAAGATACAAATGGTGACTTTTTAGTACCATTTCATTCAGTTATTGCAATTGGAGATTTTGTTGTAATCTCAGAAGACGATATTTTATAAAAAAGTGGCTTTCAATCTAGAAGATATAATTGGAAAATTAATAGAAATTGGTTTCTATCAAGTTTTTTTACCTTTTCTTCTAGTTTATGCAGTGGTTTTTGCAATTTTGCAAAAATCTAGAATTTTTGAAGGAGGTTCTTCAAGTGCTCAACAGGCTAAAAATGTAAATGCTATTGTTGCATTTGTTTTTGGTTTATTTGTAGTAGCTTCCGCTCATGTAATATCATTATTTCAAGCATTCATCACTCATTTTGTTATAATTATCATATTCATTCTCTGCGTATTACTTATATTGGGATTTATTTTCGGAGATTCTTATCAAGACTTCCTCAAAGATTCTAAAATTAAATACGCACTTGCAGGATTAATTGTAATTGTATCAATAATTGTCTTATTTAACATATTAGGATGGTGGGATAATGTTGTTGATTTCTTCGACGAAGATTTCTTTGAGACAGTTGGAATCATCATTGCGGTATTAGCATTTGGTGGTATCTTATACTGGATTACAAAAGGAGATTCTAAATCTTAGATAAATGATACATTTTTCAAGATATTATTGTATATTTTAATATCTTAGAATAAAAAAATTTATAAACAATAAAGAGGAGAAAAAACTATGGCTAGATTTAAAAGAATTTCAGATGTTTATGAAATGAAAGTTTTTACAGATTCAGGATACTTCTTTGGTGAAGTTGAAGAAGCCTTAATCGAAGAGAATAGAATCAAATCTTGGAAAATTAAAGCAGTTCCAGGATCATTGTTGTCATCTAAAGTAAAAGATGCTAAAGGAGTAGTAATTCCGCAAAAATTCTTCAAATCATTTGGAGACATCATCATCATCCAAGATGTTGACTTTGGAGGAAGTTCTTCCGAAGATGATGTTTCAGAAGAATAAATAAATTCTTATTTTTTAATTATCAAAATACTTAGTATTTTGTGTGGTTTTTCTGAGGAGTGTTCTTTTTAGTTAGTACAAAGTACTAACGTCCAAAAAGAAGTTCGATGTTGACTTTTGGAGGGAGTTCTTCCGAAGATGATGTTTCAGAAGAATAATTAAATTCTTATTTTTTAATTATCAAAATATTTTTTCTAAATTAGTAGTTCTACATATTTATATCTATGTTTAAAATAATTATTCTATGAAGTATAAATTAATTATTAACTGTAAAAATTATGAAGAATCAACAGGTTCAAATTTCTTAAAATTAGTTCACGCATGTAGAGATTTAGAAGAGAGAGCAAAACAATTAAATGTAGATCTTATCTTATCTCCTTCAACAATTGACTTAAGAGAATCAATTTCCAATAAAATTCAAACATATGCTCAACATATAGATGCTAAAAATCCAGGATCTCAGACAGGATATACTATCCCAAAAATTCTCAAAAATATTGGAATTCAAGGAACAATTATCTCTCATAGTGAACATTTTTTAGATAATGAAGAAATTAAAAAAACTATTTCTTATGCTAAAGAATTGGGAATAACTACTTGTGTTTGTGCAAGAGATGCTACTGCTGCAGAAGAAATTGCCTTATTAGAACCAGATATGATTGCTGTAGAGCCAAAAGAGCTCATAGGAGGAGATATTTCAATCTCAACAGCAAGACCTCAATTAATTTCTGAATCATTAGATGCAATTGAGAGAGGCTCACTAAATTTATCCAATCAACCTCAACTTTTAGTTGGAGCAGGTGTTAAAAATGACATTGATGTAAGAAAAGCAGTAGAATTGGGTGCAAGGGGAATCCTAGTGGCTTCAGGAGTTGTTAAAGCACAAGATCCAAAAGCTGCAATTGAGAATTTACTTGAAGGTTTTAGAGAGTAAATAAGTTATTACTTAATTTATAGTAAAAAACTATATAAATCAAACTTACGAAATTAAACTATGAAAAAAAAGCTTCCAACATTAAAAAAGTCATTAATTGACTTTGCAACAAAAGAAGATGCTAAGGTAATGGACAAAGCATTTACAAAAGTTGCTCTAGTTGGAAGTGCTGTATCTCTTGGAGCTATGGATGCTTTTGCAGGAGATGTGATTTCTCATGCAAACACACTCACCATTCCAAATACAAATGAAGCTGACCAATCATATCCCAGTGGATATAAAACAAGTAATGCTCCACAAGACGATCATGCAGCAAGAAACAAATTATATGTAAATACTAATCTCTACAACAGTGAAACATCAGGAAGTTCAACAACAGTAACAAATTTGCCAGAAGGTAGAAGGGATGCAGATGGAACAGACAATGTTGATGTTCCTGCTCAAAGTGTTGTGGCGCATCATGCAAATCATTATAATAGAGTTCCAAAATCAGATAGTGGTAATTGTTAACTAGTATGATAGTACAATACTTTGTGGATAATTTGGTCATTGTTTAAATAAATAGAAAAAATTTTACAATTCTTTTCATAAAGATCATACTTAGATAATATCTTGATTTCTTCTTCATTAAAATCTTCGATATAAAATTCATATTTACAAGTATACTCTTTAGTGTCTTTATATTTAACAACTTTGTCACAATATTTATTGTATAATAGTTTATTCAATTCTTGAGAAAATAATCTTTTTTTGAAAAGGTATTTTTTTTCATATATTTTCATTTCACTATGATTTTCATAAATATCAATACCAAAATTTGGAAAAATTTGTTTTTTATCTTCTATTTTTATTCCAGTAAATTTCTCTATTGTAAAAATATTATCTTTTGAATTAAATTTATTAACAAAACCAGGATAAAGTGTTTTTCTAATTAATTTTTCTTTTTCATCATAAGAAAAACCAAGAGCATATCCGGCAATTGTAGTATATAGTCTTTCTTTTTCAATGAGCTCATAGTAATCATTATCAAAAGAGAATTCTTTGAGAAGTGAAAGAAATTCTTTTTTTCTAGAAGAATTTAGAATATAAAAATAAAGCACAAATCTTTTTTTAAAATCTTCTTTAGGAAACATAATATATGTGTATGGGAATCTATCTACTAATTTTTGACATAATTCGAATTCTCTATATTTTTTAAAATCGTTATTCTCGTTAAGAGTTTTTTTTTGTTTTTCAAGAAATTTTTCATTATGGTTGAATTCTTTGTTTTCTTTAGAATAGAGAAATGAGAGCTGTTGAAAATCAATTATTTCAAGTAATTCTTCTTCTTTAAATCCTACAAAGTTTACTTTATTATTAGAAAATAAATCAATATGGTCATAAGAAGTAAAATACTTTCTAAGTATTTTTTTACTCAGAGTATCGAGTTTTTTTTCTTTAATCAAAAATATCTCATCTTCTATAGAATAAGAAAATGTTTTATTTGAGAATTTTCTCAATGATTTAGCATCAAGAATGATTTCTCTTTTCATTTCTCAAAATACCTATTACAATCATTTCTATATTCTCCAGTTAGCGAACAGAGTTTGGAATCATTGACATAAACAGCATATGAATAATAGCAATATGAGGCCTTTTCATCTAATAATGAACAAGTCTGTATATCTTGTTGTAATGTTGCATAAGTCAAGATACAATCAAATTTATTGTCTTCATCTAACTCAAAACAAATTTCCATTGAATTAGTACTAATTGCATAAGAAATTAAACAAGTATCAGGGTTTGATTCTAATAAACAGAGTTGCGAGTTTTTAGAATAGAGAGCATAAAAGTAATAACATTTAGAATCTTCAGGTGCATAGGAACAAAATTCAGAGTTATTGTTCTCTTTTGCAAGTTCAAGATAACATGAATCAATTTGACACTGATCAACTATAGATCTCTCAGAAGTCATAGATATAAAAAAAATACTTATCAGAACAATTACGCTTCCAAATAATTCAATTTGTTTATTCATCTCTAACACCTCTTTTGAGCATTGTTTTCTCTAAAAGAGAATATCCAAATATTGCAAGACTAAGTCCAGTAATTGAAATTAGTACTGAAATAAAAATAGACACAAGAGATGAATTAAGAAGTATTTCTCTAGCACCAAGAGTCCAAAGTAGAAGTCCAAATGCTACAAAAATCCAATTATAAAATACGGAGATATTTTTTCTATAAAATAACCCTCCTAGAAATATTCCAATAAAAAGACCACAAACATGGGCAACTTCTGCACTTTGAAATAATGAAGTTGGAATAATAATAGATAGTGAAAAAATAATACCTAAAATAACTATAAGAGGTACTTTTATGATTCCAAATAGTTTTGTCTCAAGAATTGGATTTCTAATAAGCAAAGCTCCCATAATTCCAAACATACCTGCAGAAGCTCCAACAACATAACCTTGAACTTCAGGAAAAAATATGATCTGTGCTAAATTTCCAAATATTGCAGAACATAAAAATATACTTAAATATTTCATTGGTCCAAAATACTTTTCTAAAAGATGGCCAAAAAGAAGTAATATTAAAAGATTTGATATAAGGTGACTCCATGAAGTATGAATAAAAATTGAGCTAACTCCTTGAAGAAGAGATGGTGAATTAGTATGAAGTCCCCATGTAAATAATGAAGTTAAATTAAGAGTTCCTCCTAAAAAAAACATAGCTCCAAGTAATAGAAGACCTAGTATAATTGAGAGCCAAGGGAATGAACTACTAAGTGATACTTTTTCAAGTAAATCTTGAGCATAAGCATTTCTAGGGAATAGTTGAACTTCCTCTTCTAGATACTTTATTGCTTTAGTATTATTTGATTCATAGAGTGAAATAAGTCCTAAATAAAGATTAACGTTTTCTATATCTTCATCTAAAAGTAAGAGTTCATGTAAGTGATGTTTTGCCTTATCCATTTCATTGTGTTCATAATAGTATTGTGATAATGTAAGGGTAAGTGCAATATATTTTTCTTGATTTTTTTTAGACTTTTTTAGAGTAAACTCTCTAGCACTACTGTGGTACTCTTTGAGAAGTTCTCTGAAATATTGTGACATCTAAAACAATTAAGAATGTTATAATTTATAATAATTTGGTGTTATTAGTAGATTGCATAAAAAACTCTAAAAAAAATACAAACTATTTTAAAGTAAAAACTCTGTTTTCTTTTATAAATACAAAAATGTCAAATTACAAAAATTTATTTTAAATTTTTGAACTTACATTTTAATAAATAAAAATGTCAAATATCATTGAAGTAAAAGACCTAAAAAAAGAATTTAAAGTTCCTAAAAAAGATAAAAATCTCTCCAAGATGAAGAAAAGATTATCTTGGTTTTATAGAGAGTGGGAAATTAAAAAAGCAGTAACTGGAATTGACTTAGAAGTTAAAAAAGGAGAAATTCTAGGTTATTTAGGGCCAAATGGGGCAGGAAAATCAACAACAATTAAAATGCTCACAGGTATTTTACACCCAACTTCAGGAGACATTAAAGTAATGGGGAATTTAAACCCTATTGAAAATAGAAATGAATATACCCAAAATATTGGGGTTGTATTTGGGCAACGATCAATTCTAGCATATGATATTCCCGTAAGAGATTCCTTTAGATTATTCAAAGCAATTTATGGGCTAACTGAAGAATTTTATCAAAAAAGAGTGAAGTATTTAGTTGAGATGTTAGGAATTGAACCATTTTTTGAAACACCCTATAGGATGTTATCCTTGGGGGAGAAAATGAGATGTGAGCTTGCAGCATCATTTTTACACAAACCAAAAATTGTATTTCTAGATGAGCCAACAATTGGTTTAGATGCTGAGGCAAAAATCTCAATAAGAAGTTTTCTAAAAAAAATTAACAAGGAAGAAAATGTAACAATTATGATTACAACTCATGATATGGACGATATTGAAGAACTCTGTCAAAGAATTGTTGTAATTGATAAAGGAACTCTAGCATATGAAGGTTCAGTTAAAAAATTCAAAGAAACCTATGCAAATTCAAAAGATGTAACAATTCACTACAAAAAAATTGAAAATAAAGATACTTGGAAAAAATTAAAAGAGACAATACCTAATAGAAAATCAGATATTCCCAAATCAATTATTTTTGAATTTCCAATGAATAAATCGCTAGGAAAATTTTTACAAGATGTAGTAAAATCAGTGGAAATTCATGATCTCTCAATTCAAGAACCAAATCTAGAGCATGTGATTGCTGATATGTACAAAAGTAGTTCACAAAAAAACAAAGGAGAATAGAGACTGGAGAGAATGGGAAAGTATATAGAATATTTTAAATTAGGATTTAAGACATCAATTGAATACAAATCATATCTTATTGGAGCACTTGTTACTCCAGCATTTATGGGTGTATTTTTTTACTATATTTGGTCTTATATCTATCAAGTAAAATGGGAAAGTGCAATTGAGGAATTAGGTACTGAAGCAGTAGGTGCACTAACTTCATTTACAATTGGAGGATTTACCTTTCAAGAAATGATGGTATATCTAATTATTGGTTTGCTTCTAAATACCGCAAGATCATCTGAGATTGCAGATAGAATATCTCAAACAATTAAGTCAGGAGATATCTCAATTTTCTTGTGCAGGCCAGTAAACTTTGTAAAATCTCTGCTTGCAGATGGAATAGGTGCAAAAGTTGTTAATTTATTTGTATTTACTATTCTTTTAGTTGTAATGACATATCTCTTTGACCTTCCAACACCTACAGGATCAATTTGGGGGATTTTTATTATTTATTTGTTTTTAATGTTACTTTTTGATATTGTACTCTACGTGATCATTGGAGGGTTGGCATTCTGGTTTGTAGAAATTTGGGGAATTAAAGCATCCATTGAACAAATATTATGGATTTT
>CAKZOW010000089.1 GCA_937138345.1 uncultured archaeon | reverse complement strand
TTACTTAAAGAAGAGAAAAATGCTGAGAAATTTACTTATTTTTACAAGCATTCATCTTATGGGAATCTCTCTAAACAGGTTTCTAATTATAAAAAAATACATAATAAGAAAAAAGTTGACTTTAATGAATATTTAGATTTAGGATCAGAAGTTTCAAAAATATTTTTTTCTAAATAATATAATTTCCTATTTTTTTAGAGCAAGAACTACTGATTTCTTGCTCACTTAAATTCGCAAGAGATCTGCTAATTTGTAGATGACAGAGATCCTCCTTTGTTTGGTTTGTCTATCATATAATCTATGATTTTTTCTCTTACCGTTTGTTTCACCATTACACGTCTCAAGTTACTAAACAAATATTATCTATTTTTTTAGAGCAAGAACTACTGATTTACCAAGATCTGCTAATTTGTAAGATGACAGAGATCCTCCTTTGTTTGGTTTGTCTATCATATAATCTATGATTTTTTTCGCATATGATGAGTTTTTTATATTTGCAAGTAAATTGTCTAGTTTTCCACTTGTCATTTCTTTATATATTATCCAACCAAGATGTCTGTAGATTATTTCTTTTTGTTTTTCTTCGGATTCTAGAGGGTTTTCTAATGTGTAGAGGTTATTTGATTCCAGAGGATGCTCTAGGTAATAGAGCTGTTTTGCAATATCCCACATAACCCATGTTTGACTCATTGAATAAGGAAGAGGTTCAATATCTATTTCTTGAAGTAATGTAAGTGTTTGTGCAAAGAGTTTTCTCCCCAACATTTCATATATTTCAAGTTCTTCTGTTTTTTCTAGATTAAGAAGAATTTTGGCATATTTTTTAGCAGAATTTGAATTCACACTTTTGATTATAATTTCTTCTTTTTCTTCTTCAGAGATTGTCGGAGAATCTTGATATGAGAAATGTTCTTCAATTATTCTTTTAATTTCTTTATCAACACTATTAATTGAATCTTGAGTTTCAAGTGATTTGTCAATAAAATATTTTTTTTCAGGTATATTATTTAGTTGGACTTCTTTATAATCAGGTGTTGTAACTTCTTCAGCTTCATTAACAATAGTTTGATTGTTTTTTGTTAATGCTTCTTTTTCTTTATCCTCAATTTCAATAGTAATATCCACAGGTTCATCTTTATTTGTTTCATATTCTTGGATGTCTTCTACAGAATTTTGTATTACTTCATGAATATTATCTTCTTTTTCCTCTTCTGAAACTATCTCTTCTTGTTCTTTAATTATCTCTTTTTCTTCTGATATAGGCCTTTCATCCTCAATTTCAGTATTTTCTAGAATTTCTTCTTCATTGAGAGTATCATCTTTATGTATTTCTTGTAATAATTGTTTACATACTGTGGTAAATTCTGATTCATGTGCATGAATTTTATTTCCATTTAGAATTTGTTCTCTCTTTTCAAAATCTATTATCTCATTTGTTATGTTAAGGATTTCTACTTGTTTGCTTGTAATTAAAACTAATTCTTTTAATGTTATAATAATTCTTTGATAGTTATTTTGAAATACAATTTCTTTTACTTGAGAATATTTTTCTAGAATTTCTTCTAATACTTGTTGAGAAGTGTGAGTATTTTGTTCATAGTGTGTTACTGCTTCATCGAGAGTTATTGATCTTTTTAGACATAAGAGAAATAGTTCTTTTATTTCATTTGATTTATGATACTTCCATGCTAATTGTTCAGTTTTTTCTATATCTTTAATTATATTTCTTAGAATTAGATTTGGATTGTTTTCATGTGAATTCATAGTGTAGACTCTTTTTTTATAATTATATAGTTTTATTGTTCTTATATAGTAAATAATTACAAATAAGTAGCTTTAAATAAGGAGAGTAACTTTTTTTTCTATGAAAATATTAAAAACACTTAATCTTGTTGTTGTTAATTCAAAAGGTTTCAAAATTTGTTTATTAAAAAGAAATTCAGATGATTTTTTACTTAGAAAGTGGTCTTGTCCAGGCCAAAGTATCAAAAAAGAAGAAAGTGAAGAAGTTGCATTAAGGAGAATTTTAAAAGAAGAACTAGGAGTTGAAGGAGAGAATTTTAAGTATTTATTTAAAACAGAGAATACTACTAAAAATTCAGTAATCAAATCAAAATATTATAGTGTAGTAGTTAAAGATCCAATATCTATTGATTCTAGAAAATATAGTGAATATTCTTGGGAACGTATAGATGAGGAATTATTTCTTTTAGATTATGCATTTGATCAAAAGGAAGTTATTTCAAAATTTTTATCTATTTATGAGAAAAAATAAAGAGAGATGAGTTTTCCCTATAGACATAAAGGACTGCAAAGAATAATTAGAAATACGTTTGGAGTTAGTTTATTCTATTATGGAATTGATTTTTCTTTAGATACTACTTTATCACATACTCTTCTTGATAATGTTTTAGTTAGTTTTGGATCCTTATCTTATTTTTACCAACAAGCTAAAGCTAAAAAATATAGTGAAGTTATTTCTATGATTAAGGATTCTGAAACATTTGAATATTTAAAAGTTGATAGTAATAGTAATCCTTTAGATGTTTCAAAAGGAGTATTGGAGGCAATAGATATAAAAGATAAGTTGGAGATGGGACCTATTACAAATTGGTATAAAAATCCAGAAGATCAAAACAGAGTTAAATCAATTTTACAATCAGGTAATTTGCTCAGTGATATGACTGTTACTTTCCTTAAAAAAAATGGTGATGAGATACACACAAATGTTTTATTAGGATTTGTTGATGATATGGGACATGCAAATATTTTTGTAAAAGATATTACAAAAACTGTTAAAGAGCAAGAAGAATTATCAAAAAGACTAGATTATGACTCACAAACAAATCTTCTTACAAGAAATGCTTTTTTGAATCGGGTAAGTTCTCGTCTAAAAGAAAATCCAGGAGGATATTTATTATTTATTGATTTTGATGATTTTAAATCTATTAATGAGAAATATGGACATGGTGGGGGTGATTTTGCATTAGTTTCTATGGCAGAGAAATTACAAGAACCACTTCTCTCAATTCCAGGTTCACATTTGGGAAGGTATGGGGGAGATGAATTTATTGCATATGTCCCCTTAGATTCTTATGATGATATTGACGGTATTCTTTCATACATGACAACACCTCTACCGTTTAATTATGACTCTCTTGGTGAGAGGAACATAACAACTAGTATTGGAGTTCGTAAATATACATCTTTAAAATCTCTTGAAGAGAATATTGATGATGCCAATAAAATTTTATTTAAGATAAAGAGAGATACAAAAAATGGTTATCTATTTTATGAAAATTTTTTTGATAGCTAATAGTAATTAGTAAAATAAGTAGTTTCTTAATCAAGTAGCAACGTATATTTTTAAATAAGAATTTTTAATACTTGTTATGGGTAAAAAAGAATTTAGATATCAAGAATACTTTATTAATGATACTTATATTAAAAAACTCTATAATATGTATGTTAAAAAACATTTTTTAGAAAAATTTCTTCATGTATTAGTTCTTTTTGCAATGATTTCAACAGTTATGGGATTTGTTTTAGAGTATTTAATTGGAATTCAACACAATATTTTACTATTTATTCAAAGTATTTCTGTAATTATTTTATTGATTTTTATTTTAGAATTATTTGGAGATTATGCAAATTCTAAAACAACTAAAGGATTTCTCAAACATCACTGGATTGATATTATTTTAGTTGTGTTTCTTAGCTTCTATTTTGTTTTTATGAGTTTTTTGTATTTCTTACAATTTTTTTTCCTAGATTATTTGAAACCTTATATTTCTTATCTAAAAGAGCTGAGGGTAACTTACAAATTATTTAAATTTGGAAAAGAAGAGGATGATTAATTTATAAATTAATAGAAATATCTATATATTATATAGTCATGGAACAAAATAATTTAGTAGAGAATTTCTTTGCACCATTAAAGGATATTAGGGATAAAGAGTTGGATTTGTTATGTGGTCAATTAACAACAATGAGTGATATAACCAAATCAACTATTTTAACTTATATATCTCATTTCAGGAAATGTAATTTCTACGGACCAAATAAATCAGTTAGGGAAGATTCTCTAGAAAGTAGAATTTGTCTACTCAAAGGTTTACTACAACTTCAAGTGTTATCTTTTATCGATATTGAAAATGAGAAAGAAGTAATCAAAGCGTTAAATAATGAAGGAGAAATTTATAGATCATTTTATCATAATAAGAGAAATTATACTCATTCATTTCATGATATCTATATTAGATAATTATCTTTTTTTATGGACTAGTTTATCTATAATTGAATATACAAAACCAATTTTTTTTACTTTCTTTATGTAAAAATAACTTCCAATTGCAACAACTAATGCACCAATTGAATCAACAATTAAATCTACCATTGTATCTACAAGTCCTGATTTTTGCATATTAAGACCAAAGAACATATCCATAAAAAATTCAAAAATTTCCCATAATACTCCAATCATTACTGCAAAACTAAATGTGAAAAGAGCTACAAAAAAAGGAGATAGATTATTTTCAGTACTATTTTTTACAATAGAGTATACTATTACAAACCCTAGAAGGCCTAGAAGAAAACCACTTAGAGTATGAAGATAAATATCCCAATTTGGAATTTTCTCATAATAATTTAATATTTCTCCCATAAATAGTGTTCCGAAAATAAATATGGTTATGAGAATTTCAATTTCTAGAGGTATGGTTACATTATATTTTCTTCTAAATAATGTTGGTAAAAGTAGTAGAAGTAATGTTAATGTTGAAATAAAGAGATGAGAATATTTTTGTTGCATAAAATCAATAGCTATTGCTATACATAATACTATTTTTATTAATATTGAGACATATTGAAATGTTTTTTCAAGATACATACTAATAATGGTTTTTGTATACTTATTAATCTTTTTAACGAAAGTGTTATAACTTTGCAATAATTATTAATAGTATGAATCTTATTGAGGATAAATTGGATTTGGGATATTCTGAGGGGATTGCTTATGCTTCTTTTAGAGAATCATGGGGGTTTGAAGATGCTATTGCATACAGAAACCAAACCCAGTTTTTAAAAAAGATGTTAAATCCAAATTCAATCTCAGGATGGATTGCTTTAATTGATTATAGTAATTTACTCTCTTTAACTCCAGAAGCTGCTAAAATTCTCTCTCAAGTTCGATTTGATTCTTATTCAAAACATTGTCTTCACACCCTTTATTATAAAGGATCAAACGAAAATTCTGCTTTTTCATCATTTTATTTAGGAGAAGTACATGCTCAAGAAAAAATAAATGGTTTATGTTCTTACCGGGAAACTCCTAATTCTACTATATTTAGGTTAAAATCACTTCAAAAAAAGTATTCTCCTCAACATAGTATATCTTTTGATGAAGAAGTAATTGAAGGCTTTTTATTAGGTAAAAAATTAAAAGATATTTTATATTGATGTTTTATCTAGTAGTACTTATTTGTTTTTTTGTACAATGAAACTAGTCTCTTTATTACCATATGTGATATGCTCTATAATTCATACCTATATTTAAAAACATTTTTTAATTAATATTTACAATGCGAAAGAGTTTAGCATTAGTATTTTTAGTTTATTTATTTACCTTCTCAGTTGGACATAGTATGGAGGAGCAGAAAAAAAATCTCGGGTTTTATTTCAATGTTGAACATCTTCAAGGTGAAGTTAGGTGTTCGTTTTACAGAGATTCTGATTTTATTGAATCATTTTTACTTAAAAAAGGTTCTACTTATCAAAATTATTTTAGCGAACATGTTGATATCTCTTGTACAAATAACTTAGATTATGTTGAATTTATTGTGTATGAGCATGGTTCTTCATCTTATCTTTATGAAAAAAGATTTCTGGATGTCTTAGGAGTTTCATACGAGATTGAGCATACAAAACATAATTCACTATTTTATTCATTTCCTTTATTTATTGTTTTTTTTACTTTGGTGTTGTATATAAAAAATTATTCTACTAGAATTGATGAAGAAGATCCTTATCTCTAATGCTTATCTTTATAACTCACTTTTTATTTATTTTTTCTATGAATAAACCATTAGAATTACTAGCAACTGAAGATATTGCGCCAACATTAGTTTTAATTAGTAAAGAATTTAAATTAAAATCTACTAAAAAGCATATTTCATCAAATCCAATATCTATTCTTACAAATTCTAACACAGGATATAGAAGTAAAGATTTAGGAGTATTAATTTCTCCAGATATTGCTTTTTCAAGAAATCATTCTATTGAAAACGAGTATGGAAATATTTTTTATTGCTCGGAGGATATTCATGTTCCTTTTCTACAATTTTCTAGATTTTTAGATGGTAGGCCTTTTTTTGAGAAAAGGTATGGAGGATGTTTTCTCTACGGTGCTGAGCAATTAAATAGAAGTAAACTCCACAGAGGTGATAGTATTGATTCAAACATTGTCTCTAATGCTGTTGCTCTGTATGTATCAATGGACAAATACGCTTCTTTAGTTGATGGGGGGGAAAAATGAAGGTATATACTGTTAAAGGACATGATATTAAAGAAAAAGTTGTTAAAACAGGATATGATCGAAAAGCAGTACAATATGCAAATCATATTATTGATGAATTAAAAAAAATAGGTATTCCAAGAGATGATATTAGGATTGAGACAAATATTTTAGGTAATAAAAATATTCCTGCAGTGATGGAGTGTTGGTGTGATGGTTATTATTTAAGATTTTCCTATGCACAAACTAAAAGATTTGTTGATAATTTGTATATTATTCGAGAAGTTATTAGAAAAGAAATTGATTTAGTAATTAAAGGTGAAAAAGATATTGTTGAATTTTTAGAATCCTTTAAGGAAACTGGAGATAAGAAAGAAATTTCTAAAGAAATAGCTTCTGCAAGAGTAACTTTAGGTCTAGATGAGGGAGAAGATGACGAACAAGTAATTAATCTCTCTTATAAGAAATTAGCGAGAAAACATCATCCTGATTTGGGAGGGTCTATGGACGAATTTCAAGAAATTAATAAGGCTCACAAATTACTAAAAAAAGAATTAGGTTTTAAATGAATTTTATTTCACACTTTTATTGATTCCAAATCCTACTATTTGTCCATTACTAAACTCACATCTACAGCCACCATCTAATTTTCCAGAGTTGTTTGTTGTATAAATTTGAAATAATGACATATTAAGTTGCTTAGACGTCTCAACACAGATAGCATGACAAGTATTTTCTTCTTTAGTTGGTGAATAATCTAAATAATAGAGTAAGAAAATAATACTTATTGCAGTTATTATTAGTGCATAGGATAGTATTGATTTATTCATTTTGATTTAAATAAGAGTATTTTCTATTACTAGTATATGCTTCATAATATGCAGATCTCATTTGATTTAATCTATCAAGTTCTTTTATTCTTCTTTTGTATATTTCATTTTTTTCTATGGTGTAATGTGTTTGAAATGTTTTATTTTTTCTATTAATCCAATTTTCATGTTCTTTTATTACTTTTCTTTGCGCTTGAATTAATTGTGTAAATTCATTTTGAATAGTTATGTGATGTAAACAAGCAATATCATCTTTATTTTGAAATAATTTTTCTAGCTTTACTGTGAGCTTTGAGAGAAGAGATCTTTTTAGCATGAATTAGGTAAACTAATTTTATTTATATATGTTAATATTTGTTGGAAGTATATAATTATAAAAAATTATATAACAATATTATTAAATTCAATTTACTAAAAATTTGTATGTTTAAAAAATATTTGGATGTTTTGTCATCTTTAAATAGTACTATTGATTTGAGAGAAGATCCTATAGAGTATTCGCCTACGTTTTTAACCCCGGTTTATGAGAGGGTTTGTCATAATAATGTGAGAAGACATTTTTCATCACTTAATTTAACTCTTGAAGATTCTAGTATTTCCTCTTTAGAAAAAACAGTTGTTTTAGCTAATCATCAACATGATTTAGATATTTCTATTATTACTGAGTGTTTGAGATTTTTTAAGCCAACTCTTTCAAAAAAACATTTGACTTGGTTAGCTAAATCTTCATTAGAAAATTATCTAAGACTCTCAGGTGTCTTCCCATTAGTTCTTCCAGAAGATTTTAAAAAAACGATAAAAAATCCTTTAACTCCACATCAATTCAAATCAGCTAGAAATTTAAAAAGATTTAATACTGAGTTTGTTCCTTCAATAATGAGACATAATTTGGGTAATGATTACAATGTTGTTATTTTTCCTGAAGGTAATAGGAATTATGATGGATGTATATCTTCTATTAGTAATCAAATTTTAGAAACTATTTCTTCGGGTTTTAATGGTATTGATGGAGTCTCAGTGATGATGATGGGAATTAAGTACCATGGAGGTGCTCAGATGTGCCTAAATAATGATTGTGAAATAAAACAAGATATTTCGGTATCATTATCAAAACAATATTCAACAGAAGAATTTTCATCAATGCCTTCTAATGTTATTATGCAAAAACTCAGCGAACTTTCAGATAATCCTATTAAAGATGAATGATAATTTAGTAATTGAAGGTGGGGCTTTAAGAGGAGCTTTTTCTTATGGTGTGCTTTTTGGTCTTAGGAGAGAATATAGTCAAGATGATTTAGATTTTTTTGATAAGTTTTCATCTGTTGCTGTAACTTCAGCATCTCTTTTGAATATGATATTTTTACAATCAAAGGGAAGTGATTTTTATGATGTTGGTAAATGTTTTTGGAGTAATGTGGCAGATAGAACTATCTCTAATACTTTACATATTTTTAATGGTGAGAAAAATATTATTTCTCTAGAACAAATATTACCTCCTTTTTGGAACATGGTAGGGAGAAGTTATAATCCTTCAATTTCTAAGAAAGTATATTTTCCAACAACTCATGTCAATGATGAGAGAAGTGTTTTTCATAATCTTTTTGATGTCTTAGAGGATAAAAATTATTCTTTAATTACTGCTGCGATGTCAATGCCAGGAATTACGGGTAATTCAGTTATTGTAGATGGTGAGGAATTTATAGACGGAGGTGTTTTTGATCCAATTCCTATTTCTTTTTCAAAAAAATCACAAGGAAAGAAAGTAATTATTACTACTAATCCTCATAGTGTAGACTCATTTAGTTATTCAATGATGAATTTTTTAACAAAAAATGCTTTTTTTATCTCTAAGAAAAATCATCGAAAATACTTAAAATTCATGGAGTATAGTTTTGAGACATATGATAGACACTTAAAGGAGCTAACTGAGATGGAGAAAAATGGTGAAGGTTATGTTATTCGTCCTGAAAAACCAATAGATTCATATTCCTCTACTTCAAAAAAAATTGGAAGGGTGTGTGATTTTGGTTTGTCATTAGGACTCTCACATAGAAAATCCATTGATGATTTTCTTAAGAGCTAATAAATTGTTTAGTAACAATTTTTTATTATCTTCTTCTAAAGTTTCTTTGAACCTCAATTTTGATTTTGTGAGATCCACAATCTTTACAAGTTCTACTTTTTTTTGTTGTTGATGATGAACCATGTGTGTGGTTTTTTCTTGTTCTAATATTTGAGCTGTTACAATCTAGACAATGCATCATTTTAATACTGAGACCTCACTGATTGATAGCATGTTTTACAAAAGACATCTCTTCCTTCAATTGGTTTGAAAGGAACTTCTGTTTCTTGTGAACACTTTGTGCATGTAGTCTTATAATATGTTTTTTCTTGGTTGTTATACGCATCCATTTTAAAATAAAAAATATAAATATATAGTTTGATAAACTCCTGAAGTGAAGAATAAATTTCTAGAAATTGATATTTGTAGTAACTATGCTGATTCTCTATTTATATAGTTAAGGATTACTATTAATTATTTTTTTTACTCTCCCAACTTTGTTGTTCTCAAGCATAACTTTAATTCCGTGAGGATGATTTAGTGAATTTGTCAATATTTTTTTAACAATACCTCTTGTTAGTTTACTACTTCTTTGATCACATTTAAGTACTATGTCAACTTCTTGTCCTATCTTAATGTTTTCTCTTGAATTTCCTTCCATTTTTTATTTAAAGTAATAATGTGAGATTACAGCAATACCTCCTAAAAATAACCAAAACCAGAGTGGTTCTAACCTGCTTGTGAGCATTAAAAAAGAATTTATGAGCAATAATACAATTAATATAATTGCAAACATTTTTTTAATCATACATATATGCACAGATTCTATTTTATAAGAGTTGGCGTTTTATAATTATTTGGTATACGTACATCTAAATCCTGTATCTAAATATCTATTTGAAGGACCTACGTGCATCATTAAGTTAAAAATTCCTGCTTCATCTCCTCTATCAAATCTTCCACCTCTCATTAGAACATGTTGTGGTGCATCTGATGAAGGATAGGGGTCATTTACATCAACGAGGACTTTACCTATTCCATTTGAACTATTTAATGTAAGATAATTAAGACTTGTTAAATTGCTACTATTTGTTGTATTAATCCACTCTTTAAAACCACCTGCAGTATTTCCTAAGCTAGTTTTATCTCCTGTTTGGACAATGTCTCGAGTCCACTCTCCTGCATTTCCAGAAAGATCCCAGATTGTTTGACCAAGTGTTGTTATATGTGTTCTTTTTTGTCCAATACAACCCATTCCAGTTATACTATCTTCTCCAGAGATAAAATTATTATTAGACCCATCACAGGAAACCTCACTATCTCCTGTCAAATAATAGGGATCCAAATCATTTGTTGATGCAGCAATAGTGACGTCGTTATTAATTAATCCACTACTACCTCCATCTGTATGTCCAAGATAAATAAAACTCTGGTAGATATCATTATTAAACCAATTTGCACTATTACTTTCTATATTTCTTCCAAGTGTTGTCCATTGAGCATCTGAAATTAAATCATAACCTTCTCCTAGGTTTTGACATAAACTTCTAGCTTCTGTTTGATTGATAAAACTGAGAGGTTTTTCCTGAGCTTTTGAAGTAATATTTACAGAACCATCTATCGGGCAGTTAATTCCTGAAGCAATTGAGTATCCACAATATTGATTGGCTGAGTTATACAAATTAGGAGATGATGATGCTGTTGCTTTTGCCTCATATTTCATAACACAAAATGTTTGTGTATTTAATTGAGGATTTCCAGGCACTTTAACCCATTCACCAAAAGGTATGTTTTCACAATTTAGTGTGTTAAAACTTTCTTCTTTTAAATAAATACTTTCTTTAATAATACTATTTTGTGTTTTCATTAAAATATCAATTGTTCCTTCTAAGTTTTCAATACAGTCATCTATAGGAATTTGTGTTATTTCTTTATTTAGTTCAATATCTGTTATACAAAGTTTATTCTCAATTAAAATATCCACTCTACTCTCACCATTTACGTAGAGTTCACCGTCATAAATTCCTAGTATTTTAAGAGAGTTGTCTGAGTTTTTATTTGTTGAAAATATTTCTGATTCAAATCCTTGAAGCCAAACTTGTAAACTACTTACTGATATTATTGTTATTATTAAAAAAAGACTCATTGATACAATAGTACTTATTGCTCTTTTGTTAGTTTTACTATTCACTATTTATAATGAAGGATTATTTTATATATATTTTTTTATTTATTTCTAAATAATTATTTTAATTCAAGTATTTCATCTTCTATTTCATCAAGAAAATCATCAAAATCTTTTCCAGGATTATTTTTTTTAAATTCTTCAAATCTATCATCAAATTCATAATTGATGTAGGGATCATCTCCTCCAAAAAACTCGTATTCAATAGAGTTCATATATCCTTCAAGAGTTAAATTAGTGTTATCTTCTTTTTCTTTTTCAAATCTTTTGATGATTTTTTTAGCATCATTTTCCAAGTCTTTTTCTTTTATTTCTGCTTTTTTTTTGAAATTAATTGTAGGGAGAAGACCATCTCTTGAGTATATGTTGTATCTATTTCCGTAAATAAAACCTCCTTCTTCTAAATTTTGAAATATTTTGTTGTAAAATTCGTATTCATTATTAGTAAGCATATCTTTAATTATTATGTGTCCATTTTCTGAATTGTATGTAATTATTTTGAAGATACTAAAAGAATTTGAAGATAGTAGTTCTTCAAAAAATGCCTTTTCTTTGTTATCAAGTAGAGGATTTTTAGTAAGTTCTTCGTTTAAAGGTTTATTTGTTTCTCTATTTATTGCTTTAAATAAGAGAAATTCTATAAATTTAAATGATTGGTCAAAATTTGCAGTAGAATCTTTAGGAATATTGATATATAATTTAAAATCTTCTAAGTAGCTGTTTACATCATGTTTTTCTTTACTATAAGCATATGATTTAGAATAAATATCTTTTAGAAGAAAATAGATTTTATATGTGTCTATTGCATTATTTGAGAGATTTTTACCACAACAATCTTTAAATTTTTTACCGGAATTACAAAAACATGGTCTATTTTTACTCACTAATATTTCTTTCATAAAAATTTAAATTATTTTTAGTATATAAATGTCAGTAATTATTTTTTTTATATTATGTATTTTTATAGGAAATATTCTAGTTTTTGCTAATAATTTTTAATCGTTTAATTTCTTATTAAATATTAGTTTTTGATAGTTATTTTTAAGCGGCAATATGGTAGCTAAGAAATAAGATTCACACTTTTAAATGATTTACATCTTTGTATCAAAAATAATATGAACTCAAATTCACATATTTATATTTGAATAAATTTCCATGAACTATCCTTACGATTATGCATAAATATATTTTATTTATAAAATTGTAATTAATCAGTGCTCTTCTTTATAACTAATTCTTAATTCTTATTATTATGTTATTTAAAGACTTAAAATTAAATTCTTCAATTCAGAATGTACTTAAAAAATATGAGTATAATAACCCTACTCCAATTCAAGAAAAAACAATACCTTTAGTTCTAAAGAGAAAAGATGTATTGGGAATTGCACAAACAGGGACAGGAAAAACTGCTGCATTTACACTACCTCTTTTAGAATTAATGTCTGAATCAAAAAATAAAAATTCTAAGATAAAAGCACTAATTTTAGCTCCAACTAGAGAACTTGCTGCTCAAATTGGAGATAGTGTAAAGAAGTACGGAGAAAATTTATCTCTTAGATATACTGTTATTTTTGGAGGTGTTTCACAAAAAATTCAAGAAATAGAATTAGATAAACATGTAGATATTTTAATTGCCACACCAGGAAGACTTTTAGACTTAATGAATCAAAAAATCATTGATTTAAGTTCTATTGAATATTTAGTTCTAGATGAAGCGGATAGAATGCTTGATATGGGCTTTATTAACGATATAAAAAAAATATTAACTAACGTGCCTAAAGAAAGACAAACATTATTCTTTTCAGCAACCATGTCCAAGGCTATTTTAAATCTAAGCTTTAGAATGCTTAATAATCCAGAAAAAGTTGAAATAACTCCAATATCAACTACTACAAATAAAATTAAACAATCTTTATTCTATGTTGATAAGGAAAATAAAGATAAGCTTCTTTTAGATATTATTAAGGAGGAGAAAATGGATCTCACTATAGTATTTACAAGAACTAAGCATAAATCTAATAAAATAGCTAAATTTCTAAATAATCATAATATTACTTCTGAGGCGATACATGGAAATAAATCTCAAAATCATAGAATAAAAACATTAAAGGGATTTAAAGAAGGTAACATAAAGATATTAGTAGCTACAGAAATTGTAGCTAGAGGAATTGATATTGATAATATATCTCATGTTATAAATTATGAAATTCCAAATGAACCTGAGTCTTATGTACACAGGATAGGTAGGACTGCCAGAGCAGGAAAAGATGGAACAGCTTATTCATTTTGTTCAGCCGATGAAAGAAATTATATTGTAGAAATTGAAAAAATAATTAAGAAAAAAATCCCTGTAATTCAACATCAAATGCATAGTAAAAATGCACAAAATGCTACGGGGGATGCAGCAAAACCAGTTCCAAAAGCTCAGTTTCACTCTAAAAGAAAAAATGAAAACAAAAGTGAAACTAAGAAAAATACTTCGGATAAATACAAATTGAAGCATGGCAAGAAATCAAAAAATAATAATCATTCAAAAAAGATTTTTTATAAAAAATAATTTATTTTGATGTTTTAACTTTCTTTTTTATTATCATTTTCATATATTAGTATATTAGCTAAAATAAAAACATATAAATGGAGTTATTTTAATTTATTATATGGATGAAAAAGCATTAAAAAAATTAGTAGAACTAATTGGAGTTTTAACTAAAATGAAGATTGAAAATAATTCTAACAAACAAGGATTTAACGATAGATTAGTAGTAGCAAGTGATATTTATCAAAGAAATAAAGAAGATAAAGAATTTGTAACTAGTTTATCCTCATCAATAACAGATTCAAATGAAGAAATTTATAGGATCATTCTAAATTATAATTAACAAAAAGTAATTTTTTACTGTATTCTCGCTTTAAAAATAATTATTTTTGCTAACAATTTATAATTTTTAATAATATAAAATATATTTATTTTTGATAATAACTTTCCATCAATTAAACATTAAAACATATTGCTTACGGTAGTGATATTTAACTGCTGGTGAACAGTATATTTTAATGTTATTTATTATTCACACTTTTCATTTAAAAAATAATATTGTTTTATCTTAGTATGTATAGAAATCAATTAACTGTATTTAAAAAAATTATCCAAAAAAACAATGATTGCTCAAAATTAGCAGTTAGATGTAGAACTAATCTCCCTACTAGAAAAGTATTTTCTCATTATTGTCCTGTTGTTTCAGATCATTCTACACACCAACTTTTAGGAACTAGGGTATTCAATTTTCCTTTAGATAATTGTGAGGAAAATTATACTCTCCTATCAAAAATTGATATTTTCAAAGGTAATTCTTATGTTACTCATTTATCACTATTTCCAGAAAATTCATTATTTGATTGGTATAAACACCAACCAGTTGTTGAAGTGATTGGAGATAATGATCGTGAATTATTTGAACTTACAATTAGGAGTGTTTTTTTAAATTTTGGAGGTAAAAGAACAGGGCTTAGTCACCAATTATTGAAATATATTTCGACCAATATGGATGAAAGATTGGAGTTTGATGAGATGGAAGATAGGATTCAAAAAACTTTGAGATTAGGCTTTCACAGTAATTGGAAATTATAATTTTTGATAGGTACTTTTAGTTATTTTAGTAATGGAATATATGATTAAAAGTATTTGTTTTTTATTATAACTTATTGTTAGCATTTCTAATAAAACTTATTATTTTTGATTACAATATTTAAGCAAGATATTTCTTATTATATTTCTATTTTTGATAGGTATATTTAAGCAAAAAAAAGAATTGGTGAGC
>CAKZOW010000088.1 GCA_937138345.1 uncultured archaeon | reverse complement strand
AATACATAAAGTCAAAGCTTAAAACAACAACAAAGTCTTTAGCAGTTATTAAGGCTTTTGGTTACGGTACCGATGCTTGTACCGTTGCCAAACATTTAGAAAAGCTAAATGTAGATTATTTTGCCGTAGCTTACGTTAATGAAGGTGTTGCTTTACGAGAGGCTGGAATAAAAACACCCATTCTGGTCTTACATCCACAAGTTATAAATTTTAAAACGCTCATAAAGTACTGTTTAGAGCCCAGCTTATACTGCAAACGGGTGTTAGAAGCTTTTGAAGAAATAGAACAAAACGAAAAATGGGTATTTAGAGCAAGCTAGGAAAGGTGAAATTAGTCTAGGTCTTTCAACAGGTTTTAGAGATTTAGATGCTTATTTTAGGTTTAAACCTAATTCAGTTAATATTGGTCTAGGTTATGATGTGGTTAGTAAATCAGTCGGAATGTTAACTCTGCTAACTTCATCAAATGTTTTACATGGTTGGAAATGGGGAATGGTTATGCCAGAGAATAGAACAGCTATGTCTCGTAGGAGGCTTATAGAGGGTCTTTCTGGACGTTCTATAGATTCTTTTAAGGAAAGCCCCATATTATTTGACAAGTACAAGCAGCAGGCTAGAAATGACTTCCACATTATATCTAACAAGAAACACTACTCTATTAGGGATGTTATAGAAATGGGTAAAAGGTTATATGAGGATAAAGGTATTGATGCCTTACTGATTGACCCTTTTAACTTTTTTAAGAAGGAAGGTAACGCTTACGCTTACAATAATGAAATATTATCTGAATTAAGAGTTTTTGCAGAAGAATATTGTGCTGTTTACATTATGGCACACCCTGCTTCTGATGCACCCAGAAATAATATTGACCAATATGGTTACTTAACACCTCCATCCAAATATAGTATTCAAGGTGGAGCTGATTTTCCTTATAGAGTAGATGATTTCTTTATTTTACACAGAATTGTAAATCACTCTGACAATGAGGTTAGGCGTACTTTACAGTTTATTATGGAGAAAGTTAAGGAAACAGAAACTGGTGGTAAAGTTCATGATAAAGGAGATTATTGTGAATTGATTTATGAAGAAAGAGGTGGTTTCCTAGGTTATTGGGACACTAATGGGGATAACCCTATGTACGCTGCTATTAAAAGTAAGCAAGGTGTTAGGGCTAAGATGAAGGGTCTATCTCCGGAAGAGGCTTTTGGAGAGCCAGATAAAGAGGAAGTTGAAGAATTTGACCAACCTTTTTAAAAATTTAACAGTTTATATAGTAATAATTAAAAATTAATTCGTAATTTTGCAAGATGGAAAAAAATAAAGAATTTGTAATAGGTCATGAGTATCAATTAAAACGTAAACCAATTTGTGTAGCTACTTATAAAGGTAATTTTACAGGTAAAGGTATTACCTCTAGCGGTGAACTAAGCTATGCCATTAATATGTCAGAACCAAAAGCTTGGTCTGATATTACACTAACTACCTTAGATGAGACTAAAGGGGAAGATTTAAGTATAGGTATTAGAACATTTGACACAGGGGCTAACAGAAACTCCGATGAAGGTAAGTTAGATTTTGAAGGGTTTCTTTCTCCTACAGTACTTGAAGCCTACGCTGTTTATATGAACAGTAATCGTAAGTTAGAGAATGGTAATTTAAGAGATTCTGACAATTGGCAAAAAGGTATTCCAAAAGATGCCTACATGAAGTCAATGTGGAGGCATTTCTTTGATGTATGGAAAGACCATAGAGGTTTAGACACTAATGAAGATGAAATAACTAATTTATGTGGTTTACTATTTAATGTAAGTGGTATGTTACATGAGAAACTTAAAGAAGTAAATAATGATTAAAGAAAGGAAAGTAAATTGGGGAGAGTTAGGTTTTATTACTTATGCTAGAACCTATGCTAGGACTAAAAAAGATGGGAATAAAGAAAATTTCTCTGAAACCGTAGAGAGAGAATTATCTGGTATTGATAAACAGTTAAAGCTTAAATTAACACCAGATGACCAAGATTTCTATAGGGATATGAGGCATGAGATGAAAGGTTCAGTGGCAGGTAGGTTTATGTGGCAATTAGGTACTAAAACTGTAGATAAGTTAGGTTTACCTTCTTTACAGAATTGTGCTTTTGTTGTTATTGACGAACCTATTAGACCTTTTACTTGGGCTATGGATATGTTAATGGTAGGGTCAGGTGTAGGTTTTTCAATTAAAAAAGAACATATTTATAAATTACCTAAAGTAGTTCGTAAAAAAGTTAAGATTGAAAGATTAGACGACAAACAAGCTGATTTTATTGTACCAGATACAAGAGAAGGATGGGTTAAATTACTTGGTAAAGTACTTAAAGCACATTTTTATTC
>CAKZOW010000087.1 GCA_937138345.1 uncultured archaeon | reverse complement strand
CCAAATAAAATAAAAATTAAATCATTACCTTCTACAGGTAATTTAACGTATAATGGTAATAATGTAGTAATTAATGATGAATTCAATTCATCTCAAATAACATCATTAAAATATACTTGGACGAATTATATAGATAATTCTGATACATTTTTATTTCAAGTTAATGATAATAATAAAAATAATCCTTTATTTAGCAATATGGCAATAATGACTCTCAATATAACAGCTAGTGTTAATTTACCACCATCTCAAGTTGGTACATTATCATTAAGTATAGATAATTCTATAACACATACTTTTACTTCTTCTAATTTTACAACAGAAACAACACCTGTTTATTTAGACCCAGAAGGTGATGCCGCAAAGAATATAAAAGTAACATTACTTCCAACAGAAGGTGTTTTAACATTAGATAATAATAATGTTAATTTAAATGATATAATTAGTTTTGATGATATAATTTTAAATAAATTAAAATATGTATCAAATTCTTCTAATCAATCAGCTCATTTAGATACTTTTAATTTTAGTATATCTGATGAAGGTAGTGAAGAGTTTATTTCTGGAGGTGTTGTAAATATAACTATAGCTGAATATATAAATCAAGCACCTACAGTTGGTAATAGTGAATTAACTGTAGATGAAGGTACAATAGTTACATTTACAAGAAATAACTTCTTAACTGATGCTGACCCAGATTATACAGATATAGAAGGTGATGCAGCAGTTGCTATTAGATTTCCAACATTACCTTTAACAGGTTTAATTAAATTAAATAATGTTAATGTTGTAGCTAATCAAGAGATAGTTTTAACAGATTTAGATAGTGGTTTATTAACATATACTCAAGCATCTAATGCAGGTGGAACAGTACCTAGTTTTACTTTTAATATTAAAGATGCTTTTGGTAATTGGTCAAATTAATATATGGGAACATTTAGAATAAAAATAAATGAAAATCCTGATACAGATATAGATAATGCTATAGCAGGAGAAGATTTAATAAGTGGTGATTTATGTTATTTAAATACAGATGGTAGATATAGGAAAACAGATGCTAATGATATAAATAAATGTAGTACAGAATTAAGAATAGCTAAAGATACTATTCTAGCTAATACAGAAGGTCCTTTTTTAGCTCAAGGTCCAATATCAACAACAGGTCTTACAGTAGGTGTAAGATACTATGTAGCTAATTTATCAGGTCAAATTACAACAATT
>CAKZOW010000086.1 GCA_937138345.1 uncultured archaeon | reverse complement strand
AAAAGAATAATACCTAGTAAAAAGAAAGATAGAGTATTTATAAAACTATCAATAAAAAAAGAAACTAAGCAATAAAAATACAACAACAAATAAGGAACTAAAAGAAGATAGAGGGAATAATGAAGATACACTCTCTCCTGACGGAGAAGAAATAATTGGTTGAGGAAATAAAACATCTGATGTCTGTGCTAAATAATCGTAATGAGGTCCAAAAGGCGATACAAAAAAAGAATTATCACAAATTGAATTATTATCTACATCATCACAAACTTGGGAAAATCCTTGGTTATCTTCAGTTAACCAAATATTTCCTATGGTGGATGTATTAAATTGTACGTCACCATTTAAGATTCCAACTCCCTTAATAAAGTAACTATCATCATATACAAAAGTATTATTATATATTTGATTTGTATCCTGTAAATTTGAAGAGCAATCATTAGTTTCTCCATTTATTCCAATACCATTTCTATTATTAGAAAAATAAGAGTTTCTAACAATAAGATTACACAAAGGTTGTGTTAGTAAAAAATTAAGTCCACCATAACTATTTGAAATATTCGAATCTTCAATAAGAAATGAAGAACTTACCTTTATATCATGAAAAAGAATATTATTTCTCTGACCTGAATTAACAAGAGAAATATTTCTCAAAGTTAAATCAATAGGACCTGAATCTTGGACGATTAACTGAGCAAATTCATGATTTTCGATAACTGGTGATCCTCCTGTAAACCTGTAAAAAGAAATAGGTAAACCGTTACTTGTGACATTTGTAAATTGAGAAAAAAGAGGGTCAAAAAAAGATGTTGAAGGGACAATAGCAATATCTAATTGTGATGAATTGAAAAAAGAGATATTACTGAAAATATTGAAACGGGAGGGAGAACCATCTAAAAAAATTCCATCTTGAGTATTTGATATCACTACATTGGAAATATTGTGATAACTAGGTGAATTGAAAATAATCCCTTTTCCAGATAAATTATCAATTGTAGAATTACTTATAGAAATCGAATTTCCAAGTGAGTATAAAGCATTTCCGAGTGAGTTTTTAATAGTCATATTTTTCAGTAGTGTGGAGCCATACGAAAAGATACTTGTTCCCTCAAAATTAAGAGTAATAACTCCATTAAATGTAGTTGCATCAAATCTATCTAAAACACAATTTCTAACAGTAATATTTTCTAATCTATCTCCAGAATAATAAATGGCACTATTATAATCCAAATTTCCTCTAAGAGTATGGCCTTGACAATCAATAGTCGTATCATTTTTCATAAGAGAAAAACACCCATTAGACGTAGCATCAAATGATGAAGTCATAGTATAAGTTCCCGATTGTTCTAATAGTCTACAAGAAGTTAATTCAAATGAATAAGGAAGTGATATGTCTGGTCCTGAAACAACAATCGTTTCTCCTTGAGAAATATTCTCAACTCCCGAACTCCTATATCCTACTGCAGATTTTAACGCAAATGTTCCCGGAGATGTAACATTAAGTAATGCAAATCCATGGTGAGTATCATTCTCAGAGTAAGGACCATAACCCTCACCAACAAAACCTCTCCAAGCATAACCCTCAGGCGCTGGATCTTGATCATTTACATTCACTGCAAAAGAAATATCTTCAATTAAACTCTGATTTACTGGAAATGTCTGATTTACTAAAACAACACTCCAATTTGAAGGCATAAGTATTGCAAAATTTACTGTATCATTTTGACCATCATTAGTTGTATTAACACTTAAATTTATTCTTATAATATCTCCTGTGTTTGCAGTAGTAGGAACTTCAAATTCTGTTATTACTTCACCACATGCACTCAAAAAAAACATAAAAAAACACAAAAAAATTAACTTTTTATTCTTCATTTTTTAAACAATATCTCCCCTTAGCAAAAAGATGGTTTTTATCAAAAAGAGATTTAATTTTATAGATTGTAGTCCAATAAGTATCATTATTATGAACAAAATGAGACATATCTTCTACTCCTAATCTATAAGACAAATATCCTGCCTTAATAAGCTTTGTAATAACTTCCTCATGGCATTGTTTTGCTCGTAGTACTTCTTCTGAATTTTCTTTGTTGTATGCTAAACCAACAATATTTGTAATTTGTCTCTCATTGAGCACATTAACAGTCATAAATAAATCAAAATTATACTTCTCAAAGCCTTCTTTAATAATTGCATAAACTTTTTCTTCATCCTTAGTTGTCAAAGGAGAAATAGGTGACACCCAAAATAAACCACAATTCTCCTTTGCTGGGTTATATTCCTTAGGTTCCTCTGAATTACGATAATAGCAAGTATTTAATGCTTCATTGAAAGGAATCCCATTAAATAAATTAAAAGCCTGGTGGAGTGAACTTAAAAAAGGAGACAAATCATAACCCTTTATCTTAGATAATAATTTAGAATGTTTTTTTAGAAACATAATTTTCTTTTCAGAATAAAAATCTACTTTCATTGAATACTTTTTTGCCCTCTTTAAAATTAATTTCTTCTTGTAAGAAGCTAATTCTTTATCCCCCCATAAAATTGTCATACCACTCCATTTAGAAAGAGAATATCTTTTTGAAAAATCTTCAATAACACTTTGAGGAATATGAGTCTCAGATAAATCAGGCTTTCCTTTTAAAACACTAATAACTCTTAAATTATTAAAAAATTGAACGGTATTTGTAAATACTCCTGCATGTTTTAATTCCCTTACTTCTTCCAAAAAAGAAAGCATAGAAGAATCATCTTCACAATGTAATACCATCAATTCGCAATATTTTGGTTTTCTTTGTAATTTAATTGTAGCTTCTAGTACAATTCCTAAATTTGATTGGGCAAAAAGCCCTTTTAAGTCTGGGCCAATACCATGACCTCTAATATGGGATAAAGAATTCTTCTCAAAATGACCATAACCTGTTTTAATAACATCTCCATTGGGAAGTAAAACTTCTAAATCAATGAGTTGATCAAAACTCTCATTATGTAATCCAACTCCAAAACCCCTCTCTAATGAATTTCCCAAAATAGAACAATTAGGACCTGCCCCAGTTACATTAAGAAGAAGATCAAAATTATTCTCTTGTAAATATGAACTCAAATCTCCTTGTGTTACTCCTGGTTCAATTCTAGCCACACACAATTCCTCATTTACATCAATAATAGTAGTT
>CAKZOW010000085.1 GCA_937138345.1 uncultured archaeon | reverse complement strand
AAGGAGAATTTCTAATTCCAGATGATATTAACATTCTAGTTGCTATTAAGAACTATGTTCTAATGAAAATATGGGAGAAAAGATATAACTTTAAAGAAGACGGTGCTGAAGGAAGATTCCAAAATTATTTAAGATTATGGGAAATTACTAGAGCATCTACAGTAGGTAAAATTATGATGTTCTCAGTAGATGAATGGGAGAACTTTAAACAGCAAAATTTAAGAATAGGTTCTAATACTAACACTTATTATAATGGATTTGGTAATTTAGCAAAACAAGAAAATATACACTTTAGATAATGGAAGAACTTACTAATTTTACAGGAGCTGTACATACAGACAACAAACTTATATTTCAACCTAAAGGTACTTTAAGGTATTCTTTAAACTCTACTGTGTCTTCTAGAGAAGGAGATCTAGGTTCAAGAACCAATGAATTAGGAAATGTTAATTGTTTAAATTTAAAAGAAGGTTTTAAGGTTGTTGGACATAAAGTTATAGAAGATAAAGTAGTATTATTGATTACTAATGATATTATTTCTATAATAGGAGAAAAAGATAAACATTGTAATTTTATAGAACTAATTAGATCTAGTTGTCTTGGATTTAAACAATGTAAACAAACACAAATTGAGCATGAAATAATCAATGGATGTGAGAGAGTTATATATCTTGCTGATGGTTTAAATACTGATAAAGTTATTAATTTAGATGCTCTAGAATCATATCACGATGATCCTGCATACGCTAATGATAATGATAAATGGGATTGTAAATTATTTAATTTAGCACCAGATGTAAGTATTCCTTGTATAACAGCTAAAGCTAACTATTCAGGAGGATCATTAGATCTAGGCGTTTATCAAGTTGCTATTAAGTATGGTAGTGATAATATTAACCAATATACTTATGATGTAGTTTCTAATGTTGTACCGGTAGTAAATAAAAAAAGTACTTATAATGCAACAGAAGGTGGCTTACCTAGTGTTGTTGGTAAAATACCAGCATCTATAGATATTAAATTAACTAATGTTGATTTAAACTATGATAAGGTAACTATTGCTATAATAGCTACAATTGAAGGTGTTACAACAGCTTATGATGTAGTTACATTAGAAACATCAGATACTGTTAATTATTCCTTTAGAGGTATAACAGCAACTATGACTGAAGTACCATTAAGTGAGATAGCAATAGATAAAGTAGTTTATGATACATCTAAGACACTTAAAATCCATGATAATAGACTATTGAGAGCTAACTTACAGGAAAAGAAAGTTGACTGGCATAAATTCCAACAAAAAGCAAATCTAATTAAAGTTGAGTATGAAACATCTGCTAATAAACATGGAGATTTAAATGAGTTTAATGGATACAAGAATTCTAATTTAACATTTGCTAAAAAGTCATATCTAAGAGATGAAGTATATTCATTAGGTATAGTATGGGTATTTAAAGATGGTACTAAAAGCCCTGTATTCCATATACCAGGTAGAGATAAAAACTTATTTCCTAATGGGAATCAGATTACATATTCACAAGATCCTAATGGTGCTGGAGTTGCTTCAGGAGTCTTAAGAGCAGATCATACAAGAATGCCAGTCTCAGGATTCAGTGGAATAGGCTCTACTGGTTGGGATAGTATGCTTGTATCTAATTCGGCAATTCCAGCTATAGATAAAACATTTAATCCTTCAGCAACAGAGAGATATGAAATATATAATACTGCTGTAAGAACAAATGCTACAGTAAATTCTTATGGACCTAATACACATAGAGGTATTATGGGATACAATGAAAGTGAAGATTTCTCATATCCAGATGTTCTAGATTGTGATGGATTTAGAGTTTATCCTGATGGAAATATTAGACACCATAGAATGCCGGATACTACATTAGAACCACATTTTGCTACTATAGATGGTGATGAATTTATAATCCAATTAGGACTTAGATTTAAAGGTATTACTGCACCAGCTCAATATGCTGATCAAATACAAGGATATTATATAGTAAGAGGAGAAAGACAAGATGTTAATAAAACTGTTCTTGATAAAGGAATCATATATAATAACATAGATTTAGAATATGATGGTAAAAGGTATTTACATCAATGTGCAGGAGCTAATAAACATTTTTATCAAAACTATCCTAGTGGTTCAGGAGATGGTGGCTATACTCCTGGCTTTACAGTTACAAATAATTTACCAGCAAGAGAAGCTTTTGCAAATAATGATGAAGAAGCTGGTTCTTTTAGAGCAGCTTCTAAAAATATTTCATTCCACGGACCAGTATCTAAATTTACTGATAATTTAGTAGGAGATTATTTAAAAATAGAAAGCAATTTAATGGCTGAACAAGGGCATGTAGGCTCATATGGTTATGTTAGAGAACAAGATGATGCTGCTGCTAAAAGAACTAGAAGTCATGAACATATTAAGTATAATAACATATTTAATCATACGAATAACCAATTTGCAATTGATACTAGAACTAATAGAAAAATATTAAATCAAGCAAAAATTGAAGGAGGAACTTTTAATAGTACAGAATTATACGCTCCTTTTATAAATAATTCTCAACAAGAAACATTTGCTGTAGAAACTGATAATAATTTACCTTTTGTAAATATTGATGAAAGTGAAACAGCTACTGCATTAAATATTCCAATAGGAGATTCATCACATCCTTCTGGAAATTCAGTATTTAACCAAACTAGTACTGCATTATATGCATCTATAAAAAGATTAAATACTAATCCATATAATCAACTTTCTAATATTAATTATATTACTGTATCAAAATGTGTAGAAACTAATTCAGAAACATTAGCTTTTGGAGGAGATTCTTTTATAAATAAATTTTCATTTAAAAAAACATTTATTACAGTAAATAGAAGCACGGCTGGAGGAAACGGAGTTATAGGTGAAGGTGAAGATGGTTTATGGGTACAAGTGCTATCAATGTTTGTAGAATCTGAAATCAATACAGAATTAAGAAATTCAATTGAAGTACCAGAATCATTAGCTACTGGAGAAACTGCTGTAACTACTTACTATCCTAAACAAGATAAAGTTACATTTTTAAGAGATTCTGA
>CAKZOW010000084.1 GCA_937138345.1 uncultured archaeon | reverse complement strand
TAGATACTCCCGAGAGTATCCCCTTGCTATGTCTAAGGACTAATCCTCTATACATAATATAACAAGCCTGTTACTGTTTTAGGAAGGCTAATCCTGGGTATTACTTTTAGGCGTAATACATAACCTTTGAAAAACTCCTTACGGAAGTTAATCAATGAAGAAAACCTAATTCCTCCAAAGCTAAAGAAGAGTGTGACACTCTGGAATGAACGAAGGGGTGGTAACCCCAAAGTGAATGGAAGAGGGGGTGATGTATTGGGTTAGTCCACATATTCGTTAAAAATACTTTTTTTTAAAATATTTTTCCAAAATTTTTTTTAAAATTTATTTTTTTAACTCTTTATTAAAGAAATAGCTATATATTTACGTATTATTTGAAAATAAGTGTTAAAAAACTTGTGTATGTTAATTTTTTTCACTACCTTTACACTATAATTAATTAAAACATTAACAAATATAATTATGAAAGATAAATATTATACACCAACTAAAGAAGAATTCTATATAGGATTTGAGTATGAGTTTTCTTATGGTAATGACTTTAAAAAATACATATACGATGGTAGACAAGTTCTAACATCTGAATCATATTATGATGATCATGGTTGTGAATATGATGCTGTAGAAGATGATTTAAAGTATATGAGAGTTAAATACCTTGATCGTTCTGATATAGAGGATTTGGGGTTTAATGATAAACATTATGATGGTATACAACCTAGAGATACTTATTTTAAAATTAAGACTAACGATGATGTTTATCAAATAACAGTATACTGGAATATGTTACGTGATGATAGAGAAAATCTTGTAAGAATATATAAAGGTAAACTACATAATTACCCTTACACAGAGATATTCAGGGGAGATATTAAAAACAAATCTGAACTAAAAATACTATTGAAACAACTTAATATTAAGTAACAACTAACCCGTCTTAACAGATGGGTTTTTTTGTATAATAAAGTTAATTATAAAATAATTTAAAAATAAATCACTTTTTATTAGGATATTAAAAAAAATTGTTGTATCTTTGCTGAGTTATTAAAACAAACATCAACAAACAAACAATCGTCTCTAGACTTTTGGGGCTATGACGTTTCTGAAGGGGAAGGAGTATTATAAAAGAGGAGGGGAAACTCTTTAGCTATTAATAGGTTATTAGATTAACCAACTAAATAAAAAAGTATATGGATAATATTAAAACATTTATACCAGCTAAACAATGTGATGCTTATTATGAAGCATTAAAGAATAATGATGGTGTTGCAGCACATATGTTATATATAGAACCTTACTATAAATCTTTTGAACAAATACAGTCTGAAATAAGGTTTAAACGTATTGTTGATGAATTTGAAGCTAGGATGAAATATATAGAGGATACACCTAACGATATTTTATTAATAGAAACTGAAATGAGATTAAATAAAAAATAATTATGGAAGAAAATGTAGATTGGAAAGTTGAAATGGAGAAATGTAAGAATAGTTTTTATTATTTCTTTACTAATTATTATTTAGTTGATGGGGAGAAACCTGTTGTAAAACATAGTGAAGAAGAGTTTAATAAGTTGTTTAGTGAAGCAACTAAAGGAAAAATATAACTAATATTAAAATAATTTAAAAATAAATACGATTTTCCTTGCATATGTGAAATAAATTCACTACCTTTGCATAGAATTAAAAATTAAAGTATATGAAAGATTATAAAAAAATTATAGATTATATATTAGAGAATAGTAATGAAAGTATGGCTATTGTAGTTTTAAAGTTTGGTTATTTATTTGACGATGATGCTATTAGTAAAGGAAAGATTTATGGAATACAGTTGGAAGATAATGTGTGGAAGATTACTCATTTAAATATTACTAAAGAAAAAACTAGTAGATATGAAACTAATATAAAAGTTGAATCTAAATTAAATAAATAATATGACTAAAATAAACATAGAAGAAACATATAATAATATTAAAGAAGATATTAGTAAAGATTATAAAAGCTATATATTAGAATCAAAAAAGTATTTAGATAAATATAGACAGAATAGAATAGATGATGTATTTGTTGGATATGTTGAAGAACCTGGATCTGGTTATAGATATATTATTACTATTTATATTAGGGGGTTTAGATCAAAGGATTCATTAACTTCTAATATTTATTTAGATGCTAATTATAAACAAGTAAGTGAGAATGTTAAAAGAAGATCAACTAAATAATTATAAGTATGAAAATAGAAGAATTAGAAGCTTTGATATTAAATTATAAAGTGGAGTTAAAAAGAGACTTAATAAAAGAATATGTTAAAGAAAAAACATTCGTTAAAGATTTAGTAAAAATAGGATATATCCTAGATAAATATGATAAAACTTTTGGTATAAGTAAAAAACGATATGGAGAAGTTAAACAAAACGAATCTAAATAAAGAAATACAACTTCTAAAGTTTAGAAGATGTGGAGATATAAAGAAAACAATGATAATGCTTGGAGAAGCTAAACAATATTATAACGATGAGTGGAATCAAGGAAATACTAACAAATAGAGTACATAAGTTACATAATAAAAGTCATAGAAGAATGATGACTAAGAATGGAGTATTAGATAAAGTAGATTTACAGATTAATAAATCGTTTTCTATTATAGATGCTTTAGATGATTTAAATCACTTAGTTACATATACACAAGATTACCCAGTAGAAGATAGTTCTATTGTACATTTTGAGACTGATATAGTAGTGATGAAAAGAGAAGATTATAATGAACTTTTAAAATTAACAAGTAAATAAATATGGAGAAAGGTAAATTAGTAAGGGTAGTACCTAACGCAGATAAATTTATAAAAGAAAATAAATTTTATGGATTTAAATGGGATGAAGAGATTACAAAATTATTATACAGTACAGATGATTTTGTATTTAAAGTAAAGGGTGACTTTAAAGCTGTTTATGATAAAATTAAACAGATAGATGATCTGAACCCTGGACTAATTAAAGATGTTTATATAAATGAATTACCTAAATTAAATTAAAAATGGGATTAAATAGACAAGGTAAAAGAATAGAGCGTAGAAAAGCATTAAAAGATGCTAAGTTTCATAAGAAAGAATTCTACGCTAAGTTAGATGAATTAGAATATGTATCTGGTTTACTAAACATACAAGGTGTTGTACTTACAGAGGATAACATTGAAAAGGAAGTAGCTAAAGTATCTTCTCTTACACTAGGTGCTATGGAGAAGATGATATTAATTAATAAACAAGCTGAGTTAAATGGAAAATAATTACGGAAGTTTATTTTATTGTCAATCTGAAATTGAAGGTAGAAATATTTGTCATAATCAATGTGATCATTGTAAAGAATATTATTCACCTATAGAAAATAATGATGAGTGAGATTAATATAAAGAATATTAAAAGTTTTATTAGAGGTCACTATAATATGTACCTTGATAAATTAGGTGCTTATCCTAAACATAAACAAGAACAAATATTATATAGAATATCTTTATGTAGTGATTGCGTAACTAACAAAGGTTGTAAACATTGTGGTTGTCCTCCTCATAAGAAAGTATATGATGATAAGTCTTGTAATAATGGTGAGAGATTTCCTGATATGTTAAGTGAAGTTGAATGGAATAATTTTAAGATTAATAATAAAATAAATATAGATGAAGAAAATTAAATATTTTCCAGAATTTGATGTTGAAAGTATTCCTGGTGAAAATTCAACAGTACTTACAACTTATACACATAGAATGTGTGATGGATATTGGTATGATGTTGCACATCGTTATAAGTATGTGAAAAATAATTTTAATACAACATCTAATATAGATGATTTAATAATGGCTCAAAGATTTTTAACACAAGTTAATAATAGTTTAAACATACCTTTAACAAATACTTTTGTTGAAACAATGGGTTTAAAACCATACGTTAAACCTTATTAATATGAAAAATTATAAAGAAGATCATAATAAAGTATCTGAAGCTATAGAAGCAATTGAAGATATGACAACAATGTTAGA
>CAKZOW010000083.1 GCA_937138345.1 uncultured archaeon | reverse complement strand
CCACCAAGTGAAGAACAGGCGGAGAGTAAGAGACTAGTGATGACTAGAAACAGGATTAATAGTTTACTTTTCATTTTAATTAGGATTTTGATATAATCTATATGTTCTTAGATTGGATGGTAAATTGGTAGGGAATACTTTGATTATTGAAGCAAATGATTCTGAATTTCTTAAAATTAAATCATTGATATCTTGAGGTAAATCTACATTTTTATTTACTGAATCTAAGTAAAAGTTCTTTTGATATATTTTTCCATTATTAATATTGACAATTACTTCTGAAAAAAGCTTAAAAGTATTATTTTTTTCAAATTCTAATATTTTTTCGATACTCAAAACCTGAACTTTTTTTAATTTTCTAAATGGATCTCCTACTATTGACATTTTTTATTATTTCTTCTAATTTAAATATTGATTGCCATGATTTATCAAGATTTGTATTTGCCCTTTGAAGTAACTTTTCTAAAAAATGTTCTTCTAGTGAGTATTCTAAATTAAATAAAGGCAATTCTATTTTTGCATCACATATTAATTCTACAACAATTTTAGTTTTAAGTGCTATAATCCCTGCATGATTAAAACCACAAGTCCTTCCTAAATGAATTAGTTTTCTTGCTAGTTCTAAATCTACTACACAAATATGAAGAATACATGAATTTTGTAAAAAAAGTAAATTTGATTTTGCCTTATGTAATACTTTAGTTATTTGATTGGTTGATACTTTTTCATGTGATACAAATTCCCAAATATTTTCTATTTTCTCCCCATTAGTATCTTTTTGTAGAGTTATTCTTCCAGAGCAAGAAGAGAGAGTAAACATGTCATTTCTTTGATTAATTGTATCACATAGAGATTGAACTTTTTTATCAATTTCCCCTTTAGAAGATTTATCTAATTTGTGAAGAGCTTGTTTTTTCCAAAGTTCAAATTGTTTCATAAAAATTTTAGTAAATTATAATTTATAATTATTGTTATTATAATTATTTAGTTAAGACTTATTTTTTACTAGAACTAATTAAATGACTATATAGCGAAGAAGTAGCATTACATGTATACCTTGAAATTGAACCAACATCATATAGAAAATTTATTAAAATGCCAGAATTTTCTGTTGGTGTTTGTCTACCAAATAATACTTCTCTTTTTGAGAAAATTGGATCATTAAACCTTTCCTGTTCTTTTATTGTTGATTCTAAACTCATATACTGTTATGAAAAAATAAGTTTATATATTTTCTTATAGTGTTCATGTAAAAAAGATATTATCTTCTTTCTTTTTTCTTAGCATATTCTTTTTTGGGTTCAATGACTTCAAAGTCTGGTAACTGTTTGAAAATTGGAGAAATGTCATGTTCTTTTAGAATTGTAATAAATGATTCAACATCTGATTTTGCTACAAAATTAATTACTTTTCCTGTTGCTCCTGCCCTTGCTGTTCTTCCAATTCTGTGGATATATTTATTTGCATCTTTAGGTAATGTGTAGTTGAAGACATGTGAGATATGTTCAACATCTAAACCTCTTGCTGCAATGTCTGTTGTAACTAAGATGTCAAATTGTTGTTCTTTGAAACCTTTGAGAATTTTTTTTCTTTTTCCTTCTCCTGTTTCTCCATGAAGTAACTCTATTTCAAAGTCACTGTCCTTTCTAAGATTTTTATAAATCCATTCTGCAGTATCTTGTCTATTACAAAATACAATTCCTAGTCCCATTGGTTCATATTTTAAGATGTGAACTAAAAGAGAATATTTCTGATCTTGTTCAATTTCGTAAATTTGTTGTTTTAATTTTTTTGGGTTTACATATGAGTCTGCTACAATTCTTTTTGGCTCTTTGATGTAATGTTTTACAAGCTGTGTTGCCTCTTTTGGAATTGTTGCACTACATACTATTTTTTGGGATACTTTAGGAGTTTGTTTTAAAATAAATTCTAATTCCCTTAAGAACTGTGATGATAAGAATAGTTCATCTGCTTCGTCCATAATTACAGTTTTTAATCTACCTAGTTCAAATGTTCCTTGTTCTACAAAATCTGAAATTCTCCCTGTTGTTCCAATAATTACATCTGCTTTGTAAATTTCATCTAAATGTTCTTTATATGATGCTCCTCCTACAGACATTACAATATTTAGAGGATGATATTTTGTAAATACTTGAAGTTCTTCATAGACTTGTTTTGCTAATTCTTTAGTTGGTACAATGATTAATCCTTGAACTCCAAATCCTTGTTCTACTACTTTTAATATTTGAGAGAGATAACAAAGTGTCTTTCCTGATCCTGTTGCAGATTGTACAATTACATTTCTTGAATCTAAAATATAAGGAATTGCCTTATTTTGAATTGATGTTGGTTGTTTATATCCTCTCTCATCTATTACTCTCATTAATGGTTGAGGTAGAGATAAATGTCCAAATTGATGTTGTTCCATAATATATTAGAGTAACTATGTATTTATAAAGGATGAAGTTTATATCTGTATTTATGAATACAAAAACTAGATCCTATGTAACAATTTTAATGGAAATATTGTCTAATATAATTATCAATGAACCTGAGATAATTAAACGTAAAGCAGAGTTGTTTCTTGATCCTGTAGAAAAGAATTCTGAATTAATTTTAATAATTGAAAAACAAAAAAAAGATTTAGTTGATTTTATTAGACATGTACACAATTTTGAAGAACATAAAAAATTAATTTTACATGAAGTATTTGATGATTTAAAACTGGAAGGAAATGAAAAAAGTAAGTTTGAAGAATTTTTAGTTAGAGAAGATAATCTTTTTCTATTCTTTTTAAATCATATGCCCACATACTTAAAGATATTTGATGAACAGATACTATCTCTTAAAAAAACAAATAAATTACATTCAATTTTTTTAAAAATAGAAAGTAAAATACAAAAAAGAGACCCTAATTTAAATTTTTTAGAAATATTAAAAAAAGAAGAAATACAATTTTATCAACTCTTATATCTATTTAAAAAACATTTAGATACTCTCTCAGAGCATAGACAACAATTACAGTTTTTTGAAAACTATGAAAAAATTACTCAAAATATAGGGAAAGTTGCTATGATTATTACAATGATTCCATTAGGACCTCTTGAAATTTTAAGCGGACCTTTTTGGATCATATATTTTGGAGGCAAAAAAATGGAAAAACATTTTAAATATTATGAAGATTATAAAAAAACTCAAGAAACCCAAATTGTTAACTATGAACTAGCTTTATCTAATAATATGCTTCATAAAGTTTAAAAAGACAATTCAACTAAGATATTTTATGTCAACAATCAAACAACATCAAGAAATGGGATATGATAGATCAGCTGGAATGTTTTCACCTGATGGATTAATTCTACAAGTAGAATATGCTGAAAAAGCAGTTAATTTAGGTTCTACTGTGATGGGAATTACAACAAAAGAAGGAGTAGTTCTTATTGGAGATAGAAAAATTAGATCTAAACTTCTTGTTAAAGATTCTTTTAAGAAAGTCTTTGAAATTGATGAACATATTGGGGTAACTGGTGCAGGAGCTATGAGTGATGGAAGAAGATTAATTGAAGAAGCTCAAGGAATTGCTCAAAAACATAAAGTATCTTATCAAAATCCAATTGATACATTATCGCTGGTAAAAGATGTTGCAAATATTCAACAATACTACTCACAAGCAGGAGGACTTAGACCATTTGGAGTTTCATTTTTAATTGGAGGATTTGAAAATAATGAAGGACATCTCTACCAAACAACACCTTCAGGTATGTATATGAAATTTAGAGCCTTCGCAATTGGAGCTCAATCCTTAAAAGCTAATGAAAAATTAGAAGAATCATATAAAGAAGGTATGAAAACAGAAGAAGCAATTAAATTTGGACTTAAAATTTTTAAAGAAGTTTTAGGAGAAGATTACAGTTCTGAGAGATTTGATATTGCAACAATTACTGAAGCTGGTTTTGAGAGACTTGATGAATCAAGAATTAAAAAACTTGGTTAAATTTATTTAAGATAACCTTTTTTCTCGATATATTTATTAATCACTTTTGAGTTGTTAATAATGTAATGGATAATAAAAATAAGATATTATTTCTTAATGCAACATCATATTTTGGTAATGCAACTGAAAATAGAGTTAGAAATAGTATCTTTAACCAGTTAATGTATATGATTAATTCTGAAGATGAAAATTTTATAAAAAAAAGAAATATGATTGTCTTTGAAAATTCTCTTCATTCCTATACATTAGCACAAAGATTAAATCAAAAATTAAACACTATTCAATGTAGGTCATTTCCACTTAAAGTAAATATTGAAACATTTTCAGAAAAAGTTTCACCAATAGCATCGCAAATATATGTAGTAGATAATTTATCACAAGGATATCCTGTAACAGACGACATATATCCACAATACAAATCATTTGATTTTAGAGAGTTATGGAGGTTACGTTGCACAAGTAAAATACATCCCATGTATGTTGTCGGGAGAAATAAACTAATTAACATTGATTTTGAAGGTAGAGAAGAACTAAGTGATATATTTTTTAACCCACAAATAGCCGTACCGGATACCCATGATTATTCTACACTTGATAAAATGCCATTACATAAAGCTAAGGTTTTTGAAAGATATAGAGGATAATATCACTAATACTTTTTTGTAAATCATGGTCTCCATTAACGACTCCGAGTTCACTTATGTTCTCTCAAATCTAGTTCTCGTTGTTCACTAAATCTTTCATACTACAAGTATTACACACAATTCTCTGAGATGGTTCTCCGCATTTTGTGCAGTAGTTTATTGAATCTGATCCATCTTCTATGTATTTTTCTTTAAGTGAATCTTGAATTTCTAAAAAGAAGTTTATAATTGAATTTTTAACACCTTTGTGTTCATCTTCTAGTTTGTTTACAATCTCTGATAACTCATCTCTAAATGATCCCCTAGAATATGGACACTCATCATATCCAACATCAAATCCCTTTAAAATTGTATATAATCTAACTTCTTTTTCTGTGCATAAATACAGAGGCTTAACTCTTGGTACAAATAATTCATTTTCAACCACTCCATTAAATGGACCTAATCTAGCCAAAATTTTGAAATTATTTTTGAAAATATTAAGTAGAATATTTTGTGATTCATCATCAATATTGTGGCCAGTCACCACTTTTGTAGCTTCTAATTTTCTTGCACCAACATTGAGAGCATTTCTTCTAAATGTTCCACAGATATTACAAGGAGAAATATTTTTTCCTTTTTCTTTGAGAAGATTAACTGAAGAATCTAGAGTTTTTCCATAGTTGTTTTTATATGATTCAATATGGAGCTCAACTCCCAAATTTTTAGTAAATTGTTCTGCAAATTTTATTGTAGCTGGCCTATAACCATCAATTCCTTCATCAATTAAAAGTGCTTTAATATTGTGTTGTAAGTTTTTTTTTGAGAGAAACTTATGAGTTAAATAAAGGGCAGTAATTGAATCTTTTCCTCCACTTAGAGCAATTACTAGTTTATCATCGAGTTCAAATAAATTAAACTTTCTAATTGTTTTGAATACTTTTTGTTCAAAATAAATAACAAATTCTGGAGCTGTTAGTTTTTTTCCATTTTGAAGCTGATAAACATATGCTGGTTCTTCTGACATCTAATATTGAGAATTGAATTTGATTTATAAAATATTATCTTACTTATTTTTCATTTACATACTCAACATCCCTATCACTAATATCCCTTACTTCTTTTTCTAAATCTTCTATATTCTCTTCTTGACTTTCTTCATCTATTCCAAATTCTCTTTTAAGATAATTTTTTCTCTCTTTTTCTTCTAATTCTTCATCAGTTAAATCTTTTTCAAGTTCTCTTTGTTTTGATCGTATTATTTCTTTAACTTGATAAATATCTCTTTCCCTTACTGGAAAATATTCTAATGCTCTTTCCTCTCCTTCTTCATTTTCATAAACAATTTGAAGTTCTTTTTTTTCTAAATTCATCTCTAATATAGCACTATAATCAAGATAAGTATATTGTTGATTAATTAATGATTGATTGTTAAAAAGACCAATACTGTCATCATAGAGAATTATTTTTTTGAGAGGAACAAATACATTAAGAACATTAAATCTAATGAGAATAAAGGTGAAAAATGTAATAGGTAACATTACCACGTGAAATTCTCCAGGTAAATATAATTCCATGTATTTCTCATCAAGGAAATAAAATAATAGTATGTATAGTATACACAATATAAATATACCATTGATAAATAATTGCTTTTTTGTATTTTTTATTTCAAGAGATGCTAGTTCTTTTCCTTGAATTTTATCTCGCATAATATGTTTTTAGAATAAAATAATATAATTACTTGTTTTAACTATAAAGTTTTAGTTTAGAAAAAATATAAAATCTTACTTGTAAGATTTTACGTCGTATTTTTTGAATACTACCATTAAATTCTTAATAGCAATGTGTACGTCTTTGTCTGATTTTGTTCCAGTACAAACAATTTTTCCATTTCCAAAAATTAAAAAAGTTGCTCCTGTTTCATCATTGATTTTATATACTAAACCTGGGAATTGTTCTGGTTCATATTCTACATTATTTAATTTAATTGCAATTTCATTTAAATCAAGTTTCATGTCAATATCTGAACTAGCAACTACATTTTCAACTCTTACTTTAGGTTTGATAGTAATATCAATATCAACTTTTTTCATATACTCAATTAATCTCTCAAGTGCAAGCTCTACTTCATCAAGAGACTTAGTACCTGTACAAACAACTTTACCAGATGAGAAAATTAAAAATGATGCTCTTGGCTCTCTAATTTTCATAATTAAACCTGGAAACTGTTCTGGATTATATTCTGTATTAGGTAAATCCATAATTAATCTTTCTAGAGGAATTTTGTGATCTAGAGAAGTAGAAATTACAATATTTACAATTTTTGTGTGTGGATTCATTTTTATCTTTGTATGTGTAACTTATAGAAATAAGTTTAGTGTGTGTTCTTAAAAGGAAATAGATTATAATCTATCCATTTTAGTTAAATTAACTTCTCCTGCTTCAGGTAATTCAGCTAATTTATTTTCTAATTCTTCGGAACCACAGTTTTCATCAATTTGGAATTCAATAGCTACTGCTTTTAATCCAAAACCAACTCCTTCTTCTGAAATTGATTTAATCTTAACAGATTCATGATAACCTTCTGTAGTTTCTTTAACTTTTGCTTCTAAAACTGAATAATCAGTTTCACCATCTTCTGGCATTACTCTAAATGCAACAATCATATCTGCCATTTTTTAATTTAAATTTTCGCTTTGCTCAGATTAAATTAAAAATGGACAAAGTGAATCGAGATTCACGTTAGCCATTTTTTGTTTTTCTGATATATGAAGATGTAGCTTTAAATAGATTTTTAGGCCTATTTGTCTACCCCTTTATAAATAAAACATAGAAGAGTATTTATAAATGTATTGTTTATACTTGAACAGAATAATTAAATAATATTATCAGAAATTCTAAAGCCATATGTTTCTTGAGCAGCTTTAGACTCTAATAATTCTTCATTAAATTTATCCATCACATCAGATCCAAAGGTTTGAATTGCTTCTTCAAATCCATATAAAACACCCTTTGAAGAATTATATCTAAAACCATTTCTTGCCATCTTACATACAAATTCATATGTACTTAAATTTTGAATTGAATCTGTTAATACTATGCATCGTTCTCTTGGCAAAAATGGAGTTTCATCCAAAGTTCCTGTGAAAAAATATTCTTTTTTTCCTGAAAGAGCCATCATATGAATATACATTAAATCTTGATCTAAAACCTTTTTTTGCCTTGGGTTAGAATAATGGCCTTCAAAGATTAAAGTTCTTGTTCCATCACCATTCCCTTTTATTTCTAGATTTGCATTGAAATTTTTTTGATAAGCTAAAATTGTTTTGAAAGGCCTACTATCTGTTATTTGATTTTCTATATTTATTCTATATCTAAAAAATTTTGGCAATTTAGTATCTGGAAAATAAGGATCATCCTTAAAATAAAATGATAAGCCTTCAACTGTTGCTTTTGTAATTGCAGGTTTAGGAGATAATAAATCTTCTAAAAAGGTTTTAAATGGTAACTTAGTTACTTTATCTATCTCTCTCCTATTATTCATAATCAATTAAATTGATATCTCTTTAAATATATTACTACTAGTAAAAACTAAACATTAAAAATCCATAGGATCTTTTGTGGAAAAAAAGTTACTAGTCTCTATTTCTGGAGATTTTGTCTTCTGCAGGTGCCAGTTTTTTGGAAATGACTGAGCATACATTGGCCAGTAAAATCTATTGTCCATAAGCACGACAACACCCCTATCTTCTGTTGTTCTAATACATCTTCCTCCTGCTTGGATTATTTTTGACATTGCAGGATAAATATATCCGTAGAGTTGTCCTTTTTTGAATTTTTTATCATAATGAGCAATAATTGCATTTGTTGTATTATCTGGAACTCCTAAAGGAAGACCTACTACAATTACCATCTCCAATTGATCTGAAGGTAAATCTAGACCTTCTGCAAATGATCCTGATGTAATTGCGAAGAGTACTTTTGCTTTCTGAGAAAATCCTGAATTTGATTTAAAGTCGTCAACAATTCTTTCTTTTTCATCTTTTGTCATGTATCTTTGCTCTCGAAGAACTTTTTTGTTTAGTGATACAATGTTTATATGGTTGAGTACTTGTTGCATTAAATCATAGGATGGAAAAAATACTATTGAGTTTTTATCTTCTGTTGTGTGAAGTAATCTTGTGATATGATTTGCTATTTTTTTATACATATCAATTGATCTAGCCGAATACTTTGTTGTAACATCATCAATTACTAATGTTAGTTGGCTTTTTTTACTAAATGGAGAATCTAACTCTAATGTTGTTGCATTACCAACTCCTAAAATATCTTTGTACATGTTAATTGGAGAAAGTGTCGCAGACATTAATGTTGTTGAAAATGTTTTGTTTACAACTGATGCTGAAATCTCAGATGGGTCAATACATTTAATTTTAAGCGAGAGTATTGTCTTGTCATGTTTTACATTTTTCTCTAAAAGTCTTAGATATTGTTCTTCTCCAATTTCATTCCATTTTTCTAAAAATGCTGCAACTCTTCCCACATGAGATATTATTCTCTCTTCTTTTACTCTCATTTCAACTTCTTGAAGAGTTTCTACGACTCCTCCAATATGTTCATTTTTAGGTAATTTATTGTTGTATAAATCTAGAACTTCTTTTTTTGTAATTAAAAACTCGGTTTTATCACCTAAGCCTTTATTAAAATAAATTTCTTCAATTGTATCTCTTAAATAATGAATATAATTATCATAGGTTGAATCTTTCACATAATCTTTAAGCTCGCTTAGAGCATTTTTTAGAAGTTCTGTAGATAGTGAAAATGTATATGCATTTCTGATTCTATCTGGTAAATTGTGGGCTTCATCAACTACTACAATACATTCTTCAAGTGTTCTTCCAATTTTCCCTAAGAAATTTTCTCTAATTCCTTGCTGAAATAAATAATTAAAGTCACATATTACAACATCTGCTTGAAATGCTCTCTCCCCTGCAAGTTCATAAGGACAAAAACCACACTTTGATGCTTTTGGATATTCTTTTACATCTGGTTTGTTTACTCTACATAGATCAACAAAACCTTCAACTCCCATTCCTGCTTGAATTGATGTATCAATTATTGATTTTCTTTGCTCTTCATGTTCTGTGTTTTTTGCATTGATATAATGACCACATTTTCCAGTAGTTCTTGCCTTCTTACAAAATTCATTAAAGTCTTGTGCCGGATATAAGTCTCTATCTTGGTGGATACACATTGACCTTTTTCCAATAAATGCAGTATAAGAAATTGGTTTTCCTGATTTTTTTTGAATATCTAAAATTGTTTTAATAACCTGATTGGCTTGTGTTTGACGTGATGTTAAAACAACAGTTGTGAGTCCTCTTGCTTTTGCTTGATAGATTGCAGGAGCTAAACCTGAGACTGTTTTTCCAAGACCTGTTGGTGCTGAGACTAAAATATTTTTTTTTAATTTAATAGTTTCATATACTTGCTTAATAAAATCATCTTGTCCTTTTCTAATTGAATCATAAGGGAAATTAATTTGCTCAAAAAACTTATCCATTTTTATTGTTTATCTAATAAGAATGCTAGATTTTACTTTATAAGAGTTTGTTGTGTAAGAAGTAGAAAAAGTTATTGTGAAAAGAAAAAAGAAAAGGAATTAATTTGCTTCACAAAACTGCCTATAATTCGTCCAGTCTGCATTGCAAACTGTAGTTCCAGCACAAACACAAGAAGGATTTTGTTTAACTCCTATAATATATTGATGTTCTTGTCCAATATTACTGCAACTACCACTCCTAGGAGTTCCACTTGGATATAAACAATAATCTTCAATAGAGTATGCATACGCTTCAGCTGTTCCCCAAGTACCTGTAACTGGAGCAGGAGTTTCATCACAACTTGCATCATTCCCGCCATTAATTCCTTCACAAGTCCAAATATAGTCTCCAGCACCAGTATAACCATTAGAATTTCCAGCGGTACAGGAACCAGGAGTACTACTACATACACCATCAACTACTTTTTTGCTAGCTGAACAAGTTTTACTTGATTCTGAATTTAATACACAAGTCCACTCCCAAGAACTACTCTCTGATGAAAAACCAGAAACTGTACCTCGTGAACAAAGATTACTATCAGTGCTACTAAGAGTAGTTCTCTCATCACCATCTCTTGAACCACAAGATCCACCATTAATACATGAAGCATGAGTTAAACCTGTATTCCCATCAAAAGTACCATCATCACAATAACGATTCGCACCAGTTCCACAAGAATCTCCATTAATTGCAACATCAAAGGCATAAAATCTATGAAAATCACCATGATTTTTAGTAACACCATCTAAAGTACAACTTTGCGGACCAAAACCACAACCATATTCGACGGGAGGTAACTGTCCAGTACCATAACACATCCCGTAGGTATCTGGAACACAAGCAGATTCTACCCAATTACCTGAATTATCACAAGTAAATGTTTTGTATCCATTAGAACCGGAAGTTTTAGTACAACCATTTAATCCGGGATGAGTTTCATTTCGAGTATCTCCCACTTCACCATATGGACCACTACAAGTAATTGCAGGAGTCTCATCACAACTTGCATCATCACCATCGTTAATTCCCAAACAAGTCCAAGTATAATCACCAGCACCAGCATAATCATCAACAGTACCTTCACTACATTGACCAATTGTACTACTACAAACTCCATCAACATTCTCATTAGCACTACAACTAACATCATTTGGACCAGCAATATCACAATCCCAAGACCAAACATTTCCACTTAAACCAAAATTTGATACGCTTCCACTACTACATAAATTACTACTAGTATCACTTAAACTATCATAGTTATTTCCGTTACGACTACCACAACTTGCACTCTCAGAATAACTACAACTGGCATCAGAACCGTCATTGATTCCCTCACAAGTCCATGTATAATCGCTACCACCACTATAACCTGAAACAATACCTTCATTACAAGAACCTAAAACTGAATTCTCACAAACTCCATCAACGTTCTCATTAGCACTACAACTTACATCATTTGGACCTGCAACATTACAGTCCCAAGACCAAACGTTACCGCTTAAACCAAAATTAGATACGCTTCCACTACCACATAAATTACTACTAGTACTACTTAAACTATCATAGCTATTACCATCACGACTACCACAACTTGCATTAGGAGCAGGACCAACACTACAACTTCCATAACCATAACTAGAACTACCACTTAAAGTACCATCATAACATTCACGAACCTGAGAGTTACAACTATCACCATAAGGGACAATAGTACTATCATAAGCAGTAATACTATCACCATGAGCTACAAAAGTACCATCACCTTCCAATGAACAATCACTTGGAGTGCCACAACCACTACTAGGACGACAAATATTACCACCACCGCAAGAGTCAGTATCAGTGCCAGTAAAACTACTAATACCACAACCACTAGCACTACAACTAGGAGAATAAGTAGTCATACTACGAACAGCAGTGAAATTATCACTACAACTCCAAGTTCCATAACTAGTGGGAGGTGCACTACAAGTCTCAACGGCAGTATCACTATTTTCAACACAACCACCTGAACCAGCTCCGCAATTATAATCAACATAACGACGAGTTAAACCACTACAGTAATA
>CAKZOW010000082.1 GCA_937138345.1 uncultured archaeon | reverse complement strand
GAGCTGGTATTACATATATGCTAGTAAAAACCAATAATGGATCATACGTACCTCTAGAAGTAAGTGCTCATAAAGTAATTACCTCTGCTGATGCTTTACAAGCTATTGAAAAAAATATTAGAGATATCAATACTTCTTCTGAGTGGGCAACATACAGAAATGTATTATATAATATGGTTCAGTTAAAGAAAGGGAAGTCTCGTATATTAGATTCAGTTTGGTACAATAATGGTAATTTTGGAATGACAGGTATAGCGTCATTTGATAAAGCTCCTAACGATAAAGGATTGAAGATTGCTAGTAAGGATGAGTTTATAGCTTGGTTATTTGAACATTTTAAAACAGAAGGGACTAGATTTAATGTTGATGCTGATGTAATCAATTTACCTTTAAGCTCTAATGATAATAAATCTGTAGTTCAAGATCATTCTTATGGAACATATAATGAGATGATGTCTGGAGAGGGTAGATTATATATAAATCTTAACATTGGAGAAAACTTCCATTCACCAAAGTTTGAACTTACACCTTATATTTCAAAACCTAGAGTTAAGAAAGAGAAATAATTTATAATAAGGGAGTTAATAACTCCCTTTTAATTTTAAAGAAATATGAGTATTAAACAGAAAAAACAATTATTTATGATAGAAGCTATTAATAAAGAATTAGAAATAGCTGGATATTCTAATACTTATGAAGATGTGAAATTTATAGAAGATTGGTTTCATAAATTTACAATGACTACTGAACAATGTGAATCTTGGAAGAAATGGTTTATTAAAACAGCTGTTGAAAGAAGGATTTCATATAATAAAAAAGTAGCTAAAACTGAATTTGAATGGTTTAATTTGAACTATGGATTGAGAATAGCTGACTCTAAACATAAAGGACATGAGTAGAAGTTATAAGAAAGCAATTATAAAGGATAAGAAGCCTTCTAATAATATGTACCATAAGAAAGTAAGGCGAGTATCAAAACAAGCTCTTAGAGAAGGTAAAGAGATACCTGATGCTAAAGTAATAGTTAATGATTATGATTATAGTGATTATACATTTGATATTGAAAATATTCCTTATTATGATGGGGATACAACAAGACAAACTAAAGATCAAATTAAATATAGAAGAAAATGAAAAAATCAGATATAAAAGAATATGAAACAGGTGAACATTGTTTTGGAGAAATACTAAATATTAATGGAAAAAGTTATGAAGATTTACCTGAAGAGAGTACAATGGAACTTATTTTAGACACATTAAACAATGACATCAATAAAGAGATTATCAAAAAGGATGTTGTTAAAGTTATATTAGAACATTTACAACTTGATTGGGTTGATGGTAATAGTTCTACTTGTGAACAATGTGGTAATTGGAATAGTTATGAAAAATATAAATTAGAAGAGGATGAAAAATAAAGATAGATATATAATATGTACAGACATGTTTGGTAGAAAAGTTAAAGTTAAGGTGAAATGAGTGAACAAGAATTTGAAGAAATAGTAGATAATAGACTTAAACAAGTTAAAGAATTACTGCTTGTTAAAGGTAAAGAGTATAGAAGAAATGGTAATCCTTTTCATAATTTTGAAAGAGGTAGTGAAATTACAGGAGAACCTTCTTATAAAATATTAGATGGGTTTTTATTAAAACATTTAATTTCTTATAGAGATATACTAAATGATATGCAAATGTATGCTAAAACTCCTTCTAAAGAGTTAATATCAGAGAAATGGGGAGACATAATAACATATTTTTGTATTCAAGAAGCTTTGATTATAAAGAATAAAGAAGAATATGATAAATTACCAATAGATAAGATATGAAAGTAGTAATAGTAACAAGAACCGAAGGAATTGGTAAATACCAAGAATTAACTTCAGAAGAAATTGTCTCTGCAATAGCAAGACATGGTATTATTAAAGAAGATAATGGAAAACTAGTAAAGCATTTAATGGATAACAAACATTGGAGTCCATTAGATATGATTAATTTTGGATTTGAGATTGAAACTTCAAGAAATATTGGTAGACAACTACTTAGACATTGGAGTATTAAACCTCAAGAACATTCTCAAAGATATTCTAGTAAAGTAGCTTTTGAACCTATTGAGCTTAGAATGGAACATCCTACAAATAGACAATCAAGTACTGATGTATTTGATCCAAATATTAAAGTTTCCTGGCTACCAAATTTAGCTCCTCATGCAAGCACAGTTTTAGAAGACCTTTTAAGTAAAATAGAAGAAGCTTATTTTGCAATGTTGGAAGCAGGAGCAGCAAAAGAATGTGCTAGAGATATACTTCCTGGGTGTACAAGAACTACACTTACAATGAATGGTTCATTAAGAAGTTGGTTAGCGTTTTTGAATGTAAGAATGGATAAACACACCCAAAAAGAAGCTGTTATGATAGCTACTGAAATAGGAGAAGCATTAGAATTAGAAATGCCAAAAGTTTTCTCAACAATAAATTGGAGAACAGGAATGTTTATGTAAAATTAGAAATATGAATAGAGAAGAAATATATGATAAAGTAAATAAATGTGAGACATTAGATGAATTAGCAGATGTTATATTAGAATGCGCTGATGAAAATGGTAGTATTCAAGGTAGAACTAGATCATTCAGTGCTAAGAAAATGGCTATGTTTTGTAGAGGTTTTAGCTTAGAGATAGCTAATACATTAACTAGAGAATTTGGTATTAGACAACAAGCTATGTATATAGTGTATTATGATCAATTTATGAAGAAAGAATTAGAAAAGGCTAATAATATTATCAGTTTTTTATCTAGTAAACAAGATAATGATGTTATAGACTCTAAAGAGGTAAGGCTTTTAAAAGGACACATTAGAAAAAGTGAGTCTTAACTTACTACCAGAGCTTTGCCCTATAGAAGTCGCTAAAATTAAAAAAATATGGGACTTTGATCAGTTAATCACCGCTCCAATCAATGGTTTTCAAGGTGCTGAGCATTATTATCAACAAGCAAGTGGAAAATACGTGTTAAATGACATTGTCACACCCAGCTTATTTATTCATGCCGCCGACGACCCTTTTTTAGATCATCACAGCACTGTACCTAGCTC
>CAKZOW010000081.1 GCA_937138345.1 uncultured archaeon | reverse complement strand
CGCTTACAATTTGCTCAATAACAACATTATTTAAATTTCATAGTTTAAATATTTATTGAGGTTAATTAAGTAAATAGACTCTAGAAATGCAAATGGACCAAAAATCTTGTTATGCACTAGAGTCTTATTTATGATTTTAAAGCATTTTAAATATGTTTTAAGAAACTTTAACACTAAATTGATATACTTATATAACTAACATAATTTAAATACCTTAAAACTTATAAAATGAATGAATCTATAAAACTTATAATTTTAATATTATTTATAATAATGATATTAACTTATTACTTCAATATGTTAATAATTTTAACATTAGATCCAATGGAATTTATTAAAAAAAAAGAGTTTTTAAATAAACTATTAAAGTTTTATGATTGGAAAAATAATTTAAAATTATTTAAAAAATCACCTAGTGCTAAAGAAAAGTAACAAAAGAAATATAATAATATATATAATATATAAATATATTATAATAGCTTTTTTTTGAAAATAAGATTATAGTTGTGTAAAAACGATAAATAGGATTAGTGTGTCACTGGTCGACTATAATCTTTTATATTTAAACTCTTTGTTCAAAGATAAATAATAAGTAAGAATTGTGAAAACACGCCTTGTTATAACTGAAATAACTTATAATGCGACGACTTATAAACTAAATCAGTAGTTGTGTTTATCCGAGATGTATTATTCGTCACTAAGACGTATTATAAGACTTTTTATATTAAATATAAAACAATAAGTATTATAAAATAATACCCTAACTGATATTTAGGCAAAGAGTTTATTATAAATTATAATTAAAAAACATATAAAATGAAAAAATATAAATTAATTAAAGAATATGATGGTAGCCCTAAATTAGGAACTATAATTGTAGAAACTATGATTATAGGTAATAATCCAAAATTTAGAACTTTTACTATTTCAGGTCATGATAAAAATTGTGATATGGGTAAATTTAGATTAGATAATCCAGAAATTAGTCCTGAATTTTGGGAAGAAGTTGTTGAATATCCAATTGGAACTAAGGCTAAAGATAACAGAATTAATAAAACTTTTACAAAAGAAGTAGATGGTTGGTACACTTCATCTAGAACTGGTCATACTGATAAATCTATTAGTAATGCTAAACATATAAAAGTTTTAGAAGAAGTTATTGAAAAAGATTATGAGATATTGTCTTTAAAATGTTTAGAAGATAATGAAATTTTTTATAATAGAAATGAGACTTATAAGTTTTTATTTAATCAATTAGAATATAATTTAAAAAATGGTTATATTATTCACTCAGTAAAAAGACTATCAGATGGTGAAGCATTTACTGTTGGAGATATTATTACTTATGGTAAAAATACACATGGGGAAAGATTAAAAATTGAAGAGTTTAAAATAAATAATAATAAGTTATTTATTAAGTTCGATTCAGACCCAATGTACTTTAATGACTTTGGTTGTAAAAACTTTCAACATTATAAAAAACCATTATTCACAACAGAAGATGGTGTTGATATATTTGAAGGTGATAATGTACATTGGGTTTGTGATGAATTTACATATTTTTTTACTAGAAATGTAGATAAGACACGTTGTAACTTAATTACTTCTGGTAAACATGGATTATTTAAAATATTTTCAACAAAAGAAGCTGCTGAAAATTTTATTATTTTAAATAAACCTTGTTTATCTATTAATGATATACTAAAATTTTGTGGTAGTACACAATGTGATAATATTAAAACAGTTTCATTAGAGGGTTTAAAAACAACAGTTAAATCTAAATTATAAGCTATGTTTAAAATAGGAGATATTGTAGTAAAAACTCGAACCAGTAGTTCAACCAATAGACTTGGTAGTAAAAAAGGTGATATTTGGAAAATTAATAAATTAACTAAATATACTCCTAATTCAGCGTATTACCAAGATGGTAATACACATTCTAGTGCAGTTAGAAAAGCTAAAAATAGTGAAATTAAATGGTTTGAAGCAGGTATAACTAATATTAATCAAATACCTGAAGTTGGTGGTACTTATAATGATGCTAATGGTGTATTTAGAACAATCAAAAATATTAATTATAATGATTTTTGGATTTATACATTTGAAATTTATGGACCTACAGTTAGATTTAGTACATTTATTAATGAATGTTTAGAGTCATATAAACCACCTATTAAATCTGAGCCTAAAACTTGGAATAAAGCTATACCAATAGATACACCATTTGAAGTAGGTGATTTAAAGAACTGTAAAATAGGTAATTTAACACCTGAAGACCATGAAATTATACAACCTTTTTTGTTTAGTTTAGGTTATAAATGGGCAAGTGGTAGCCATCTTACAAAAATAGACCAACCTTATTTATGTACAACAAGGGGTAATTACATTTTTAAAAAATCTAATATAACAGATTTTAATAGATTACAAAGAACACCAATTAAAAAAGAAACAATTTTAAATTATATTAAACAATTAAATACAAACAATAATTATGAGCAAATTAACAAGAAAGCAGAGATTAAACCAGAGTCAAGAACAATTAGAGGCTCAAGTATTAGTATACCAACTATCACAGGAAGGATTGCAAGCGCAAGCAGACTTATTGGCAACAAAGCAAGCGGTAAGTGCGTCAAAAGCCAAATTAGAAAGTTTGAAATCAGCGCAAACATTGTCACTTGTTGATATTGTAAGTGCTGAAAATGAAGTTGAAGCTTTAGCTAAAGGTCAAAAACGTTTAGAAGCTTTAATTAAAGAATTATTTCCAGCATAATATGAAAACACTAAAATTAATAGTAGGAGTTATATTAGGATTAATAGGATTTCTACTATTAATTTCAGATGAACTTCCTGGAGAAGAGTTAAATTTATCAAAATTTATAACTTTAAAAGTAATATCTTTTATATTATTACTTGCTGGATATAAATTATTAAAATCATTAAACATTTTAAATGAATACACAGAATAATACAGAACAAGTTAGAGAACCTGTTAATAAAAATATAGGTAAATATTATTTAACTAGTAGATCATACAGACAAGTATGGGGTACTAAGAGAAAATATAGAACTATTTAATTAATTATAAGACCTATATTAATTTATAGGTCTTTTTAAATATAATAATATGAAAAAATTGTGGCATATTAGTGACACTCATAGCTATCATAGCTTATTAAAGATACCTGATAACATAGATATAGTTATACATTCTGGTGATTTTAGTAATTATTATGATGTATATAAAAATGAACCTGAAGCTAGAGATTTCCTTAATTGGTATGCAGCTTTAGAAATTAAACATAAAATATTAATTGCTGGTAATCACGATGCTTTAGCTTTTCATTGGAATACAAAATTTAAACAACTATGTAAAGATTTAAATATTATTTATTTAGAAAATGAATCAGTTATAATTGATGGTATTAAAATATGGGGAAGTCCTCATACGCCACAATTTGGTAATTGGTATTTTATGAAAAATAGAAGTAAATTAGATAAAGTTTGGCAAACTATACCTGATGATACTGATATAGTTGTAGTACATGGACCTCCACGTAATATATTAGATTTATCTTATGATAGAAATCATAATTTAGAAATGTGTGGTTGTAGTGCTCTTAAAAAAAGATTACTTAAAATACAACCTAAATTATGTTTATTTGGACATATACATAATAACAAAGATATTATAAATGCTGGTACAACTAAATTAGCTGAATATAATACAATATTTAGTAATGGAAGTGTATTAACAGATGGTAAATTTGGAATATTAAGTAGTAATGGTAACATATTAAAAATATAAATTATGTGGAAAGCATTAGTAAAATGGGTAGAATCGTGGTCATATAGATGTGATCACGATTGGGATAAAGGACAACATGTAGACATTTATGAAAGAGGTTTAGAATTACCTATAAAAAGTTTTAAGGTTTATACTTGTAAAAAGTGTAAAGAATATAAGAGAATTAACTTATAAATAATATATTAATGAAGAAAGATAATGAAGAATGAAGAAAATATATATTATATTGGACCAAATAATTTATTTGATTTAAATACAACAACTATACAAGATTGTGTAGAGTATTTAAAAGATAAAAAAGTTATTTCAGTAGATATTGAAACTACTAGAAAATTTAATGGTAAATATGGAAAAAGGGAAGGACTTGATCCATATTTATCTAAAATAGTAATGTTTCAGATAGGTGATTTAGAAAGACAATACGTTATAGATTATAGATGTATTGATATAAATCCCCTAAAAGAAATATTAGAAAGTAATTCTATTGTAAAAGTTGGACACAACATAAAATTTGAATACAAACATATTTTACATAATAATGGAATTAAATTAAATAATGTTTATGATACTATGATAGTTGAACAAATACTATTTAGTGGATATTCTCCTAAATTAGGATTAAAAGATTTAAATGAAAAATATTTAGATATTGAAGTTGATAAAGCAACTAGATTAGAATTTTTAGATATCAAAGATAAAGCTTTTACTAAAAGACAAATTATTTATGGTGCAGAAGATATATTGTATCCACTTAGAATTAAAGAATTTCAAGATGCTGATATAGTTAAAAAAGAATTATCTAAATGTGTATCATTAGAAATGTTATTTTTACAAACATTAGGAGATATAGAATACAAAGGTATAAATTTTAATAAAGATATTTGGGAAGAAACTTATAATAAAAATAAGGAGAAATATTCTAAATTACTAATAGATTTAGATAACTATGTTTTAGAAAACTTTAATGATACAATATTTGTAGATAAACAATTAGATTTATTTAATGATGGTTTAAAATGTGCAATTAATTGGGGAAGTTCTAAACAAGTAATTAGTTTCTTTAAATACTTAGGAATATGTCCACAAGAAGTTTCTAAATCAACTAAAATACTTAGTTATACAGTTAATGCAAAAGTTGTAAAAGCTTCTTTAAAAACCATGAATAAAGATATAGGAGATGTTTATAATAACTTACTTGATATTTATTTAGAATATAAAGAATTAGAACAATCTTGTACAACATTTGGAGTAGCTTTCTTTAAATATATTAATCCAATAACTAACAGATTACATAGTAATTATAAACAAATATTAAATACTGGTAGAATTTCTAGTAGTAATCCAAATTTACAGAATATACCTAGTAATGATGACTTTAGAAGAGCTTTTGATTCACCTGAAGGATATAAAATAGTTAATGCTGATTATAGTGGACAAGAAAATATTTGTTTAGCAAATACATCTTTAGATCCAGATATACTTAATTTTTATTATGAAGGACATTCTGATATGCATAAATAATAACTGTGCATATAAAATTGGGTGAATTCAGGGAAACCCCTTATGTTGAAAGACGTACATAAGGACAATCCTGAGCTAAGCTTTAACCTAAATGGTTATTGAAAGTGCAACGACTAGGTATTGAAATTATTACTAAAATTAATTTTGAAGTAATAAAATATAATATACCCACGAGCGCCCAACATAATATTTATTATTATAAAATAAGTACATAAATATTTGGAAATTAAGCTACAATTTTGTATATTGTAGCTATGAAAAAAATATGTACAAAGTGTAAGATTGAGAAAAATTTAGAAGATTTTCCTTATACTTACCATAAAAAGAAAGATGGCACTCCTGGAGGAGATGGACATCGAGCAAATTGCAGAAGCTGCGAAAACAAATCTAGAAAAAAACATTATGACACTAGACCTATTACCAGAATGATGATGAATACTAAAGCAAGGAGTAGACAAAGAGGTATAGATTTTAACTTAGAGTATGAAGATATTATCATACCTAATTTATGTCCTATTTTAAAAGTTCCATTTGAACTAGGTACTAAGACTAGTTATTCATTTTCACCTACTATAGATAGGATAGACCCTAATAAAGGATATATTAAAGGCAATATAAAGGTTATTAGTATGATGGCAAATAAAATGAAAAATAATGCAACTAGAGAACAGTGTGAGCAATTTGCAAAAAATATAATAAAATATTATGATGATATAGTCTGAGCTATATAGTAATATATAGAAGTAGTAATTAAAAAAGCTACGATAACAAAACAAGAGTTATAATGCACAGAAAATATATCCAGAATTAAGAGAACTTAGTTTACCTGAAATAAAAAAACAACATCCTGAAAAAAGACAAATTGCTAAATCAGTATCATTTGCATTAGCTTATGGAGGAAATGGATTTACTATCTCTAATAATTTAGGTGTTTCCCCTGAAGAAGGAGAAAATATTTATAATGCTTACTTTGATGCATTTCCAAAATTAAAATTGTTTTTTGATGAAGCAATTAAAAAATCTATGTCACAAGGATTTATAGAAATAGATCCAATAACTAAAAGAAAGTTTTATTTTGGAGATTTTAATAAATTAAAAATATATAAAGCAGACAAAGATTGGAAACGTTATTATTCTTTAAAAGGAAAATATGAAAGAGCTTGTCTTAATTATATTATTCAAGGAAGTGCAGGAAGTATTACAAAATTAGCAGCTATATTTTTTAGAAAATGGTTAAATGATAATAATTTAAATGAATTTATATTTATTACTAATTTAGTACATGATGAAATTAATTTAGAAGTTAAAGATGGATTTACAGATATTGCAGCTAGAAACTTGGAAGATTGTATGCAAAAAGCTGGAGCAGTATGGTGTACTACTATACCATTAAAAGCAGATGCAGTGATAACAAACTATTGGACTCATTAAAGAGTGTAACAAAATAATTAATAATATAAAATAAATGAAATATAACCATATTAAATTAGCAATAGATTTAGT
>CAKZOW010000080.1 GCA_937138345.1 uncultured archaeon | reverse complement strand
GGAATGTCACAGTGTTTTAGAAAAGAAGCAGGAGTTACAAAAGATTCAAAAGGAATTTTTAGAGTACATAATTTCAATAAAATTGAACAATTTGTATTTTGCAAACCAGAAGATTCAGACAAAATCCACAATGAACTCACTGCAAATGCTGAAGAGATTTTTCAAGATTTAGAGATCCACTATCAAATTGTAGATATTTGTTCAGGCGATATGGGAGGAATGGCTACAAGAAAATACGATTTAGAAGCATGGCTTCCATCACAGCAAAAATATAGAGAAATGGTTTCAGCATCAAATTACAGAGACTATGGAGCTCGAAGACTAAGTGCGCGGTATCAGACAGAAGAGGGTGGTCTAGAATTAGTTCATACTCTTAATTCAACGGCAATTGCACTTACTAGATGTATGATTGCAATTTTAGAACAACATCAAACAAGTGATGGAAGAGTTAGAATTCCTGAAAAATTAAGACCATATCTGCAACATAGAGAATATTTACAATAAAATGTCAGTACTACAAAACCCAGAAAAATTTAGAAGAAATCTCTCAAGATATGCAATACGAGATAGTGAACTTGTTTCAACATCAAATGATCTTCTTGTAGCCTTTGTTGATGAAGAGAACAGAGGGTTAGCAAAACTAGTTGAATTACACAGTGTAAATATTACTCCTAGAGTAGTAGAGAATATCAAATCAAAACAAGGATTTAAATTTTTTTGTTTTAAACATGAAGTTTATTCTCATAGATCTGGGAGTAATGAAAAAGTAATTCAAACAAATGATCCTCAATATATTAGTGTAATGCAGAATTATTTCTCTGATTTTCCTACTATTCATATAAGAAAACATTCTTATGATCCTAAGGAATTTTAATATCTTTTTTCTTTTTTTTCATCTCTTCTCTTTTTTTGAGTTCTTTAAAACTTACAACTTCAACTTGTTCTTTTGATTCCATATAGCCTAAAAAGTTATGATTTGAAATTGAGAGCATAGCCACAATAATAAAGTAGACAATAAAAATTGCTTCTCCAAATCCTCTGAAATAAAATACATATAAATAATAAATAAATGGGAAAAATATACCATTAAGAGCAATTGGCCAACCTTGAGAGTTTTTAGTACTTGCAATCCAGTTTCTACTCATTGCAAGTATTTGACAAATACCATAAAAAATCACAACTCCTAAAATAATTTCATCTTCAGGAAAATAGAGCATTCCAAAAACAAGAGTAGTTACTGTAAATGCCATAAATGCTGCAGAATCTTCTAAATATTCATTAAATACAGTTGAGAATCCTTTTATATTTAAGAGGATATTATTTGCAACATATATTACAAAAGAGATAATAATTGAGATAAAACCCGCAGAGTAAAAACCATTGAGAAAAAGATATAGAGTATATAATGATACTATAAATAATAATAGAGGTAAGATACTTCCATAATCAAAATTTTTTTCAAAATGATTAATATCTTTTTGTTCCATAACACTTAGGTGAAAAATTCTTTAAAATAACTTTAGTGTCATTGACTAGAAGATAAAGA
>CAKZOW010000079.1 GCA_937138345.1 uncultured archaeon | reverse complement strand
AAAAGGATTAGTGCAAACCGTTTTACCTCTTTCGTTTAATACATCATTAAAATTAACCACAGCAAAATATTATACTCCAAGTGGAAGATGTATTCAAGAAATAGATTATTCCGACAATAATGAAATATTTAGTCTCCATAAATCAAATAAGAATAAAAAATTTTTTACAGATAATAAACGCGAAGTTTTTGCAAACGGAGGAATCAAACCAGATACAATTGTTTCAAATTCATCTCAATCAAAACAGATTCAAACGCTATTAGCAAGAGGAATGTTCTTCAAATTTACTACTAAATATTTTAATTCAAATTCAATTACTGAAACACAAAATTTGGATGAAGAATTAGTTTTTACAGAATTTCTTCAATATTTAGATGAACATAAATTTGAGTACAATTCAAAATCAGAAAAATTATTGGTAGAACTTGAGAAAATAGCTGAAGATGAAGGGATGAACGAGAATGTTTTATCCATGCTAAAAAGCTTGGATAAAGAATACTTATTGGAAAAATCATTTGAGTTACAAAAGCATAAATCAGAAATTATTTGTGAAATAAAAGAAGAACTTGCAGCACGTATTAATGGAAGAGAAGGCAGAATAATTCAGGGAATTAAGAATGATAAACAATTTAAAATAGCTCAAGATATTCTTAATAATAATTTACTTTACAATCAATTATTGGGTATCACAGATTGATATAACTCTTATAATATTGTTATTAATAATTGGCTTTGGAACTGGTGTTCTTTCGGGGCTTTTAGGAATTGGTGGAGGTGTAATATTTGTTCCAACACTACTTTTTATTTTACCACAGATTGGACTGGATAATTCTATTGTTACAGTAAGTGCAATTGCTACATCCTTAATGGCTGGAAGTTTTGCCTCTGCATCTTCAATTTTTAATCATAAAAGAAAAGGCAATATTTTATGGAAAGAGGGACTTTTACTTGGGGCTGGAGCTTTGATTTCTGCATCTATTGCACCAAATATAATTGTTTCACTTAATCCCAATATTCTCAAAGTAATTGTTGCATTTTTTATTTTTATCGTTGCAATCAAGTTATTGATTGCAAAAACACCAACTAAACCAAAAAGTACAAATATTTCATATATTTGGTTATTTCCATTGGGCTTATTTTTTGGTGGAATAGCTGCAATTTCTGGTTTAGGTGGTGGTATTTTTTATGTGCCCATTTTACTTTATATAATTGGCGGCGATATGAAATTAGCGGTAGGGACTTCGAGCCTAAGCATATTTATAACTATGTTCAGTTCTACTATTTCCTTTACAGTTCTTAATAGCGAATGGAACTCATTATTTTATCAGCTTGGATATTTAAACATAATGTCAGGTGCCATCTTAGGGTTTGGAGCAATATTCGGGGCTTATTATGGCGTGAAACTTATTTTTAAAGTCCCCACTACTGTTTTAAGAAGAATATTTTCAGTATTTTTAATTTTTACATTGTTCGGAGAATTTAGCTTTGAAGCATATTTCAAATTTAATAGTAAAAATCTGAGATTTTTAAATTATTTTTCAACAAGAGAAAATAATACTGTCAAATCAATTTTTAAAGTTAGTAATATATATTTTTTGATTTTTATAATTTCTTCAGTATTTATATCGACATTCTTTGGAATTAGTTATTATAATGATGTACTGAGTCAAAACGAAGCACAACATTCAGATATTCTAGACCAATTAGAATTAAATTATTATAAGGATTTATATTTTGATTTAGATATTTTAAATAATTATGATAAATTTTATTTAAGAAAAGTCTCTAAAGATATTATCCAAGAGAATCCAGATTTTTTCTTGAATTACTTTTTATTACAAAATGGTAACCTTGATTTGAATAAAGTATATTCAGATTGTAATTATAAATTAATTTGTCAAAGGGATTCTTTATCAGTACCTACGAATTTTTTTCAAGAAATTTCTTATATTCTCTTAGGGACCAAAAATAATAAATTAGACATCTATTTTTTAAGAAAAGAAAATGAATCTACAATAAAAAATAGAGAATTAGTGATTCTAGAAAATAATAATTTGAAACAAACTTTAATTTATAAGGAAATAAACTCAAAATATAAACAATTACTTTCTGAAATTTATTCAAGGGAGATTTATAATAAAACCAATATTAAAATGGTTATTGATTTTTTTAAAGGTGATTATCAAGATAAAATGATTTCAGATATTCTTTATATAATAAACGTTTCTGTGGAATTTGGTGATATTTACAATGCTAACAACATAATGATTAAAGAATATTCTTTAATTCGAGATCCATATTATAATATTTCTATTAATAAATCTCCAATAAAAAACTCTTTTAACTATGAGAAAAAAAATAACAATCAAATCATAGAAGAATTATACTCTATGGGGAAAATTACAAAAGCAAGAAAATTAATGCTTGAAAATTATTATTCAAATCAAAACTCAAATCAGGTATTGTTATCAAATCATATTAAAAATTTAAATAATGAATTATCTAAGTTAGATTCATTAAAAGAAATTAAAAATAATAATAATAGCTTTAATAATATTCACAGAGAAAATATGTTAAATTCGAGTTTGCCAATTCAAAATTTATTTGACCCAATAGTTTCAAAAATAGATTTAATAAAACATTTAGAAGATTTAGAATTAGAAATTAGGAGTTTAACTAAAAAAATTTCAAATAGATATAATAACTTAGAAAATGATGAGAATGAAATAAGTAGGGTTATTAGATTATCTATATTAATTGATAGGAGTGATAATTTTACTTAAATGAGGGTAATCTGTATTTATTTCTGCTTAGTCTGTTTATCCCGTATTCTTATAATAGAATACACATATTACTCAAATTCTCTTAAAATAGACTCTATAGTTTTTTCACTATAATTCCAATAGGGACTTTACTTTTTTTCCATTCATATAACTTAATTCTAATATCATCAATGTTATATCCTATAAAAGTGAAGTTTTGAAGTAGTTTGGAATTTAGGAAAAAGGTGAGAAAAATTTTTAAGTTAAAAAAATTAAAGTTTATTTATGAAAAATAAAAAATATTTTTGGATTTTAATATTAATTTCTATAATAATTATTTTTAGTCCTATTTTAATTTATTTAATTTTTATAAAATCTATTGTTAGTTCATTTTCATTTTCATTTGGTTTAGTCTTTTTTCTAATTAGTATTATTTTAATTTATCATTATGTGAATAACGATTTTAATAAAAAATATTTTTATTTTTTAATTATTTTTTATTTGATCTATTTATTTTTAATTTCAATATCATATTCTTCATGTGGAAAACAAACATGGGGTGGATTTAATGTTGAGCCTTGTAATTGTTATGGTTTTAAGAAATATCCATTTTTATGGGGTGATACTGAGTGTATTGGTATTAGAACTTGTTATACTAACTTCAAAAACATAGATAATAGGACAAAAGAGGAACTAACTACTTCAGCAATAAAAAAATATGGAGATAATTTTTTAGATGAAATTATTATTGAAGAAATTGGTAAAGGAGAGTCAGGAAGATTTCTCGGAAATAAAAAATGGAAAGCAAAGATAAGTTGTTCTACTTATGATGCTCAATTTAATTAGAAATTATTCATTTAAATTCTCTTAGGATATATTCTTCCCTTTATAGTTGAGATGAATTTTTTTATGATATAAATCTAATTTTAATGTAGAGACATGTTAGAGTATACTACATTACAAGATATTGAACCAAAAAATAAAATAGTGGGAGTAAGAATTGATATTAATTCTCCAGTTGTAAACAATAAGGTTTTAATGAATGAAAGAATTAGACAATCCTGTATTACTATTAAGGAATTGGTTTCAAAAGGAGCTAAAGTTGTTCTTCTTGCACATCAAGGAAGAAAAGGAAAAGATGATTTTGTATCACTAAAACAACATGCAAAATTTTTATCAGATGAATTAAAAGAAAAGGTGTTATTTATTCCAGAAGTTTATTCTGATGAAGTAAAGCAAGTTATTACAGATATGAATTCAGGAGATATTTTACTTTTAGAAAATGTGAGATTTGAAGATGCTGAAAAAGATATTACTAAGAAAAATAATGTTTTTAAAAAATTAGAGAAGCTCTTTGATTATTATGTTTTTGATGCTTTTTCAGTGTCACACAGAGCACAATCAACAGTTGTAAAATTTGATTCTATTCCTATGGTTGCAGGTAGATTAATGGAGAAGGAACTTCAAGGTTTATCTACAATTGAAGAAAAAAGTCAAGAGAGAATGTTTTTATTTGGTGGAGCAAAACCGGATGACCTTTTAGTTCTTATGAAATCAGCTCTTAAAAAAAAATCAGTAAGTGAGATATTACTTACAGGAGTTATAGGAGAAGTTGCACTCCATAGCAGAGGTTATTATTTAGGTAAAAAATTAGATTTTTTAAAAGAACAAAAATATCTTGACTGTTTGTCAGAATTAAAAAAATTACTCTCAACCTATTCATCTAAAATTTTACTTCCAAGAGATGTTGCTCTGCTTAATTCAAAAAATGAGAGAGTTGAAATTTCAATTGAAGATTTGGATCAACATAAAAAACTTCTTGACACATATATGATTGAAGATGTAGGTTCTAAAACAGTTGAGTATTACTCACTTATGCTTGAACATGCTGATTCAATTTATATCAAAGGACCTGCGGGTAATTTTGAAAAAAAAGGAATGGAAGTAGCTTCTAAAGAATTAATGAAAGCTGCAGTTAAATCAAAAGCATTTTCATTTATGGGGGGAGGACATACAGTCACTGCAGCAGAGAAATTTAAACTTTTAAAGAAATTTTCTTATGTCTCTTTGGCAGGAGGAGCACTTGTGAGTTTTCTCTCAGGGGAGAAATTACCAGGTATTGTAGCTCTTGAGAAATCCCATAGTTCTTTTGAGAAAGAATGCTTTGATATGGTTGTTGTTGGTTCAAATACTATTGACTATAGCGTAAAATCAGATAAGGAATATGCTGATATTAAACTAGGAGATAAGGTTAAAATTAAAGATGATTTTAAACAAACAATTGGTGGTGGTGGAATCAATGTATCTATTGGTATGTCAAGACTTGGTGGTCATGTTGCATATTTAGGCAAAATTTCTTATGAATCTCAACAATTTGTAAAAGATAATTTATCTAAAAATAAGGTATCTATTATTGACTCTAAATTGTCTAAGAGGCCAGCTGCAAAAGGAATTTTGCTAGATACTGCGGATAATGATAGAATTATTTTTTCTTATAGAGGTCAAAATTCATATCTTGAAGAAACAGATTTTAATTTTTCTGATTTAAAATCAAATAATTTTTATTTTACATCTCTTACAGGTACGAGTTTTAAAACTCTTTTATCTCTTGCAAGAAAAATTAAGAAAAATAAACATTCTTCAATTTGTTATAATCCATCACTTTATTTAATTCAAAATAATCAAAAAGAAGTTCAGAAATTAGTTAAATTAGTTGATGTTTTAGTTTTAAATTTGGAAGAAGCTCAGGAATTAACTCAAGGCGTTGGTGTGGATGAGTGCTTAGATAATATTTTATCACTTGGAGTTTCAGTTGCAGTTATTACTTGTGGAGGAAACGGAGCTTATTGTAAAACTAAGGAAGGAGAACAGTATTATCAAAAAGCTTTATCATCTAAAATTGTAGATACTACAGGAGCTGGAGACTGTTTTGCAGGAACATTTTTTTATTACTTCACTAAAAATTTTTCATTAAAAAAATCCCTTTATTATGGGGCAAAAAATTCAGCATCAGTTGTCTCTAAAATAGGAGCAGTAGATGGTCTTCTTTATGGGGATGATCTGAAATAAAATCTCTTTTTATTGTTATTAAATTCACACCAATGTTTATAAATTTCAAAGTATAGGGATTTCTATGGAAAGAGGTAATACAACAGATTTCATTTTAAAGCAATTTAGAAAGAAAACTAAAAGAATTATTAAGAAAGATCTTTATACTGAATTTTTTTATCTCAATAGATCTAGAAGGGTTATTGAGTTTTTAGAGCATGAAGATTCTCTTGCTATGAATACCTTTTTTAGAGAATTTTTACCAAAAGAATTTAGAGATTTTGTTCATGTTAAAGTATACAATGATTCAGAAGAGTCAGTTAAAACTTGGTATTATGACGAAGAAAATTTAGTTGTAGTAATTCAAGTAAATTGGGGTAAGAAGCAACAGGAAATAAGTATTGATGTAGATATTGATTTATTTAAAGTAACTATTATTGATCAGGATCAAAATGATGTAAAATCAATTGATTATGTTATGTTTAATGATTACTTGATTTCATTTCTGACTCTCCAAGCAAGAAATTTAGCTCAAACGTTTGAAGTATTGGCAAATAATAAAAGCTAATAAACTCTATGAAATAGATTTAAACATACTAGACACTTACTTTGTGCGTTCTTGTCGTTCAAAGCTAATTTTTAGCTTTGAACATGTCTTTTGCATATGGGGTTTCTTCTTCATGAATTACAATTGGATAAGGATAATTTTTTACATGAACATCTTTTTTGTAATACTTGTGGATTTGTTTTGGAGTGAGTTCTTTTAACTCAGGAACCCAATGTTTTATATACTCACATTCTTTATCAAATCTTTCTTGTTGTCTCCAAGGATTAAATATTCTAAAATATGGTTGTCCATCACAACCAGTTGATGCAGCCCATTGCCAATTCCCATTGTTAAGGCATGGATCATAATCTGTTAATTGTTGTCCAAAGTATTTTTCCCCTTCTTTGTAAGATATATGTAAATCTTTTGTAAGAAATGAGGCTACAATCATTCTTACTCTATTGTGCATAAATCCAGTTGTATTTAACTCTCTCATACCTGCATCTACTATTGGAAATCCAGTTTTTCCTTCACACCAAGCGAGCCATTGCGACCTTTTTTCTTTATTGTTAATATCCATCCAAGGAACATCTGAGTATTTTTCAATGTAGGATGTTTTGAAGACTTTTGGGTTGTGATAGGCAATGTATGTCCAAAAATCTCTCCAGTGAAGTTGTCTTCTTACATGTTCAGGATTGTGAATTTTTTCTTCAAGTAAATAATATAATTCTCTACAAGAAAGAGTTCCAAATTTTAGATGGGCTGAGAGTCTTGATGTACCATGTACTGAAGGAAAATCTCTTTGATCTTGATATTTTGACAGAAATTCAAGAGAATCTATAATCTTTAATGCTTCGTCTCTTCCACCTTCTACTAATATTTCTTTATTTTCTTGAGAAAGTATTTTATCTAATATTTCTATACTTTCACATTCAATTGAGGAATAATTTTTAAAATCATTTTCTTTAGGAGCATGAACTTTGTGCATAGATGCTCTTTTATAATAGGGAGTAAACACTCCATAAGGTTCACCATCCCCTTTAAGAACTTCTTTTGGAGGATTTAACAAATAGTCATGATACATATTACAATCTACTTCTAGTTTAGAGCATAGTTCTTTAATTGATTGGTCTCTTTTTCGAGCAAAAGGAGTATAGTCTTTGTTTTGATAGATTGCATCAATGTTGTTTTTTTGAATTAATTCTTTTAAAATTTCTAATTGTTTTCCATAAAAGAGATGTAGTTTCGTGCCTTTTTCCTTTAGTTGTTCGTTGAGGTCTCTTAAGGATTCAAAGAGAAATTGAATTGAGTGTTTATTGTAGAATTCATTTTCTTTAGTTACTTGCTTAGGGTTTAAAATAAAAATAGGAATTACTTCTTTTGATTCTTCTAATGCATTGATAAGTGCTGTGTTATCATAGAGTCTATAATCTCTTCTAAAAATATAGATACTTTTTTTATATCTTTTTTCCATTTTTTATTTATTTTAATGTAAAAAGTAAACTCCTAACCCATATATTGTTGATGCTACGATAAATACAGGTACTATCCAATCAACAAAATTTAAAAACCACAATTCCTCTTTGTAGAAGAAATTAAATACGATAAGCTCAATGATGAAAAATGATATCATCGCAGCAATCATAGTCCAAAATGGAGTGCTCAGTGTTGGTAAGAATTTGTAGAGTATTGAGAAAAATAGAGCTGTAGCAATGAATGTTGTTGCGTAATGGCTAATAATAAAGACTCCTCTAGATAGGTTTGTACCGATTGCAAAGAATATCCCAAGAATAATCCAAGTAAATAAACTTGCTCCAAAAATTGATATAATAGCAGTAATGTTCATATATAAACAGTTGTAGTTTAAACTATATAAACATTGGCATTATATAGACAATGTATCCATGAATAAAATATATTGAAAGATATTTTTATTGTTGTGTATCTATTGTTTCATTTTATTTCATTTTTCTACCTTTTATAGAAATTACTTTTTTAAACAATGCTATCTTAAGTATTTCTATGGATGATGTTCACATTGTATGGCATCGAAGAGATCTTAGGGTTCATGATAATAAGGCATTATTTGAAGCAACAAAAGATCATACTAAATCAATTTTACCCGTTTTTATTATAGATCCATTTTTTTTCTCAGAAGATAGATTAGATTCAGATGATAGGATTTTGTTTATGTTTGAGTGTCTTGAAGATCTTAAACAATCGTATAGAAATTTAGGAATTCATATGCATATCTACTTTGGAGACTCAGTTGAAATTATTTCTAAATTACAAAAAAAATATAGAGCTAAAGTCCACTATAATTTTGATTCTTCCATGCTTTATGGATATTCTAGAGATAACAAAGTTAAATTAAATAAGAATTTTATCGGATATCAAAATGATGCTTTAGTTAGAGATGGACCAAGTAGGATTGCATGGGCAAAACAAGCACAAGATTATTTTGATGATAATATATATACTTTAAATAAAACTAAAACATACAAAGGTATAGTTCAAGAAAAACAAATTAGATTAGGGAAAGTTGCTCAAAAATATAATCTCAAAAAGAAACAGACTTATCCTCTCAGAGGTGGAGAGAGTATTGCTCTTACTCATTTAGATGAATTTATTTCAAAACATATCTCACTGTATTCTAGATCCATTTCAAAACCAGAATTATCAAAGCTGAACTGTTCTCGTTTATCTGCTCATTATTCACTTGGAGCATTATCTCCAAAGTATGCATATCAAAGAGTTATGGCATCAAAACATAGTAAAAGAACAAAGGACTTTTATGTTACAAGACTTTTTTGGAGAGAACATTTTACTCAAAAACTAGAAGATTATCCTCATGCTCAACAAAAAGCAATTAATCCAATTTGTAATGTTGAGAGAGAGAAAAACCAAAAATATACAGATGCATTCTTTAAGGCACAAACTGGATTTCCAATTATTGATGCAGCTCTTAGATGTTTAATTGATACTGGTTGGCTTAATTTTAGATCAAGAGCAATGCTTGCATCTTTTTATTCATTGATTTTAAGACAACATTGGAAAGATGGAGCTGATTTTATGCATCGTCATTTAGTTGACGGAGATATTGCAATTAATTACCAACAATGGCAGATGCAATCAGCTTTAGTTGGAGTACATCCACTAAGGATTTACAATCCAAGAAAAATGATTGAGGAACATGATTCCCAAGGAATTTTTATTAAAAAACATTTAGAAGTATTTAGGAATGTTAAGGAAGTAGAGTATCTATGTGAACCCCAAAAATACGCATATCAATTAAAGAGTCAGTATGGAATTATTTTAGGAGAAGATTATCCTAAACCAATTGTTAACTTCGAGAAAGAAGCCAAAGAGACTCGTGCTTTAGTGAAAGAAAAATTAGATGAGATTAGAGCAAGTCTCAATGATCCAAATTTCTTGAAAAAGGCATCTTTTTCAAAGCTGAGAAAATTTAGAAAAAATGAGAGAAAGGAGAAAGCAAAGAGAAAACTCGAGGAAAAAAACAAAGATACTTCCCAAAAATCTTTAGGTGATTTTCTATGATACCTCCAGAATTACAAGATGATTTTGTATATATTGAGAATTTTTTATCTGAGGATGAAGCTGATGATTTAATGAATTATCTAATAGAAAAAATTGATTGGGAAGAAAGAGAAATTACCCTTTTTGGAAAAACGTATATGCAGCCGAGATTAATTAAATGGATAGGCGAGTCTGAGTATACATACTCAAATGAGCGTATGAGAGTTGAGACGTTTCCTAGGAGGCTGGAGGTGTTGCGAGAGAGACTTGGGAGAGAGCTTGGTTGTAAGTTTAACTCAGTGTTACTCAACTATTACAGAGATGGAAATGATTCAATGGGCAGGCATAGTGATGATGAGAAAGAACTAGGAACAAGACCAATTATAGCATCAATTTCTTTAGGAGTTCAAAGAGACTTTGTAATTGTAGAGAAGTTAGGTATGAAAAAGAGATATGTTTTACCTTTAGAGCATGGTTCGCTGCTTGTGATGAGAGAAGATTCACAAAAGCTTTATTTACATGAATTACCAAAGAGAAAAAAAGTAAAGGAAGGGAGAATTAATTTAACCTTTAGATATGTTTATTAGTAATTTAAGTTATATTAAATTATGAATATAGAAATTACAAACATTATTTTAGATGATTTAGAGAGTATTTACAAATTAGGAACAGGTATTGATGATTTTAGCGCAGATGGCGGAGAAAATATTTTCTGGCCAAAAGAAACATTAACAAGATTATTTCAATCAGAAGATGACGTTTGTATGGCATTGAGAGTAAATAGAGAAATTGTTGGTTTTTCACTTACAATGATTCACCCTGCTACTAAGAAAGCAGTACTGGAAAATTTCGTAGTAAAAGATGAGTATCAACACCTAGCTCAAGAATTTTTAGATGAGACTGAGAGAGCAATCGAGAAAAAAGATGCTCAATTTATTGCATATTTTTTCGATCAAGAAGATGATGTTAATGAAAAAGAATTCTTTGATTCAAATGGATATTTTACGGGTAATTCTCATTATTGGATGCATAAAAATATCTCTTTTTCAAATCCAAAAAATTAACATTTTCTTTTTCTCTCTATCTAACATAAAAATAGGATATATTTTTATGAGGCTAATTTCAAAACTTTTGTTTTGAATTTAACTTACATTTCTCAGAGCAATATTTAACTTCTTCGAAATTATTCTTCCATTTTTTTCTCCATGTAATAATTTTAGAACATTCAATGCAATCTTTAGCCTTTTTTTTAACTCCTCTATCAATTACATAATATATTTCATTATTCATCTTTTATTTCAGTATGCTCTTCTAAGAATTTTTCAGCAGCTTTGAATAATCGTGTCTTTTTTTCTTTATCCATTTTATCAAGTAATTTTACCATCATGGACATTCTATAATTTTTCTCAAAGAGTTCTCTTTTGTTTTCAATAAATCTCCAATAAAGACCATCCCAAATATCGCACCAATCATCTTGTTTGTAGTGAGACATTTTTTTAATATAATTACTTCCCCCAATGTAGGGTTTTGTTGCAAATGTACCACCATCTGCATATTGACTCATGGAGTAAACATTTGGAACCATCACCCAATCTGATGAATCAATGTAGTATTCCATGAAAAATTTATAGATTTCATCGGGATGGATTTCACACAGTAACATAAAGTTTCCAAGTACCATAAGTCTCTCAATGTGATGGTTGTATGCATATTTTTCAACCTTTGTTACAGCATCATCAACTGGCGCTACACCAGTCTTTGCGTCAAAGAAGCTTTTTTTAAAGCTTCTTTTGTGACTAAAAAAGTTGCCTTGCAACTTTTGAGTATGATACATACCTCTCATAAACTCTCTCCATCCAATTATTTGTCTTACAAATCCTTCTAATGAATTTAGTGGAATATCATTGTCTTTAGCATAATCATTTGCTTTTTCAACTACTTCATCAGGAGTTAATAGTCCTATGTTAATGAGTGGTGAGAGAACGGAGTGATTGAGAAATACTGATGAATTATCAATTGCATCTTCATAGACACCAAATTCTTTGAACCGATGTTCAAAAAAATGCTCTAGATGATTAAGTGCATCTTCTCTTCTCACAGGCAAATAAAAGTCTTCGCCTTTACCAGGGTAGTCTTCAAAGTTTTCTTCAACCATTGCAATTACTTCTTTTGTAATATCAGTGTGTTCATATGTTTTGTAATTTGGTGATGTATATGATTTTGGTGTTTTTTTTCTATTTTCTTCGTCATAGGACCATTTTCCGCCTTTAGGTTGTTTGTCATTATCTACCATAATGTTTAACCTTTTTCTTTGCCAAATATAGAAATCATTCATAAGATATTTTTTCTTATCCTCGATATATTCCCTAAATTCTTTAAGAGAGCAAATAAATCCTGGTGAAGAAATAACTTTAAGCTTAATTGATTTGGAGTCGCAGAAATCTTTCATTTCTTTTCTAAAGAAGTGATCTTCAATAGTAAATGTTTTAAGTTCACTAATTGAGTGTTTCTCACAAACAGATTCAAGTGTTGTTGTAAAATGTTCTAGTTTGTTTTCTTCGTATTTTTTATACTCAACTTTGTATCCTCTATCTTCTAGTGCTTTGGCATATTCCCTCATAGCTGAGAGAAAGAGAATGATTTTATGTTTATGATATTTGAAATGAGTAATTAAATCTCTTGATTCAATCATGATAATAATGTCTTTATCTTTGTTGATTTTGAGTTTATCTAAGTTTGGAAAAAGCATATTTCCTAAAATAAGAGTTGCTTTGTTGTTCATATATGAACAATTACTTTGAGATTTATAAAATAAACTAAATTATTTTATCTTTAATCATTTCATGTATTTCCTTGTTAAAAATTAGAAATTCTTTGAAAACAACATTTAAAAACTAAAAATCATTATTTTTTTTATGAAAAACACACCTGAACTTACTATTGAAACATTAACTAATATTACTTTTTACAAATTTGTTAAAATTAAAGATTTAAAAGCTCTCAAAGAGAAATTAGATGCTTATGTATTAGATGAGAATAAAATTCTTAGGGGAAAAATTTTAGTTGCTGGTGAAGGAATTACAGGATATATGTCAGGTTTGAAAACTGATATTAAAGAGTTTGAAGATTTTATCCACTCAATTGAAGGATTTGAAGATATTTGGTTTAAACATAATCCAACAAATAGGCTTAATTCTAAGAGAATGAATGTAAAAATTAGAAAAGAGACAATTACTATGAAAAAAGATTATGATTACTCTAATACTGGAACTCACCTTTCACCTGAAAAATTAGATGAGTGGTATGAAAATGATGAAGATTTTGTAATCATTGATACAAGAAACGACTATGAATATGAAGTTGGACATTTCAAAAATGCTGTGCCTTTGCCAATCAAAGAATTTACAGAATTTCCAAAAGCAATGGACGATATTAAAGATAAAGTTAAGGGTAAAAAAATAGTAACTTATTGTACTGGTGGAATTAGATGTGAAAAAGCAACTGCTTGGATGAAAGAAAACGGTTATGAGGATGTGTATCAAGTAGAAGGGGGAATTGTAAATTATGGACTTAAAAGAGGCCAAGGAAATTGGGAAGGGAAATGTTTTGTATTTGACAATAGGGGAGCTATTTCAATGAGTGAAGAGGATCAAATTAAGGAACTCAATGATGAACAATGTTCTGTTTGTTATGTACCAAGCACTGATAGACATATTTGTCCCCAATGCTCAGTAGAATTTACCATGTGTCCAAAATGTATGCCATTAATGGATAATTGTTGTTCTAAATTTTGTAGAAATAAAATGAGAAGTCTAAAAAATGGAGAGATTAGATCATCATTAGATAATTATGAAGAACAGCAAAAAGCTTTAGATTAATTGTTACTTTATTTCTATCTAGTTGTCTTTTTTTAGGATGATATAATTTTATAAATTATTTTTTTCAATCTATAATATGAGTTCATTTTTTTTAGAATTTGCAGCAGTATTTGTAATAATTTTTTTAGTATCATATACACTATCATATTTTAAACAACCAATTTTAATTGGATATATTTTAGGAGGTATTTTTTTAGGACCACTATTTTTTGATATTTTATCAAGTAGTGGTTATTATCAAATTTTCTCTCACATTGGAATTGCATTTTTATTATTTTTAGTAGGATTACATCTCAATATTAAATTGATTAAAGATGTTGGACTACCTTCAATTTTGACAGGAGTTGGACAAATTTTAATTACTATGTTTTTTTCAATTCTTCTAACTACATTTTTAGGATTTGAATTTATAACTTCAGTAATTATTGCAGTAGGTTTATCATTTTCATCAACTATTGTAATTGTTAAATTACTCTCAGATAAAAATGCACTTGAGACTTTATATGGAAAGATTTCTCTTGGTTTTTTACTTGTTCAAGATTTTGTTGCTGTATTAGTTTTATTATTAATTAATTCTTTTATTGCTCTTAGTGGAGGGGGTGAAACTTCACTTGTATTTTTGAAATTATTTTTAGCTATGCTTGTAGCTGTAGCACTATTTTTTATTACAAAACCTTTACTTAAGTTTTTTTTTAAGAAAAATCATAATTCTGAAGTTTTATTTTTATTTTCTATTGCATGGTGTTTAGGTATTGCATCTTTGTATGATTTACTAGGTTTTTCACTTGAAATTGGAGCTCTAATTGCAGGTGCAGCACTTGCTTCAACTAATTTACATTATGAAATTTCAGCTCGAATTAAACCTTTGAGGGATTTTTTCATTATTTTATTTTTTATTGTTTTAGGTTCTGAGATGTTTAGCTCAACAATTGATTTTAGTGAGATTTCATCAAATTCAGAAAAGTTATCTCTTGTTGCTTCTGAGTTAATGTCTATTTTACCACTTGCACTTTCTTTATCATTATTAGTTTGTATTGGGAATCCAATTATTGTATTTTTAATTATGACTGCTCTAAAATATACTCCAAGAATTGCATTTAATGCAGGACTTGCCGTATCACAGATCTCAGAGTTTTCTTTAATTATTGCACTTTTAGCATTCCAAAGTGGAATTATCGATTCTGGAGTAATTTCTTTGTTGACTCTTGTGATGCTTTTAACAATTACTATTTCATCATATATGTTTTACCATTCTGATGAATTATATGCTTTTTTCTCACCTATGCTTAAGAGAGTAAATAAACATAAATTTAATCATGATGAAAAAATAGAATCAGGCTTGGAAGTAATTATCTCGGGGCTTTCTAGGTCTCAAGAACATCATATGGAGAGAATATGGAGAAATTTTCACCATGTAACTATTGTTGAAAATAATCAAAAAAATTATCAGGATATGAAGAAAAGAGGTTTTCCAGTTGTTTTTGGAGATATGTCAAATGTAGAGTTTATCTCGGAATTTGATATGAGTTCAATTAAATTATGTATCTCATTACATCAAGATGAAGAAACATCAATTATGCTTGTTGAAAATATTAGGAAAATAAATAATAAAGGAGTTATTATTGTTTCGGCTGAATCAGAGGCAGTTGCATATCAACTCTATGTTAAAGGTGCAGATTATGTTATTATTCCAAATCATGTACATCATGAAAAAGCATTTTCAATGATTGAAGATCTTCTAACAAGTAAAGATAGAAAGAAAAAATTAAAAGATGAACATATTAAATTTTTAAAAGATGTTTTGGATTAAATTTAAATACTCATATAATCATTGTATGATATGAGTTTTACTATTAATGGATATGAATTACAATCAGAGGAAAAATTGCTTATTTCTAACAATTCTTATCTAAGATATAGATTTCTATCAACACCATCTTCTTCATTACCATTTGAATATTTAGTATATGAGCAATCAGAAAATTTATTTTCATGTGCGGAGATATTCCTTCTAAAATTACAAGGTCAACAGGAGTATAGTGTTGTTTATATCTCTCCTTATTTGGGAATTGACTCTGATTTTGATTTAGCATTATTTAATAATCCAGGTAGCAGTCTTAGTGATGCAATAAAGATAATTTCTTCACTGGATTTCTACTCATACCATCAATTACCAGTTATCAGAAATTCAAAAATTGAATTATCTCCAAGTGAGAGCTCAAAAAAAAAGAAATTAAGAAAAAAAATTTTAGATGATATTTTAAAAAGAGACCCTGGTTTTTAAGTTTTAATTCTTTTTAATATTAATTTTTCAAAAACTGACTGTGGTAAAAATTTTTTCATAATCAAAAGAGGTTTTGCTAAATTTCCACCAGCGTATCTTAACCGATTAGAATCATCTTGTGAAGCATCGTAGATGAGTTGAGCAATTTCTTCAGGGGGCGTTCCATCTTCTCCTTGTTTCATTGCTTGTTCTAATTCTTGTTGTCCATCTTCATAGAAATCAATTGGAAGCTCAGATGTTTTCATCCCAGATGATGCAAAATTTGTTTGGGTAAATCCTGGTTCAATTACTTTTATTTTAATATTTGTTCTTTTAAGTTCCATGTGGAGTGCTTGAGAGAATACATCAAGTGCATGTTTTGAAGCGTTATATGCACCAAAGTATGGAAATGATATTCTCCCTCCAATTGATGTAACATTAATAATTGTTCCTTGATTATCTTTTCTCATCTCAGGCAGAAAAGATTTAATAATTTCAACCGGTGCAAATACATTTGTTTTAAATTGCCCTTCTAAATCTTGTTGCGAATATGTTTCGACTGCACCGATAATTCCATATCCTGCATTATTGAGAAGAATGTCTAGACGTTTATATTCTTTTAAGATATAGTTTTTAACTTTTTTTACTTGAGCATAATTTGTAATGTCGAGTTCTTGTACATCAACATTTTTGGGCCATTTGAACTCTTTTGCTTTTTTTGTATTTCTCATAGTTGCAATTACCTGATAATTGTGTTTTGCAAATAATTCAACACATGCTTTACCAATTCCTGAACTTGCTCCTGTAATTAGTATTGTCTTCATTTTGATTTACCTCTTAATGATTTATTAAAAATTGTTTTAATTTTTATTGTTCTCATATGAACAATAGTTGATGGAAGTATATTAATGTTTGTAATAATTTATCGTTAGCTTTATTAATATAGAAAACAGTAATTGCTATGGTAAACTCTCTTGAGGATATTTTTGAAGAAATTACTATTAGTGCGTATGAGTCTCTTACCCTGTTTTCTGAAATTCCAGGTTATGTGTTTTTACGTGACTCAGTTAACGAAGATGAAATAATTCTTTTTTTGACTAATTTATATTCTGATACTGGTGATTTTCTTCAACATGTAACATTAACGAGAGGTTTGAGCTCAGAGGATTACAAATCTTTTTCTGGTGATGTGACTAAGTTGCGTAATAGACTTTCTGATTTTTTTAAAGAAGATGTTACAATTTACTCATTGATGAGAAATTTAGATGAATGGGCTATTAGCGATCCGTATCTTGTAGATTATATAGATCACAGGGAGAGATATTTTGATAAAATAAGAATTAATACTTATGTAAAAAATTATAAGTTAAGAAAACAAAAGCAGGTTTATTATGACCAATACAACAAATTTTATGGTAGCTAATAGATTTATTGGAAATGCTTTTCTAGTTCAGCTATATCAATATCATATTCTCTTTCAAGGTCTTCAAAAAAAAAGTTTAATTCAGTTTTATCTGGAATTATTTCGGGATACTCTTTAAGTAGTTCTAAAAGGTAGAGGCCAAATTCTTTATTTTTTCTTTGATATACCTCCTCTAATAACTTTAATATATTTTTTGTAATTTGCTTTTGGTCTTCATAAGTTGTTTTGGTATTTTCAAATATTGGATCTAAATTTAATTCTTGTTTCATTTTAAAACTTTTTATTCCACATTGACTGAGCTAGTTCTCCTGTTTTCATGTATTTTTCAAGTAAGTTATTTTCTTTAGCTTCTTGTTTTTGAGTTCTATGTTTTTCCAAAAGATTATTTATTTTTTCAATTAAGATTTTTTTAATTTCACCTGAGAGCATGTTTCCAGATGAATATTGTTCATAAATTCTTTGAATTTCTTTTTCATCTTCCTCAAAAATATTGTAGAGCCACTGATATGCAACATCAATAGAACAATCACCACCTTTTTCTCGATGTTCTTCAAGAGTTTCTCTACCTCCAGAGAATGCATGTTTATTTACTTTTTTCTTAACTTGATTTGGTTCATCTGTTAAAAGAATTGCTTTACTAGGGTCAGATGCAGACATTTTACCATTAGGTCCTGTGAGTGCTGTTAAAAATTTAGATAATATTGTTGCATTTTTATTGTATCCTAGTTTTGTAGCAAAGTCTCTTTGTAGTAAAAAGTAAGGGTTTTGATCAATTGCACAAGGAATTAGGCATTGGCCTTTTTCAAAAAATGTTGGGACTATTTGCAGTGCAGGATAGTTAATTTGACCAATATTTGATGAATTTTCAAATCCAAATGTATTTCTTGCTTGAGAGAATGTAATTTTTTTTGCAGTTTGTAAATAAAGAGGATACATGTTTGACATAAATTCTGTATTTCTAAAAATAAATGTTTTTTCAGGATTAAATCCAATTGCTGCAATATCATCTAAATCTGAGAGAAGCATTTCTTCAATTTTATCTAATGTTAAATCTTTTTTAAATAAGAATTTCTCGTCATCAGGAATTTGAATATATAAATTACAATCAAGGAGATCTTGGAGATATTTTGTAAACATAAATGGAATTAGATGTCCTATATGCATTGAACCACCTGGTGCTCTACCTGTGTATAAAAAGACAGGTTTTCCATCTTTGTGATCTTGGATTGCTTTTCCTAAATCCATTTGTGCAAAGAAGAGTTTTCTTTTAAGAAAAATATGTTCTTCAAGACCTTTTTCTTTTGCTAATTCTTTTAGATAATTATAATGTTCATCTGAGATATATTGAACTCCAAATTCTTTGATTAATTTATCATAATCAACAGATCCTTCTACATCCCATGGTGTTACTGTTGTTGTCATTTTTTATTTAATTAACTTTGTTTTAAAACAAAATGAGTAAAGTGATTGAGTAAATCACGTTTTTCATAGTTTTTTTAGTTGTTATTTTTTTTTAAGTATTTGTTTTCAATTCTTTAGATAATCTCATACTTTTGTAGTTATATTCAATTTTTTGTAACATATATCCGTGATTGTAGAAACATCTAATTGTTTTTCTATATTTGGTTGGTATAGTTACATAAATACTTGTTTTTTGCTTTCTTTTTTGTTCTAGTTCTACAAGAGAAATTATTGTTTCAATATTTGGTCCTTGAACGTCTAATATCTCTACATGATTATTTGTGTTATATGTTATTGTTGTATCTTCTACTTCTTTTTGTTTTAATGTTAGTGTATAATTATAGATGCCAAAGACATTGTTTGTATAAACTTTGGTTATCTTCAAGTAAATGAGTTAAATCCGATCTTTTTCCTAGTTGTTGTAATGTTTTCATTTTTAATTAGCAAAATATCTCTTCATACAGGAGATATTTTCAAGAATAATAGTGTAAAAATAGTAATGATATAAATAAGAATTAAAGTTGCCACCAAGAAAAATTTGAGGTGTTTGTTATCATAATAATTTATTTTATTTTCTCTTTATAATATTTTTTAATTTCTGAGATGAATTGTTCTATTTTATGAGAATTTTTGATTAAATCATAAACTTTTTCTCGTTTAAATTCCCCATACTGGTGTGCAATCATATTTCTGTCTTTCATAGATGCTTTTAGAAATATAACTGATTCTTCAGAAATAATATTTTTTTCAAATAATTTAATAAAAATATCTTGATATGAATGTGCAGATTTCAATTTTTCTATAGTTATAACTTCCTCTCCAATTTCGATTAAAGCATTTAATGTAGTAAATAATGTCATAGAAGTTGCATAAATTTTTTCTTTATTTGAGAGATACTTTTCCCTATCTTCTACAAATATTTCTTTAGTTTCTTTTAGGAATTCTTCTGCTTCTTCTATTGCCTCTATTAATTTAGCATTCATTTTATATCATCTCCTTTTCTAGATTAATTGTTGGTAACCCTTTATTTTTAAGTATTCTATTTTTTAGTGGAAGAAAATCAATTAATTGGTGCTTAATTGAGTTTAGAAGTTTTTTTTGTTTTTCTTCATTTTTTATGACTTTTCCTTTAGCTAGTACTTTGTATTGGAGAATTAAAGGTAATTCCTCAAAATCAGAGATATCTAGTTCGTCAGTTCCATGAGCTAATATGCTCGTTTTTTCATTTTCAGTAGCATTTGGTTTAAAAATAACTGTTATATCTAAATCAGAGGTTGGTTTTTGTGTATTTGTTGAATAAGAACCAAAAAGAAATAGTGAATCAACATACGAGTTATTTTTAATTTCTTCAATTACATTCTTGTATTTTTCAAGAAGATTTATCATATTATTGATTGTTTTTCTTTATTTATAAATATATTTTTCTTATGTTTACTCTTAGGGGTTAGTATAAAGATTTTTAAAGACTTTTCATAAAAAAGTACTATGAGATTACAAAAAAGTAAAAAAGCAATCGAGATGAGTATTAACATTATTGTTATGCTTGTAATTGGACTTACAGTACTTGGTCTTGTGATTGGGTTTGTAACTAATTTATTAAATAATGCATCAAGTGGTTTTGATGATAGATTATCTGCAGCAGAGGATGCAGAAAGACAAGTAGCTTTAGATGCTGCAGGAGTATTTGCAGTAAATCCTACTAGTGTTACTGTTAATAGAGGAGATACCAGAAGAGTATTTGTTAAATTTAAAAATACTAATGCTTCCTCTGATCTTACTATTGGAGGAGCAGCAAAAGGAACAATTGAAGCTTCTGACGGTAATGGAGTTATGAAATATTCTATGACAGATATTATTGGAACTTGTTCTACAAATACTATTGCTGCAGAAGTTAGGTGGGCAGGGACTATTGTTTCTCCAGGTGAAGATGCAGCAATTCCAGTTACTGTTATTGTACCAAATGAGTGTAATTCAGGAGATAACTTTCAAGTAACTCTTCAAACCAAATTAGGTGGTTCGACAAAAACTCAATTTGTTGAGATCAATGTTGGAGAATAATCCAATTTTTTATTTTTTTTTTATTTCTATTTTATTTTGATTTCAAAATACAATATGCCAATAATAAAATATAATACAATTTATTTTTGTTGTTGAGCATAAATCTTTTTAAATACAGCCCTCCTATATTTCTTATGGCAGTGCAAGATTTCAAATCAAATTATGAACAACAGTTAATTAAAATTGCTCAAAAATATGATTTAGATTATTTTATTTTATTTGGATCACATGCTCAAAATAAAGATAAATTATCCTCTGACTTTGATCTTGCATATAAGAAAAGAACTATTTCTGATGATGATCAATTTAATTTACTTGAAGATATACAGTCAATTTTTAAAGATAAAGCATTTGATTTAGTAAGATTGGAGTTGAAAACATCTGAGGTTTTAAAATATGAGATATTATGGAGAGGATATTGTTTTTATTCAAAAAACTTTGAACAATACAGGGAAGAGAGAGAAAATGTTTATTTTACATATATTGATTCTTTTGCTCTATTAGAACCTACAAAATTAAAATATTTAAATGCATAAAATGGAGAAAAAATATATTTTAGATAAACTTGCATACATGAAGGAATTTATTGAACTTTTAGATTCAAGAATTCAAAAGTATGAACAAGAAGAAAATATTGTTGAAAAGAAAACATTATTTGCAGCAATGAGTAAATTTAGTGAAGAAATTGTAGAAGTAGGCATTAAAATTAATAATATCTTACTTGAAGAACATAAAGATTATTCAACTAGTTATTTTGATTCTTTTTCTAAGTTATCTAATTATTATGATATTGATGATGATTTTTTAACCAAATTAGCTAATACTACTGGATTTAGAAATAGAGTATCACATGAATATGGAAGTTTAAATGAGACAATTACACTTAAATCATTTCATAATATTGTTCATTTATATCAAAAATACATTGAGTTTATTAAGTCATTACTCTAAATCTTTTTAAATACTTTTAAACTACGTATTCTATGACAATTCAATTCTATAATACTTTAACAAGAAAAAAAGAGCAATTTTCTCCTATTGAAAAAGGAGTAGTTAAAGTGTATTCTTGTGGACCTACTGTTTATTCTCATCCTCATATTGGAAATTGGAGAGCTTATATCTTCTCAGATGTTTTGAAAAAAGTTATGAGATATTTTTCTTATGAAGTTATTGATGTAATTAATATCACTGACGTTGGACATTTAGTTTCTGATTCTGATGATGGTGAAGATAAAATGCTTAAAGCATCCAAAAAAGAAAATCTTGACCCTTATCAAATTGCTAGGAAATATGAAAGGGAATTTATTAAAGGTTTAGAAAAACTTCATATCCAAAAACCAAACTATTTACCTAGGGCTACTGAACATATTAAAGAACAAATTGAAATTATTGATGAATTAAAACAAAAAGATATTGCATATCTAACAGATGATGGTATCTATTTTGATGTTTCTAAATTTAATGATTATGGAAAACTTTCGGGTCAAAAATTAGAAGAAAAAGAATCAGGAGCAAGAGTTGAGTTAGATTCTCAGAAAAGAAACCCTCAAGATTTTGCTTTGTGGAAATTTTTAACAGGAGATAATAAAAATCATATTATGAAATGGGATTCGCCATGGGGTGTTGGTTTTCCAGGATGGCATATTGAGTGTTCTGCAATGTCTTCAAAGTATTTAGGAAACCATTTTGATATCCATACTGGAGGAATTGATCATATTCCAGTCCATCATGAAAATGAAATTGCTCAGAATTCATGTTCCAGAGATATCAAAGTAAATTATTGGATCCATAATGATTTTATTACAGTAGATGGAGAAAAACTATCAAAATCATTAGGTAACTCTTATACTTTAGAAGAACTTGAAGAAAAAGGTTATAGTACATTAGATTTCAGAGAGATGTGTTTAAGATCTCATTATAAAAAAGGAGTTAATTTTACTTTTGATTCTCTCACTCAAGGAAAATCAAATGTCAAAAAAATTAATGATTTTTATGAAAAATTGCAAAATTTAGAAGCAAGTGATGTAGAAGATTCATTAGTTGAAGCATTCAAAAAGTATATGGATGAGTATGAAGCTGCACTTAAAGATGATTTGAATACTCCTGAAGCAATGGCTGCAATGTACAAACGAGCGCCACTAGCAAATAGCCGACCAAATAGATAAACACAACCGGCACGCTGTTTAAGACCTTCGCCAAATCGTTGTTGCAGCAATTGATAAACGGTTGACGCATTTCGCGCATAAAATAATGGGATCAACCAGCGAGCGACAATCATTGCGGCAATAAAAGCGCCGATATTGGTTGCAAGATAAGTCAGATTGCCTCGATAGCCTTGGTCCGGACCACCTAAAAAGGTTGCTGCGGATTGTGATGTGGCGAGAATAGAAATGGCGACGACCCACATCGGCATTTGTTTGCCGGCAAGAAAAAAATCTCTGGATGAGTTAACTGAGCGATTTACCCACCAGCCACTGATCACTAAAATAAGTGCATAAATAATAAAGACCATGACATCGACGAAAGAATATTGAGCTAGCATCTTTTTCTATTATTATATAAATTGGTAGGATAGAGAGTAACGCAAGTCAGTCGAACTTGTAAATATCTTAACCGATGAAGGAATATTGAGTGTCACGTCAAACATTTGCAACCATCAACTTATCAGCGGTAGTTGCTAATTATCAACAAGCACAAGCATTGGCGCCAGCAAGTAAAACCATGGCGGTGATTAAAGCCGATGCGTATGGACACGGGATGTTGGCCGTGGCAGAAGTGTTAGCCCCGATTGCTGATGGATTTGCTGTTGCATTTGTGGATGAGGCTGTTGCACTTCGCCAGGCCGGATGTCGGTTACCGATATTGGTATTGGAAGGGGCGCATGAACCGGCGGATTTGGCTATTGCACATCAATATGATTTGTGGATAGTGGTTCACCAACCGGAGCATTTTGCGTGGATTACAGCCGTTGATTATGCAATACAATATTGGTTTAAGCTTGATACAGGGATGCATCGTTTAGGGTTGTCTGTGGCACAGCTACAAGCTGGCTTAGCACAATTACCAGCGTCCATTTTGCAAAATTCGATGTTGATGAGCCATTTTGCTTGTGCGGATCAACCTGAACACCCATTAAATGCTGCCCAAATTCAACAAATACACAGTCTCGCGCAGTACTATCAATTACCCGTTAGTTTAGCCAATTCGGCAGGTATTATCGAGCATTCTCAAGCTCATACGGCATGGAATCGTCTGGGTATCGCATTATACGGAGGCTATTCTCATTTTCGCCCTGTCATGACATTATCATCGGTGATAATCGGTTTACGCACCATTGCTGACGGTGAGGCTGCCGGGTATGGTCAAACTTGGACAGCAACGCGCAAGACCCGA
>CAKZOW010000078.1 GCA_937138345.1 uncultured archaeon | reverse complement strand
ATGAAAAATTATAAAGAAGATCATAATAAAGTATCTGAAGCTATAGAAGCAATTGAAGATATGACAACAATGTTAGAAGTATTTATGGGTAATACAGATACTAACATAAGCTATGAACCATCTATTAATAATGTAGATGGTAAGTGGAGGACAGAGTTAAAATTACATAACTAATGGAAAGACTAGAATATTTAAAAATAGAATATAAACATATAACAGAAGTTAACAGAAGGTCACCATTCCCTCTCGTGGATACAGAATATGTTGAAATGGTAAAACAAGAAATAATTAATGTAATGGAAAAAATAAATTATGATAATGAAACAATCCATGCTTGTAAGCATTGTAAATCATTATATATTAAAGTAGATGATGATGGTAATGATATATGTCATAGATGTGGTTCTATTAATGAGATAGTTGAATATAAAGATATATTTGAGTATAAAGATAAATGTAACAAGTAATGAAGAATGGGAAGATAGCTAATATAAAAGTTAGCAGGAAGAGTTTATTTTATAGGTGGTTAGAAATAACTAAACCATTTCATAAACTAACTTCTCAACAACATAATATATTAAGCTTATTACTGTATTACTTCTTTGAATATAAGAAAGATATTAAGAATGATAAGCTTTGTTGGAAGATGGTATTTGATTATGAAACAAAGCATTTAATAAAGAATGAATTAGGTATTAAAGATCCTAATCTACAGAATGTATTAACTACACTTAGAAAGAAAGGTGTTATCATTGATAATGCAATTGTATCTACTTATATACCAAACTTAGAGGAAGATAGTAATAATTTTAAAGTAATATTTAATTTTAATATCATAGATGGCGAATAGAAACAGGAAACTTAAACCAGTAATACATAAAATATTAAAAGAAAATAATATAACTGAAGAACAGTTTAATGAAATTATAGATTCTCCTTATAAATTTACAAAAGATACTATAGAGAAATTAGATCTTAAAGAAATTAATGAGGAGGATTTTAATAAACTAGAAACAAATTTTATATATAAATTTATAGGTAAGTTTTATACAGAGTATAAGACTGTTAAAGCAGTACAGAATAGAGTATCAACATTTTTAAAAAGGAATAAATGGAAGAAATAAAACACATGACACAAGAAGACGTTAACGCAGTAATTGAAGGATTTCCTGTAGTACCAACGTTTAATAAAGTATTAGTTACATTAAATACTGATGTAGAAGAGAATGGTTT
>CAKZOW010000077.1 GCA_937138345.1 uncultured archaeon | reverse complement strand
ACCTACACGATGTGGGCTGTAAATTTCGACAGGATTACTGCCGTCAGTAACGTCATAGAAGCTGGCATCGATATCAGTGTTCTGATTAAAATTAAGTGTTTGTGCTAACACTTCTAAATTGACCACGGCGACAACATAACCTCTAAATCCGACCTGGTGATTAATGTCTGAATAAACTTGAACTTGCTCTCGTATTTCATTCATAGCTGGCATGTGGTAGAAAGAAAGTCTAAAGAAGTAAGACCACCCTCTTTGAGTTGCCATTGGTGCTCGGTGAAGAGTTTGCCTAGTAAATTTACAAATGTCACCTGATTTAGTCACTTTTATGTTTTTTCTAGTGCCTCTTAGTTCATTAGAAACATAAGTATCTACTGACTTCCACACATTAGTCTTATCAACTTCGACTGAGACTGCTTTATTATAGAATTCAGTACCGTTATCCCACTCTTCACCTACAACACAACTGTAATGTAGTATAGGGTCTTTTAATAATACTAAATTAGGTTGTGATTGCTGATCTTTACGGATCACACCATCACAATGCCAACCTGGGATATTTCTATACATTTTAGGCATTAAAAGATATTTTTTAGTATCAATAACTGGATGATAACCTAGCTCTGCCATTGCTGGAGCTTCTTTTCTAACATCTTCAAGTATTTGATAAAGAATATCTTTACAAAGTTGTCCTCCATTCTCTAAAGCAAATTTAATACTTGCTCCATAAAGCATCGGCTGATCTTTAATATATTTTTCTTTATCATATAGTCGATTGATAACTTTTAAATTAGGTATAAAAAGGACTGGCTCGATGATAGCATTACTCATGAGTTTATCCACCTAAGTAGAGTTAACATCCCATGACCTGCTAAAGTACAGAATAATAAGAATATAACTATGTTTAAAATAAGATCACCCATAGGTGAATCTGACTGATTTACTTCTTCCTGAGACATGGTATTACTCCTTCATGTTTAATTTTGATACTACTTCTTTTGAAATACGAGAGCCATTCTACTATAATAAAGTTATTAGTTTCAAACGAACACTCTACAGCTTCTTCAAAGTCACTAAAAAAGAAAATACTTCTGTTACAATCACAAGAGTAATTACCCTCACCATACATAAACAGCAAGGTGCTTTCTTTCTCCCAATTATAATCATCTACATACTCTTTAATTTCTTTAGTGGAGTTGTTCATAATATGTATAGTGTACATCATGACAGCGTAACTCCTTGATTTAGCTAAATAAACTAAATTAGTTTAAATAATATTGAACTTAATTGAATTCTTGTTGTCTAACAACCCTATTATTTAGTTGTTAAGCTAATATAATGAATGAGATTTAGAGTAACTAGATTTATGGATTGGTGTTATTTGATGTATTCTTATACTAAGCTTGCTTAGCTAGTAATACGTTATGGTAGGACTATGTTGGATTTATAGAGACTTGAATAAGTCTAGTAAGGAACTCCCATTCCCACTAAGTATAATATTAGCAGACACTACACCTAGTATTATCAATATACCTATACAAAATAAAGCTTCTTTAGTGGATAAAGAACTACTGCTTCTAGTAAATATATTAATATCTTGCTTTGAATTAAGTTTTTTACCTATCCTCTTAATTCTTTTTCTTCTAACTAGATTACCTATTGAATTTAAAAGTAGACTTTCAGTAGGTTGGTATTGGGTTGCACTAGGATAGCCAAGTATTATTACTTTATTCTTCTTATACTTGTCATCCCGCTTCTTAGCTTCTTGATTTGCTAATCTTTTATTAACAGCATCATGTGCTGATTGACTACGCTGATACATACTTTACTCCCGATGATAGCATTAAATAGGGTTGCTTCTTATAGGTATTAGCTAACAGCCTTTCGGGGCGCATCAACTTATAAGAAGCGCAGATTGAGTAAAAATTGAAGGAAGTAAACAATCTGATCTTGTATATCTGCCAACACAT
>CAKZOW010000076.1 GCA_937138345.1 uncultured archaeon | reverse complement strand
ATGCTACTAAAGATGGTGTATCTGTATCAAATTATATTAAGCTTAAAGATCCTGTTGAGAATATAGGTGTTACAATGATTAAGGAAGTAGCTAAAAAGACTGTTGATGAAGTGGGTGATGGGACAAGTACATCAATAGTATTAACTCAAGCATTAATAACAAATGGAATTAAGTTTTTAAATAATGGTGGTTCTTATAATGAAATTAAAGATATATATTCTACATTATTACCTAAAGTACTGAAACTTATTAAAGAAAGATCTACTAAGATATCTGTAGATAATATTACTGATGTAGCTACAATATCTGCTAATAATGATTCTAAAATTGGAGAACTTATACAAGTTGCATTTAATCATTCAACTGTAGTTAAAGTTGAGGAAGGTAAAGACATTGTAGATAGTTTAGAATTAATAACTGGTGTAACATATCCAGTAACATATTTTAGTAAGAAGTTTATCACTAATGAAGCTAAAAATACTGCTGATATTAAAGATGCAGTTGTATTATTACTTGATTGTAAGTTAGATAAACTAGATAACTTAAAAAAGGTATTAACATATTGTAATACTAATGAGAAGCCATTATTAATAATAACAGAGTTTATTAGTGACGATGCTTTACATATGTTGGAAACCAACCATATAAATGGGGCATTGCAAATATTACCTATTAAAACTCCTGGATATGCATCCTATAGAACTGAGTACATAAAGGATATAAGTAGTATTACTGATAGTAATATTATAGGAGATCTTTCTAAAATGGTTGAAGTAAGTCAATTAGGAAGAATTAAAAATGTAACTACAAAAGCTTCAGAATCAGTATTAATTCCTTGTGATGATATTGAAATTGAAGAAAGAATAACTAATTTGTTTTCATTATCAAAAGATTCAAGTCTTAGTGATTATGATAAAAAGATATTATTAGAAAGAATTGATAATCTAAATGGTAAAGTATCTATTATTAAAGTAGGTGCTAAATCAGAGATTGAAATGAAAGAACGTTATGATAGAATTGAAGATGCTGTATATGCAGTTTCATCAGCATTAGAAGAAGGTATCTTAGAAGGTGGTGGAGTAGCTTTATATAAGATTGCAGACACTTTAGA
>CAKZOW010000075.1 GCA_937138345.1 uncultured archaeon | reverse complement strand
CAACGTAATCTTTAACTTTAATTTTATAGAACATCTTAGAAAAAGTAGTTTTTATTGGTTTATAAAGATTATTGGTTTTTAAAATAAATAAATAAGAGTTTATCTCTTATTTCCATGATATATTAAAGTAAAACTTTACTATTTGTGCCGTTTTTTACTGGTTTCTTCAATTACTTGTTTTTCAAGTACTTTTAGAGCTTCTTGTGTTAATTTTGCAAGATTCCACTTTCCTTTTACTTTGTCATTAAACTCAGAGTCAGAGGTTCCACTTTGAATATCTTTTGATACATTGAGCACTTTACCTCCAGCATCTAAGGAAATGTTTAATTCTCCTTTTCTGATATGGCTAGAATCAGTGTCTCCATGTGATTTGTAATGGATTTTAAGATTTTTATATTCACTCATTTTTTGAATTTTACTCATTGTTTTGAGTGCAAATCCTCTTACCATTGAGAGTTCATCTTCATAGAGAATATCTTCACCTACAAAGTTTATTTCATATTCTTGTTCTTTATGTTCTTTTTTGTAGAGTTTGAATATGTCTTTAAATGAGATAATTGAGTAAAGTTGATTCTCGTCACTAGTTACTATTAAAGAAGGCAACTTTTTCTCAAGCATAATTTCAATTGCTTTTTCTATTGTGTCTTCTTTTCCAATAGTTAGTGGTTTTGGATTGTAGATATTTTCGATGCTTAGTGAAAATACAGAGTTTTCATGGTTTTCATTATAAAAATCCTTATTATCGCTTTTTTCAAATAAATCTGAGGCCAATAAGTCATTTGTTCTGACCTCTCCAATTAATTCTAAATTCTTAATTACTGGTAAGATATTTACTTTTTTCTGTGAAAATAATGCTTTTGCAGAAGCTATTGAATCATCTTGGTTAAGAGCATAAATTTCCTTTGGGGCAATTTGTTTCATTGAGCTTTTAAGTAATGCAGAGTTGCTATTTTTGATGAACTTGAGTCCATCTAAAAAGTCAAAATATCCATTTTGATGTTCAACTACATAGTCACCAGTATTTATTAAAAAATCTACAATTTCTTTATCATTTGTTGACTCGCACCATGCAAGATTTTTTTTTAAGTTTTTTAATTTTTCGTCTCTGTTATGGATTTTGAGAGAAAATGTTCTCACATCAATTACAGATTTCGGGTTTGTATCTAAAATAATATAATGTATGTTTTTTTTTTCATTCATCCCTTTTAGGAATGCTGCCACACTTGTATCTTCCTCTATTGAATAATGATTTGTGAGCATTGGTTATCACCGTTATACTTATGGTTTTCTAAGTTTATAAACCTAGGTGAGGTGTGGCATGGTAAAAATTATTATTGTCAATTTTTGGCTTTTTTTCTTTTATGCTCTATTTGAGTTATGTTTTAGAAGTGAGATAACTAGAAAACATTTAAAAAGAGATTTTTGTTTGTTTTATTATAGCCGGCAGATTTTTTCTACCTCCGATAGTGTAGTCCGGCCAATCATGCAGCCCTCTCACGGCTGTGACCCGGGTTCAAATCCCGGTCGGAGGGTATTTATAGCTTAGCAACGATATTTTTCTATGTGTAATTTTCAACATTATGCCAGACACTCGCCAAGCTCGTTCTTGCACTTTGTTCGTTTCACTCTCAAAGTTTCAAATCCCGGTCGGAGGGCTTATTACATTATTTTAGAGTTTTTCTATTTTCAAGTATTTTGTTTATCAAAATTTTAGTGAAATTTGACTATTTTCTATTCCTTTATAAAGTGTTTATAAAGCTTCTAGTGTTGCTATTTTGGAGTTTAAGAAATCTTTTTAAAGAGATGTGCATTAATATTCACTATGAGGAAAATAGATTTTACCTGTAAAAAAGTTGAGCTAAGAGATTTAGTTCAATGTAATTATAATTTAAATGATTCTGAGTATGATATTTTTTCACAATTGATGGAATCTCAAAGAGGACTTAGTGTGAAAGAGTTAGTAGAAAAAGTAGATAAAGATAGAACTACTGTTCAAAAAATTTTAACTAAGTTACTTAAAAGAGATCTTTTAATGAAAAGACAAATGAACTTAGATAGAGGATTTATGTTTGTATACTTTTCAAAAAATAAAAACGAAATTGTCTCAGATATTGAGAGAAATGTTGAAAATTATTTTGATAATTTGAAATCAAGTTTAAATACTTGGAAAAATTCTTTAAATTAATTATTGAATTTTATTTATTTTTATAATTCATATTTTCTTAGGGCTGAGAGTTTAGTATTTATTTTAATTCCTAAGAAAAATCCAGAGAGGAAAATTGCTAGTAATGCAAGTAATTCTGATTCTACCATAGTAGAGTTAATAGTTTCTTTTTTATAAAGATTATTATTTTTATTACTTTAAAAGAGTAACAATATAATCCTATTTTCATTTTCATTTTCTCCTTCTTTTGAAAACAAAGATATATAAAGATTTTAGACTCAAATTCACTATGCACTACATCAAAGATATATTTGAAGGTAATATTACAGAACATGCTCATAATAAATTTGTGAGATATTCTAAAGGATCTTTTGTTGGACCTCTTGTTAATATTAAAGCAATGTCTTCAGGAGTTAAAGTTTCAGCGTCATTTCACTTTGTTGATGAATTATTAATGCTTGCTACTCAAGTTATTGGAAATAGACAAGTTCATGTTAAAGGTTCTCTTGTTTGGAATTCTGATTTGGGTAGAGAATTAGAAGATTTAGGAATTAAATATTCAAAAGTTACAAAATCAAGAGGTATTTTTAAGTATGTTTTAGATAATGAAGTTCCATTTAAAGAGTTTGTAAATACTTTTGGTTCTTATCACCTTTTATTAACCGTAAAAGAAGATGATTTGACATTTGTAACTAAATCTTCATTTCCAAAACCAAATAAGGAGTTTGGACCTGATTTTGTTAAAGCTAAATTCCCAAAAGATTTTGCAGAAAAAATTATGGGGGAATTTGCATTTGATTGTCCATTAAAAACAAAGGAAATTAAGATTTCTCACCATATTAATATTGATGACATTGAACTTCCAAAAGATAGTAAAAATTTTGAAGAAGCTAGAAAGTTAGCAATTAGAAAAGGAAGTATTATTAGAATTACAGAAATTGATGGGGAGAGCAAAGAACAAACTATTGATGTAGAAGTTTAATCTCATATGCTAAAAGTTGCGCCTTATTTTGATAAGGTATTATTTTACCAATTATTTTATATTCTCCTTTCTTTAATGTTGTATTTAATGAAAACATAACTATGTCTATGTAGGAGTTGTTTTCTTTAAATGTCATAAATGAATGATTATTGTGTATTCTTTGTTTTACAAGAGTTCCTTCAAGCAACATTACTTTATTGATACTTTTTAGAGAAATGTTTTCTATTGGACTTTTTTTGATGTCCATTTTTTCTTCGAGTATTATACAAGATAGGAATAGAATCAGAGTTGTGAGAAGATAATATTTTATTTTTTTTGATGCTAACATTATTTTTTTATAGTTTTTTAATTTTATAGATTATTGCTCATTATTTTTCAATTTTTTTCTTGTTGTTATCCCATGTAATAAGAATCATTTATATTGTTTGTTCCCTTTTATTTTTTATGAAAGTATATTTTTTGATAGTTTTGATGTTTTTTTTTGCTTCATGTGATATGAATGATGTAGAGACTACTTTAGAGATAGGTGCTGAAGTTTTGGAGCTTATTGAAGAAGAGCAATCAAAACCTATTGCTATTTCTTCGTTATCTAGAATTGATGGTGATTTTAAAGACACTTATTTTTGTCCAAATGAGTCTTGTGACCTTGTTTTCCTAGATTTTTTGGAAGGAGCTCAATCAAGTATTACTTGTGCTCTTTATGAGTTAGATAATGAGAATATTTCTGATTTACTTATTGAAAAATATTCTAGTGGCGTTAGTTTATCTTTAGTTATTGATGATAGATATTTAGAGGAACAAAGCATTATTGATTTAGAAGCAGCAGGAATTGAAGTATTTTCAGATAAAGATAGAGGGACAAGATATAATAATTATATGCATCATAAATTTTGTATTGTTGATGATACTGAGTTATTACTCTCTTCAGCAAATCCTACGGAAAATGGACTCTATTATAATGATAATAATCTTTTGTTGCTGGAATCTCGAGAATTATCTCAAGAGTTTCAAAAAGAATTTGACCAATTGATTTCTGGAAATTTTGGTTACAATAAAGTTCAAAAAAGATCAATAAAAGGAATTTTAGATGGTAATGAGACATTTGATGTGTTTTTTTGTCCCCAAGATTTATGTGAACAAGAGATTTTAGATGTTTTACAAAAGGCAGAATCTGAGATTTTATTTGCAAATTTTGTTTTAACTTTGGATTCAATTGAAGATTTGCTGATAGAAAAAAATTCATTAGGAGTTGAAGTTCAGGGTGTAATTGAAAATAGGATGTACAAATCTAAGGGTTCAAGGGCAGAAGAGTTAGATGATATTTTTAATTTAACAAGAGATTCAAATCCAAAGACAATGCATAATAAATATTTTATTGTAGATTCAAGATATGTAGTAACTGGTTCTATGAATCCTTCAAGTTCTGGAGTTAACTACAATGATGAATTTATGGTAGTAATTGATTCTGTTGAGATTGCTCGAGAATTCAGGGATGATTATTTTAGGATTTCTCAATAATATTATTTATAAATTCCTCTTTCTTTTCTTTTTTATGGATAAAGAATTAAAAAAAGCTGCTGCAGATTTAAAAGCAGAGTTTAACTTAGGAAAAAATGGAATTACAGATACGTTTTTAGACTCAATTAACAAAAACCTACAAGCTCATTCATTAACTAAAATTAAATGTTCTTTGGCGGAAGATAAAGATGCTCTGAAGTATTATGCACAAGAAGTTGCTAAAGAACTAGGAGCAACATTAGTTGAAACAAGAGGATATACTTTTACATTGTATAAAGAATAATGACTTTAGATGATAGGATTATTGAGGATACTTCTTTAGATAGTTTTTATAAAAAGCAACTTGCTTTAGAACATTTTTCTTTAACTTTCAACCAATATTTAAAAGATACAAATTCATTAATTCCAATTGTTTCAAGAGTTTCTGCTAGAACGGGCTAGGTAATGGGTTACTTACTAGGTATATATCGCATATGAGAAATCAGAAACCTTTTCTTTTATTGCCATATAATAAGGAGGAGACATATAAGAGATTATCTTTTATTTTAGATGAAGTTGATCCAGAATTGTCAACACAGCTTTTGGATTATTTATTTATCACAAATCCTCAATTTAGAGATTTTTATACTAATAGAGATAGATAATGTTTATTATTAGAATTAAAGAAATTTGAGGGAGATGTAATTCTCCTTTCTCTGAAAAAATTTATTTTTCAGGCATAATCCAAGCAGCTAATGCGTATGCAATAAGACCTGGAACTACTGCTGTGAAGATAATTACAAGAATTGTAACAATTCTTACTAATGTAGCATCTACATTAAAGTACTTTGCAATTCCAGAACATACTCCTGAAATTTTTTTATCGGACATATTTTTTGTTAATTTTTTTGCCATAGTAAAAATAATTTGTTTTTATTTATAAAAATGTGTGAAAAAATAGAATTTATTTTTCAAGACTTAACTAAGTCTTTACAAAAATTAAAAATTTTAAAAGAGAAACAGAGTATCTCAGTTTAATCTATCATTAACTTTATCCCAGTTGATTATTTTGAAAAATTCTTGGATATGTACTGGTCTTTTGTTTTGGTAATCAATATAGTATGCATGTTCCCAAACATCCATTGTGAGTAATGGGTTGTATTTTTCTTCTACAATGTCCATGTATGTATTGTCTTGGTTTGGAGTATTGTGGATAATTAGAGAACCATCTTCTTTTTGTCCTAACCACGTCCATCCGGAGCCAAAAAGGGCTGCACCAGAGGCTGAAAATTTCTCTACGAAATTTTCGTATGATCCAAAGGACTCGTTGATTAATTCTGCAATTTTTCCTGTTGGTTTATTATCTTCATTTGGAGATCTTAGTGATTCCCAGTAGAATTTATGATTCCAGTATCCTCCACCGTGGTTTCTAATTGCCGGAGATAATTTAGATACGATTTCAAATAAGTTAAGGACATCTTCTGTTTCAATACCTTCTGCTTCTAATGCAGCATTGAATTTATCAACATATGTTTGATGGTGTTTTCCATGGTGTACTTGAAGTGTTTCACTTGAAATAACTGGTTCAAGTGCATTATGTTCGTAAGGTAAATTTGGTAATTCAACTTTGAATGTTGCCATACAAATTATAGTATTTCTAGATATATAAAGGTAAGGTTTGAATTTAGAACTAAACTTTTTGTTACTTGGGAGAAGTACTTTTAAGATATTTTTATAAATAGAAAGAACTCTCTTTTCATATGATTAATGATAAATTTCCTACAAGAGCAGAAGGATTTTCTCAAGGTAACTTAAATTACTTAAATCAATGTGCTGTAAGAGAAGGGTTAAACCCTTTAGTTTTTGGAAATAAAGTTCAAAGTGGAATTCATACAATTAGAACAAACTGGTGGGAAAATTCAGATCTGGTTTCTAAAATTAATGGACAATACGTTCAAGAAAGTCCAATTGGCGGAATTATATTTCCAATAGAGGAAGTTTTAGTTACTACTGTGTTTCCTCAAGAAACAGATGCAAGAATGAAAGTAGTATTAAATACCAATTTTCAAAATTTTTCTCAAAGTCCTTTTGCACACTACTTAAATAATACCTTTGATTTTGAAGAATCAAAAGTTTCAGATTCTAGTGTTCATGGATATACTTCAATATTATATAATCATGTACATTCTCCAACAGAATTTTTAGATAATTTAAAAAAAATAGAATCGAAGTTATTTGATAATTCTTTTTGAAATTCTAAATTCAATTAAACTTATATAGTAAAAAAATCATCTTTATTTATGTTTGAGTTAAAAGATGATCATTTAATTTTAAGACAAATAACTCAAGAAGATATTTTACCCATTGCATCAGAGTTGAAGCAGACATATTTTAAAGATAGAGACCTTCACAAAATTATTTCTTTTTTAAAAAGCAAAGCTAGGATGGGTCCTTATTTCCAAACAAGTGGAGAATTATTTTTAACAATATCTTATGAGGGAGAATGTGCGGGTTTGATTTCTTTAGAAAATTATGATGATGAAGAAAAAGATGCATCTATTAATTGTTTTATTATTAGGGAATTTCTCTCAAAAGGGATTTCAAAAAAAGCAACTTTACTTTTTATGAGGTATCTTTTTGTTGATTGTTCTTTTAATCAGTTAAATCTCTATATTGACAAAAAAGTAACTGCTCATATTCCTTTATTTCTGAATCTAGGTTTTAAGAAAAAAATGTTTTATCTGGATTTAAAGGAAAATTTATTTGTTATTACAAGAAAAACATATTTTGAAAAATATTGTTAATTTTAAATATAAATAAGAAAAAAGGAGTAAATTACTCTTCTACTTTGTAAAATAATCAAAGATTAGTAACAAGGTTGATTATTCCTCTACTTCATGATCTGTTGCGATTCTCTCGATTCTCTCAACATGGTCCCCATCAGCTAAGTTTACGATTTTAACCCCTTTTGTGTTTCTTCCAATAATTCTTACATCACTTACTGGTGTTCTGATGATTTTACCTTGTGATGTCATAATGAGGACTTCGTCTTCTTCCCCTACTGCTTTCATAGTTACAACTTTACCATTTCTGGCGTCAGTTTTGATATCAATTACTCCTCTTCCTCCTCTTTTAATTGTAGGATATTCTGAGAGTAGTGTTCTTTTTCCAAATCCAGCTTCTGAGATTGTAAGCATTGTTTTTCCAGGTCTAGCTAGTTCAATTCCTACTACTTCTTCACCATCTTTGAGATTCATAGACTTAACTCCTCTTGCAGTTCTTCCAAGTACTGAGAGGTCATCTTGTTTAAATCTAATTGAATATCCAACATTTGATTCAATAATAATATCTTCTGTTGCTGTTTTTGTATATAACACACTAAGTACAGTATCTCCTTCATCTAAATTAATGGCCTTGATACCACCAGATCTTGGTTTTGCAAAGTTTGACATATCTGTTTTTTTAATAATTCCTTTTTTAGTTAGGAACACTAGGTATCCTTCATTTAAATTTGAAACATTAATTACATTGGTGATTTTCTTTCCTTTAAGATCAATATAATTTACAATAGGTCTTCCTTTAGATTGTCCAGTTACTGCAGGTACTTCATATGCTTTCATCCAGTTAATATTTCCATCATTTGTGAAGATAAGTAATGAGTCTTTGGAATTTGCAACAAAGAGATTTTTAACAATATCTTCATCTTTGATGTGTGCGTTGATTCCTTTACCACCTCTTTTTTGGGATTTGTATGATTCAAGAGGTACTTTTTTAATATAGTCATTTTGTGTAATCATAATTACTAAATCTTCATCTTGAATTAAATCTTCAACAGAGATATTTGAATCATCTGATATTAATGTTGTTTTTCTCTCATCACCAAATTTTTCTTTTATTTCTAGACATTCATCTTTAATAATTTTATATTGTTCGGAGTCGTTATCTAAAATAAATTTAAGTCTTGTAATTGCTTTTAGAATTTCATCATATTCTTCTTTGATTTTCTCCATTTCAAGTCCAGTTAATTTTTGTAACCTCATATCTAAAATTGCTTGAGCTTGGAGTTCTGAGAATGAATATTTATTCATTAGTCCTTCTTTTGCTTCAGAACCTGATTTTGATCCTTTAATAAGAGCAATTACATCATCAATATTATCGAGTGCAATTTTGAGACCTTCTAATAGATGGAGTCTTTCTTCTGCTTTTCTTAAATCGTATGTTGTCCTTTTAATTACTACATCTTTTCTAAATGCAATGAAGTTGTGCATATATTCCAGTAGGTTTAAAATTGTTGGAACACCATTTACAATTGCTAGCATTTTAGCTGAGAAATTTCCTTTGAGTGCTGTAAATTTGTAGAGTTGATTGAGTACAATGTTTGGATCAACATCTTTTTTAATTTCAATAACAATTCTAATTCCTTTTTTATTTGATTCATCACGAATATCTGTAATGTCTTTTATTTTACCTTCTTTTGCTAAGGCAACCATGTTGTTAATAAGTGTTAACTTGTTTACTTGGTATGGTAGGGCTTCTACGATTACTGCAGATTTTCCTTTTCCAATATCTTCAGTTGAACAAATTGCCTTCATAGTAATTGATCCTTCACCAGTTAAGTAGAAGTCTTGAATTCCTTTATTGGATAAGATTGTAGCGCCTGTTGGAAAATCAGGCCCTTTAATAATATTTTTTCTTACAAGTTCTTCTACTGTTTGTTCAGGATTATCAATTACATCAATTGCTGCATTTAGTAACTCTGTAATATTGTGAGGTGGAATATTTGTAGCCATACCTACAGCAATACCCTGAGATCCATTTGCCATTAATGTTGGAATTTTTGTCGGGAGTACTGTTGGTTCTTCTACAGTTTCGTCGAAGTTTTTTTGCATAGGTACTGTTTCTTTGTCAATATCTTGAAGAAATTCTTGAGTAATTTTCATCATCTTTGCTTCAGTATATCTATATGCAGCTGCGTTATCACCATCAATTGATCCAAAGTTTCCTTGACCATCTACTAAAAGATATCTCATGTTCCACTCTTGAGCCATACGAACCATTGCATCATATACAGATGAATCTCCGTGAGGGTGATATTTTTTTAATACTTCTCCAACAACTCCGGCTGATTTAGAATATTTTTTATTTGGGTGAAGACCTTCTTTGTGCATTGCATATACAATTCTTCTGTGAACTGGTTTTAGTCCATCTCTTACATCAGGAAGTGCCCTTCCTACAATTACACTCATTGCATATCTTAGATATGCATCTTTCATTTCTTCTTCAATGAAAATATCTTGAGTTCTTAGATTTCTATCCATAGTAATTTTTTAAGTTAGGGGGTTTAATGGTTTTGTTACTACTTTTTTAAGTGAATTTTTGTTTTTAGCACTTTTTATTAATTGAGGTGTCTGAGAGCTTCATTTCAAAGAGATTTATTTTTGTTACTTAAGAGTAACATTTAAAAATATATCCTGACTTATTTTATTTATGAATAATACGGAAGGTTTTAGGGGTCCTTTGTACAATAGTAAAAGGTGTTCAAATAGATCTTTAGATGAATTAGTTAATGATGCTTCAAAACTCTCAAAAGAGTTAAAAGGTGAATGGGAAAAAGTAAAGTGTTCAGATGAAGCTTTATCGGTTAAAGGTTTGATTAGAGATAATCAAGACAGTTTTGAAGGATATAGACCACTTACTGTGAATAGATCTTCTTCAGGAAAAAAAATTGGTTTGGGGGTTGTTGCAGGAGTAGTTGGAGTTGGATTGGCTGCTACTATTCTTTATGGTGTTTTTAGTGATAATCGAGCACCCCCACAATCTAATTATAATTCTGAGACTGGAAGGTATCAATTACCAAAAGAGTAATCCCGTACTCTTATAAATATATCATTACTTTTTTTACTATGAATTTAGATACTATTAGAACTTTTATTTCTTCTTTTACTGTTGATGAAGAAGAAGTAAATTTGTTTTTAGAGAATAAAAAACTCTTTGTTAAATTTAATCATATTTTTTTAGTTGAAAAAGGTTTTTCTGGAAAAAAGGTAAGTGACAATCAATTATTATATATTCAATTAGAGAAATTGTTACCTTCTAAATATTTTTTATTAGAATTAAAAGGATTAGTCTCAAGATCTTTATTTTTAAAATCAAGGGATGTTTCTTTAAAATTTCTTTATGGAAAAGATTTGCCTGCTCATTTAGATTATGGGGTAAAACTGGAAGAAGGAAAAAGATACTTGGTAGATTATCAAGGAGAAATTCTAGGTTATGTTCAATGCATAAGTGAGAATGGAAATTTGAGACTTGTAAATGAGTTTCATGTTGGTGAATATTTAAGAGAAGGAAATTAGAAATTAATTCCCTCGGAGTGTTTCAGCTTCTAATATTCTATTAATTGCAATTGAATAACTCGCAGATCTAAGTGTTGTATTTGTATCTTCAACATGGTATTTAACTTTTTTGTAAGCTTTTAAAATATAGTCTTTTAATTCTACTTTGACTTCATCTTCACTCCAATAGAGATATTGTCTATTTTGAACCCATTCAAAATAAGATACAATTACTCCACCTGCATTTGCTAGAATATCTGGAATTACTTCAATTCCTTTATCTTCTAGAGTTTGATCTGCTTCTACGGTAATTGGACCATTTGCAACTTCTACAATTGTTTTAGCTTTAATGTTATTTGCATTTTCAGATGTAATTTCTCCACCAAGGGCTGCAGGAATTAAAATATCACATTCAAGTTCAAGTAGTTCTTTATTTGTAATTTTTTTAATTCCATTTTTTTCTTCATAATCAGAGAAATGTTTTCTTGATTGTTTATACCCAATAAAATGGTCTACTTCAAGCCCTTCTCTACTGTAGAGTCCAGATGAAGAGTCAGAAATTGCAACTATTGTGAATCCTAAATCTTGGAGTTCTTTTGCTAAATGAGATCCAGCATTTCCAAACCCTTGAATTGCAACTTTAATTTCTGATTTATCTTTTACATCTTTGTATTTTTCTTCAATAATGTAGAATGCACCTAAACTCGTTGCAACATCTCTTCCTTTTGATCCTCCAAGTTTAAGAGGCTTACCAGTTACAATACCTGGAGCTTTGAATCCAACGAGCTTTTCATATTCATCTAGCATCCACCCCATTACTTTTGGATTTGTATTTACATCAGGTGCTGGTATATCGACATCTACTCCAATATACTTATGAAGTTCTCTCATATATCCTCGAGTTACTCTTTCAAGCTCTCCTTCAGATAATTCTTTAGGATTAATTCTAACTCCTCCTTTTGCACCACCATAAGGCAATCTAACAAGTGATGTTTTTAGAGACATTAAAAATGCAAGTTGAGTAACTTCTGAGAGGTCAACTGTTTCATGAAACCTAATTCCTCCTTTTGTTGGTCCTAGTGCATCATTAAATTGAACTCTAAAACCACTAATTACTTCAATTCTTCCATCATCCATTTTTACAGGATAATTAAATTGGAATACTCTTCTAGGATTAGATAATAAATTAAAATTATTATTTTCAATATTCTCTCTTTCTTTTACTTTGTCAAGTTCATTTTGACAAGATTTACATATTACATATGGATTTTTTTTATATGATGTCATAAGTTAACGTGGATTCTTTTTTTTATAAATACTATTTTTAATTGATAATGATGAATTTTTAGGAACTCTTTAAAGTGTTCATATTTATCCTCCATTATGCTCATATAAGCTTACATTTATAAGCTTAAAATAAGGTTTTACTCAAAATTTAATAAAATGAAATTTTACTATTGTTAGTTTAAGCAATAATTTATAAATCTTAAATTTTTTGGATATCTCTGTATGAAAGAATCTACAAAAAAGAAAACAACTGTTTCAAAAACAACAGCACCTTCTAAAGCTGTTAAAACAGAGTCTTCAGAATCAAGTACTACTACATTATTATTAGTTGTAATTCTGATTTTAGGAGTGATTCAATTACTTGTTACATTAACAATGATTGGAGGAGGAAATTCAGGTATTTCCTCAGAAGCTGAAGAAAAAATCGACAGATTAGATAACTTCTTTGCTACAAATGCTCCAGGATACGGAGATGGTTCTGCAGCTGCACCAAGTGCTGGTGGACAAGAAGTAGCACCTTCAGCTCCTCAAGTAGGAGAGCCAGATATTGAAAACAGACCTACATTAGGTTCAGCAGATGCACCAGTTACAATTGTTGAATATTCAGATTTTGAATGTCCATTCTGTGCTAGATTCTACTCAGATGCTTATCAACAATTAAAAGAGACATATGTTGAATCAGGAGATGTGAAAATTGTATTCAAAGACTTCCCTCTGTCATTTCACCAATTAGCAGAACCAGCAGGAATTGCAGGTAAATGTGTATTTAGAGAAGCAGGAAATGATGCATTCTTTGTATTCCACGATACAGTATTTGAAAACCAACAATCACTAAGTGTTGCTAATTTAAAAGTTTGGGCAATGGAGACAGGAGTTTCAGAAGAAGCTTATGATTCATGTTACGCAGACCCAGAAGTTGCAGCTCAAGTTCAAGCTGATTTCTCAGAAGGACAATCTTTTGGAGTTTCAGGAACACCATCATTTATTATTAATGGGCAACTTTTAGTTGGAGCACAACCATTTAGTGCTTTTGAACAAGTTATTGAAGCTGAATTAGCAAACTAATTTAGTTCATTAATTTTTAATTAATGTTGTTGAGTTTCAATAAATAATATAGAATTTATCTATATTTTATGTTCTTAACTTATTCTTTTTTTTCACAATTAAACAAATAGTTTATATAAGAAAATTATTATGATTTCTTTATGAAACAATATTTGGAAAATTTCAGGTTAGTATTTTCAAATTATAGATATACTATTTTATTTATTATTTTATTTTCTTCTCTTTATTTTTTATTTGAGATATTGACAGATGATGCGTTAATTAAAGGAAATATGGGTTTAAGTTATTTTTATGTAAATTATAGTTTGCAAATTATGATTTCTTTACTTTTTGCACTATATTTCACTTTTTTTATTTACAAGTATATTAAGTTTTCTTCATTTGATAAAAAACAATCAGCAACTTCTTTTATCGGAACATTTTTTGGTGTCTTAGTAGGTGGCTGTGCAGCATGTTCTCTTACTGTTGCGAGTTATTTAGGTTTGGGCGCAGTTATTTCATTTTTGCCTTATTATGGAATTGAACTTAAGGTATTAGGTTTTTTAATGTTAATTTACGCAAATATTGTAGGAGTTCGTGATCTACAAATTTGCAGGTTAAAATTTTCTAAGAAGTAGTGCTATTTTTTTATATAATTTATTTTTTTCTTTTTATCATGAAACAACTTATTTCTCCTACTATTTTTGCAACATCAATTGATATATATAAAAAAAAATTGGAGTTGCTTAACTTTTCTAAAGTAATCCATCTAGATATTTGTGATGGACATTTTGTCAAAACAAAAACTATTAATCTTAAAAATTCTACTGATTCAGATTTTTTAGACCATGATGTGGAAGTACATTTAATGGTTGAGAAACCTTTGGATTATTTGGATGATTGTATTAGATTAGGAGTTTTTAAGGTATTTATTCATAGAGAGATCTTCTTTGAAATAGGTGATTTTATTGAAGTTAAAAACTCTTTTGAGAAAAAAGGAATTGAAGTTGCTCTAGTTTTAAATCCAGAGACACAAGTGGAGAATGCTCTTCCTTTTATTGGTCAGGTAAATCATATTATGTTAATGTCAGTTATTCCCGGAGCTGAGGGTCAAAGTTTTATGGAACATGTACTAGATAAAGTAAGGCAAATTAGAGTTTTAAAAGAAGATATTCTTATTCAAATTGATGGTGGAATTAATTTAGAAACTGGGAAACTAAGTCTTGATGCAGGAATTGATGTTTTAAGTGTTGGTTCTTTTATTTCAAGTTCTCAGAGTCCTAAAAAAAACTTTGATTCACTATCTAATTTAAAATAAATCTACTAATCTTCACCACAAAGGTTAGAGAAATTATTTTTAAAGAGAAAATTTCAATTATTGTATGAAATTATATTTAGATACTGGGATGGTTGAAGAAATTCAAACAGTTGCTCAGAGTAGAATTTTAGATGGAGTTACTACAAACCCATCACTTATTGCAAAGACAGGTCGTGACTTTATTGAAACTTTAAGAGAAATTCACTCAATTTTAAAGGAATATTCTCCAAAAGATTTTACTTTATCTGCAGAAGTTATTGATACTTCTAGCGTTGATTCAATTATTAAAGAAGGTAGGGCTTATGCTAAAATTTCAAAACATATTTTAGTTAAGGTGCCACTTACAAAAGTGGGACTTGAAGCAGTAACTTTATTATCACGAGAAGGGATAAGATGTAATGTTACCTTATGCTTTTCAGCAAATCAGGCATTACTTGCAGCAAAATCAGGAGCATGGTGTGTATCTCCATTTTTAGGAAGAGTTGATGATGAGGGTTATGATGGTGTCGAGTTAATTCGAGAGATTAAAAAAATGTATGATCATTATGGTTTTGAGACAAAAATTTTAGCAGCATCAGTGAGGTCTCCACATCATGTTCATGAATGCGCTCAACTTGGTTGTGATATTGCAACAATTCCAAAATCAGTATTTGACAAGCTTTATTATAACCCTTTAACAGATATGGGGCTTGAGAAATTCCAATCAGATTGGAATTCTTATACAAAAGATTTAGGAGGTAAAAAGTAAATGTCTCAGTATTCAAATTTAGAAATCATGGAACATTTTGATGAAAACTCTATTCCGGATTTAGATGTTGTTTTACTTGGTGCTTTGGAGAAATTTATGAGATATGGTTTAAGTGAAATTGAGTTTCCAAATTTTGATAAACCTCTCATTGGTGCAAGTGTTAATGCACTCACTACAGCAAAAATGCTTTTTGGTGAGAGGGCTCAATACGTAGATGAGAATACTTTAAGGGAAGATGTAGAATCTCTAGCTAAACAATGTGATGGAGCAATTGTATTTAGTGCATCAGGAGGAAAACATGCGCCAATTTTAGCGAAACAATTTCAGGAATTAGGTTTGGATACGTATGCTGTTACGTGCACATATGAGTCACAAGTGGAAGGGATTGTGGGACAAGAGAAAACTATTACAACTAAAAAAAACAGAGAACCTTATACCTATAATACTTCAACATATTTAGGTTGGATGTTTAGTGGTGTTTCTATGAATGTTCGGGATGTAAAAGAGTTATATGATTTTATTTTACAAGAAGTTGACCCAATAATTCCAAAAAATATTCAGGAACATTTTGGATATTATTTGCTTGTTCCAAATACTGCAGGTTATGTTGGAAATTTATTTGATGTTAAATTTGAAGAACTTTTTGGAACTTTAGTTCCTTGGCAAACACACACATTTGAGACTTCAATGCATGCTAAAACAGTGATTGCACCACAATATTGTTTAGCATTTGGAGAGGGAGAATTACCAGTTCATGTATATGAAGAAAATACGTTTAGAGTTCCTCTGCCAGAGAATTTTACAAATGCTCATGTAATGGCAATTGGTTATTATGTTATTGGTAAAATTCAGAGAGGAAAGCATCCTTACTTCAAAGAATCTCTTAAATCTTATATTTTAGAGAATAAGAAAAAAGGAGAATTTGCTCAAGCAATTAATTTAATTGTTGAGTAAAGTATTTTAGTTATTTTTTTAATTTATTTATTATAATTATATTTCTCTCCCTCATCACCAAAGTACAATACTAAAAGTATATATACTATTTTCTTTTTTATTTTGTTATGAATATCTTTATTGCATCAGACCACACTGGAGTAGACGTGAGACAAAAAATCCTTGGCGTCCTGGAGGGACTTGAGTGTGTATATCAAGACCTTGGTCCTTTTGATGATGCTCCTGTTGATTATCCACTGTATGCTAGGGCTGTTGCAAGAGAAGTTTTAACAACTCCTCATTCTTTTGGAATTTTAATCTGTGGTTCTGGAACTGGAATGGCAATTGCTGCAAATAAAGTGAGAGGTATTAGGGCAGCTCAATGTTTTGATGAATACTCAGCAATGATGGCAAGATATGATAATGATGCAAATATATTATGTCTTAGAGCAAGGGAATTTAATCATGATTTATATCCTCAAATTATCAAAGCTTTTTTATTAACAGAATTTTCACAATTAGAGAGACATAAAAGAAGAATATCAAAACTTGAGAAATGATTGATTTAGAAAAATACAGAAGAATTATAGAACTTGAAATAGGAAAACTGCCAAGAAAAAATGTTACTATTACTAAGGATTTTAGAGATTTGGAATTACAATATTTGGGAATTTCTCATACACATTTAAGAAAACTGAAAATTGAAGAAATATATTTACTCTCAGTTGAAGATCAATTTGAGATTTTTACCTATTGTTTTCATACTTCGGATATATTTGAAGTGCTCACTTATGTATTAATGCAGTTAGATCTTATTGAAGTTGATTTTCTATTTTCTAGAAAAGAAGATGTTGTAAAATTGTCTTATGATATTGAACACTGGGTGCATAGTGATTTGCTCTCAAAAATTTATGCTAAGTTAGTTGATTATAAAAAATCTTTTCTTCATTTTTTAGGAGAATTTACAATTAATGGGAATTCCTGGCAAAAAAGACTCTCACTTACTTCTCTTCTCTATTATGCTTCTCAGAGAAAAAATATTTTACAATTTGAATTAGTTATTCAAAAGGTTAAAATGCTTCTATCAGAAAAAGATTATTATGTTCAAAAAGGACTTGGATGGACATTAAAAGAACTTTATACCTTATATCCCGAAGAGACACTAGACTTCTTAGAAATTTATATTAAAGATATTTCTGCAGATGCTTTTGGAGCTGCAACTGAGAAATTACCTTTGGATACAAAAGAGAAATTAAAAGAAATAAGAAAAAATTCAGTTTCAAACCCAGATGAATTTGAGAAAAAACCTGCTTATGAGAGATTATGATTCATACCTACTACTTATGAGTTGTTAATATTATATAAAAATCGTTATTTTTAGTTTTGAATATATGAATACAAGTTTTCAGTTAAGGTTAATGCAAATTCTTTTTGTGTTATTAGTAGGATTGTCTGCTGCATCTTCAGCATCACCAATTCTAAATATTGATTTTTCAGAAACTATTGCCGAGAATGTTAGATATGACCCTCTTGGTTCAACTTCTGGATTATATGCTGATGCGGGTGAAAACCAGTCTAATTACAGTGCATCAGGAAGTATTAATATTTCAAATATTCATGCAACTCAAGCTGCACAGGATGTTTTAATTAATATTTCAGGAATTAGTACAATTTCAAATGTTGTTAATAGTTCTGGTTCTGGTTTTGTTTCAGAATTTAATACAGCATCAGATTATATGTTATTATTTATTCCAGATATTGGTGCTGGTAATTTTGTTGAATTTACTTATGATGTAAATACTTCATTAATTGCACCTGCTTTGAATTTAACAGCATCATATTCAGATTCTAGAGTATTTGCAGGTCAACCAATTACAATTACTGATACTGTTCAAAATGTTATGAATGCTACAGCATATCCAAATAATTGTGTTTATAATATTTCATTAGTTCATAATGCTTTATCAATTAATAATTCAGGAACTCTTGAAAACGTGACATTTGATGATTCATCAGTTGCAGGATCTGACTCAGGTAATGCAGTAGTTTCAGGAGATAATAGGTCTATTACTTGGTCAGCATTAGCAGGTGGTTGTTTAAATGCAGCAACTACAACTGATATTTCCTATGATACGATTACACCTCCAGGAGTAAATACTGCAGGAACATATGATATTGTAAATACTACTATGACTTATCAGTACAATGGAACTTTCTCAAGAATTGGTTTAGTTTCAACTGAAGCTTTAGTTGACTTAGATTTAGAATTTGAGAAATTCTTAAACAATACCTTAACTGGAGATAATGCAACATGGCAAATTACTTCAGAAGTTTCAAACCCTACAGACATTGATGTTAATTTAACTCAAGTTTCATTATGGGTATCGGTAAGAGATGGAACAGGAACAGGTTTTACAAACCCTTCAATTATTGATAATGATACAATTTCAGGAACAACTCTAACTAATGATTACTTTCCTAATGTATTACTAAACTCATCAACTGTGCCTTGGAATAACTCAGGTTCAGAGTGGTATTTTAATTATACATTTAGTTCATCACCTATTGTTTGGATGGATTTTGATGCTTTAGTTATTGATGATGGTCTTCAAATTCAAAATAGATCAGTTTCCTATGGACAAGATGTTGTATACATTAAAGAGCTTTATTTAGCAACAGGTTATTGGTTAGAAATTTCTAGAAATATTACTAGACTCAGTGATGATAACTTTAATGTTTTAATTACAGTTACTAATTTAGGTTCATCACCAACGCCTGCAGATCAAGCAGTAGTTGTTTACAACTTTATTCCTAATACTTTCACTTTAACTTCACCATTTGTATTTTCAAATTCACCATGGTATACTACAAATGCTGCAAATGAGACATTAAATGATACAATTTACAATGGTACAATGTTTCAATATGGTTTAATTGCTGCGGGTAATCCTTCAAATTCATCACTTGATTTATACGGAGGTGCTTCAAATGTAAATAATACTTGGACACTGACATATAATGTTTCAGGTTCAGGTGAGTTTAATTTTGACGATTTATTCCTAACGGGAGTCGACCCTCTTGCTGTTGATCAAGTAGGAGGAACTCAAGCAGTTGTTGTTGAAGGGGCTTATTCCTTTGCATCAGCAAAAGTAGAATATATCTTGGGAGTTTTAGCTCTAGTAATTGGTGCTTTAGTATTATTTATGTAATGTTTTAACATTACTTTTCTTTTTCTTTTTTAACTAATCTACAAGGTTATTTTTTCTATTATTTTGGTTTTTCTTTTTTTAGACAACGTAACTTTAAAAGTAGTATTATCTTGAAATCTTCTATGAAGATTTCAAAGAGAATAGGTATTAGTATATTTGTTGTATTACTATTACTATTTTCATTGTTTTCAGCAACGCAGCGAGTATCTGATGGTTTATTTTCAATATCTAATGTTGAAGTAGTTTTTGAAGATTCAAGTTACTTTTTAGATTTAGGAATTAGTAAAGAAATTGATACTGAGATTACATTTGATGTAGAAATTATTAACTCTGAAAATATTGTAATTTCATCAAGAAAATTTTCTTGTTCAGGTTATAGTTGTTTTGAAAAATTAAGAATTGGAAGAACCACATTTGGAGTTCATGAAATTATTGTTTCTACAAGATATGAGAGAAATAAATTTACACAAAGAAGTTCTTTTGTTTTAGAGGAGATAAAAAATGAAATTTATAGTGTGTCCCTTCCAAAAAGGGTAGAAGTAACTAGGGATTCTATTACAACTAAAGTCAATGGATTTCTTACTTCAACTCAAGAAGGAGAATTTTTTTTTGATATTTTTCCAAAATCTGTTCCAGATCAAAAAACATCATTTTCACTCAACTGTATATATCAATGTAGTTTTTCTTTTAATGTATCTCAGCCATTAATTTTAGGAGAATATCAGGTTAATGTTTATAGTGATTTTGGTGAGAGCCTTTATAGTTTCGAATTAGGATATTTTGATGATGAGGGAGAAAATACAGGTTCTATCGAGCAAGATGATTCTGAACTTGAGAGTATTATTGAGAAAAAAGAGGAAGTTGAGAAACCAATTAAAAAACCAAGAAGTGTAAATACTACTTCTTTATTTAATTCTTCTTTTAGAGAACAGAGTATTGATACTCAAAGAGAAATTACAAAAATTAATTTAGATGGTACTGAAGAAAAAGTTCTTATTGAAAAAGATGAAGAGATTATTCTTTTGGAGAATTCAACAGTAATATTTTTAGACGAGGAGACAAATGCTAGATCTCAGGAAAAAGTTTTTCTACCTTCTTTAGAATCTCAAGATTTAGAAAATCAATCTCAAGAAAATACTTATATTAACTTAAATACTAAGGAGGTTTTTGTAAATTCAAGTTTACAAAATTTAACTCCAGGTATTTATAAGAAAGAAACGATAATGGGAGATGATGAATTTTTTGCATATGGGTTGGTTTCAATTAATACTCAAAAGCCTCTTTATGAAGTACAATCTATTGTAAAATTTGTAATTGTAGTTTTAGATCCTAATGGTTATTTAGTTTCTTCTTCAAATATATCACTTCAGTTAGAAACTCCAGGAGGGGATTTCATACAAATAACAACACAAGATAGAGGAATTGTTGAGAGTAAAAAAAATGGTGTATATTTTGCATATTATAATGTAACTGAGACTGGAAAATATCTCATTGATGTTACGACACAGGTAGGAGATTATGAATTAAATAGAAAAAGTTATGTGAATGTTGTTGATACTATTCCTTTTGATATTATAAGAAATGTGCCAGCGACAATTGATCCTTTTTTAGGGCCTTTTAGAAATGAATTTACTTTAACCAATTATGAGTTAAACCAAATAACTGAATTAAGGGAAAGTATTCCTTCAACATTTGAGATTACAGATACTAATGCAGATAGGGTAGAACAATCAGAAGATAAATCAAGAAAATATCTTATTTGGGATAATATTTCTACACATGAAAATTTCTTTTATTATTCTCAAACTCCTCTGCTAACTCCATATTTATATGAATTAGGAAGAGCTCAAATTTCTTATGGAACACAGGATTACTTTCTTGAAAATAGATCATGGCTTTTTGCAATTGATCCACTAGTACAGGGAACTCAGAGATCATGTACCGATACTTTTGGCTTTGATTGCTCAGATTGGCCTGCAACAAGCGAAGGAGATAATACTTTTGACTCATGTCCTTCAAGTACTGGGGGTGCTAATGATGAGCATGTTGATAGTGTTATTGTAAATTCTTCCTTGGTTTATTTTGGAGAATCTGTTGAAGCTACTTGTACGTTTGATCCATATAGTGCAGGAACTGAAGAGTATATTTATTACTACAATACAACAGATTGGATTCAATTATATGCTGGGAATGCTCCTGATGGTAATGTTCATCAAGTGAGTGCGACAATTCCCGTTTCTTTAGTTTCAGGTACTCATTACGTAAGATGTATTATTGATTGGGATGGTGAGAATGATTTTTGTGCTGAGACAGGACAATATTATGATAATGATGATGTTAGTTTTGAAGTACTAAATCCGTTTTTAAATATCACTTCACCTCAAAACTTAGCATATTCATCACCATTGATCACTGTAGCTGGAACTACAGATGTTAGCTCTACTATTTCTTATTCAATTAATGGCGGTTCTTTTATTGAAATTTGTTCTAATTGTATTAGTTTTGATGAAATAATATTTTTGACTATTGGTTCTTATGATATTGAAGTTAGAGCAGTAGCAGATAGTACATTGGAAGAAAATATATGGATAGAATCATTTAGTGTAACTAGTGATATAATTAATCCTCCAGCTGATAGTACACAGAGAACTTGTAGTGATACTTTTGGCTTTGATTGTTCTTTGTGGCCTGCAACAAGTGAGGGGGATAATACCTTTGACTCATGCCCAAGCGCGATAGGAGGTGCTGGAGACGAGCATGTTGACGAGGTTTTTATTAATTCAACATTAGTGTATGGTGGAGATAGTGTTGAGGTAACATGTCAATTTGATCCTTATGGTGCAGGAACTGAGGAGTATATCTATTATTATAACACAACAGATTGGACTCAGCTCTACAGTGGTAATGCTCCAGATGCTAATGTTCATAATGTGAGTGTTGTTCATCAGGTTGACTCAGTTGTTGGTACTCATTATTACAGGTGTATTGTTGACTGGGATGGTGAGAATGATCAATGCGGAGATGGTGGTTCTTATTATGATAATGATGATGCAAGTATTGAGGTTTTAGAATTAGTTGAAATCCCATTTACATTATCTCTTCTTTCTCCTTTGAATATAGAATATACTAATCCAGTTATTAGTATTTCAGGACTTACTTCAAAAAATGCAGATATTTCTTATTCAATTAATGGTGGACCAGGCGTTGAGATATGTTCATCTTGTGATACATTCCTAATTGATGAAGTATTTAGAAATGGTAATTATTCATTAACACTATTTGCTCAGGACATTTTAACTTCAGAAATTATCAATGAAACAATAAATTTCAGTGTTTTTTATGTAGATCCATTAACTCTTATAAATACTTCTGGTAGGACATGTAGTGATACTTTTGGCTTTGATTGTTCTTTGTGGCCTGCAACAAGCGAGGGAGATAATACCTTTGATTCGTGCTCAAGTAGTTTGGGTAATGCTGGTGATGAAAATGTACAAGAGGTAGAAATTAATATGTCAACTATGTTTTGGGGAACTAGTGTTGAAGCTACTTGTTTTTATGATCCTTATGACGCTGGAACTGAGATATATATGTATTACTACAATTCAACAGACTGGACTCAGCTCTTCAGTGGTAATGCTGTAGATGGAAACCCTAACTCTGTTTCTCAAACATTTACTGTGGATGATGTAACAGGTACTCATTATGTAAGATGTATTGTTGATTGGGATGGAGAAAATGATTTTTGTGCAAATGTGGGCCAGTATTATGATAATGATGATGTTAGTTTTGAAGTATTAGAACCTGTAGTAATTCCTTATGTTGTATCATTAATATCTCCGCTTGAGAATTTGACATCTATTGGAAATTCAATTTTAGTTGATGCTTTTGCAACGAAAAGTTCTGATTTCTCATATTCATTAAATGGTGGTTCATTTGTTTCTTTATGTTCAGATTGTAGCGATGTCACCACAACTATTTCAATAACTCCTGGGAATTATAATTTTACGCTAAGAGCAGAAGATAGAACTTCATCTCAGGTAGAATTACTATCAAGACAGATTACTTTAATTAGTCCATTGAATGTTTCTTATGAAACTTTTGATGGTACTACAACAGATTTATCATTAGTGTCAAATATCTCAAATGTTTGTAACTTAATTCTTGAAAATACTTCTTTTGGGAGTATTGAATTTACACAATGTATTGATGCAGACAATGCAGATCTAGATACTTATGTTACAATTTCTGATTCATTTATGAGCTTAGATTCTCAGGTTCTTACCAACTACAATGTGTCTGCTATTTTGAGATTTTACAATATCGATGAAGTTGAACCGATTGTATTGGTTAACGGAAATAGTATTTGTACTCAATGTAGTATTTTAACTTATTCTGGAGGAATTTTAGAAGTAGGTGTACCTCATTTTTCAAATTATACTGTTGTAGAAAATAGTTCCTTATCAATTTATGATTATAGTGATTTTTTTCCAGTTGGTATAAATACTGAGATTGGTTTTTTTGCAAATTATAGTTTTGTTAATACATCACAAGTTGATGATGCAAATTGTCAAATTCAATTTAATACAAATGGAAGTTATGGCTCTTTTTCTCCAATGAACTATAATACATCAATTGGGCAATATGATTTTTATTCAACTTTTCCAAGTGCAGGAAGTTTTTTTTATAATGTGAGTTGTTCTCATGCTACATTACCAACAATTAATTTAGAAGATACTTTTGTAATTTCTCCACCTTCAACAATTACTATTGATGTTGTATCTCCTATTGCTAATCCAAGTGATTTTTATTTAAATGAAGGACTTGATGTTGTATTTAATGTTAGTTGTGTAGGTGCACTTGATTGTTCAGGTGTTACTATAGATTTGATTTATGATGGAGTAGAATCAATTGGTGAGACAGGTTCATTTACAACTCAGAATAATCAAAGGGTATTGATTGAATTTATGAAAACATATAATTCAACACCTGTTGTAATTGCAACTCCTGCAAGTGATACAGATTCCGACAATAATGCTTTAATTCCAGTTATTCATAACCTTAATACAACACATGTTGAATTTTCATTATGTGAGGATGCTGGTGCTAGTACTTGTTCATCAGTTGTTGAACAAGAAGAAGTTCATTACATGGTTTTTGATTCTGATGTTATTTCAGGATTGAGTTGGATTGATGTTGGAACTCTCTCTAATGTTCCAACTGATGGATCAGATACCGCATTTAGTTTTTCAAAAACATTTTCTAATGTTCCGAGTGTATTTGCACAAGCTCAAGACTATTCCAGTGCAACAGGTCAGATTGCACCTAGTGGTTGGGTTGATGGAACAATTACAACAAGTGGTGCTACACTTATTGCATGTGATCATGCGGGGACTGGCGATACGTGTTCTGGGACTTTTAGTGAGACTTATGGATATGTTGCAATTGATTTTACAAATGCAGATTTTTCTAAGTTTTCAAATGGAGAGGAGAGTATTGGAAATTCTGAATGGACTCCAGTTAGTTTTTCTGAGACATTTGTAGATCCTGTTATTGCTGTGTATCAAAACTCAGATAATGGGGGTCAAGATCCACAATACCCAAGCGCTAGACTCGTGTCCGGCACTAGTGCAGAGGTGAGGTATTGTGAACAAGATGGAGCTGGTGATTGTGATACTCACGCAAATGAAGATGTTGCTTGGTTTGCTTTAGAGGAAGGTTTAATTCAAACTATGAGTTCAAGTCAAGATAGTATCTCTACTATAAATAATACTTATCCATTATGGACTGCTCAGAATCCTCAAGCATTTAGTGTATCTGCGGGGAGTTCAGAGTCAAGAACATTTAGTCTTTCATCAAATGCTCCAGAGAATTCATTGTTTACATTATTTGGCTTAACAAATTATGGTCCAATTTCAAATAATGTGAGTGTTATTATTCGTGAGAGTTCATTAAATGCTACAATTATTTCTCCAATTTCAAATACTGAAGTTCTTCAAAATCAAAGTTTTAACCTTGATGTAAATTTATCATGTAATGGCTCTTGTGGGGATGTGGATGTTAGTTTGTATGCAAATAGCATCCAAGTTACAAATAGTTCGTTATCTCCATTTAGAATCCTGGGTTCTACTACTGATTCTTGTTTAGTGCCAATTGATGGTTCTTGTGTAGTTTCTTTTCAAGTTAATAGTACAGGTCCTTTGGGTTCATTCCATGAATTAGAAGTTAGAACAAAGTCATCTCTTCCAGAAGTTATTTCAAATTTAGTAAATGTTAGTATTGTTGATAGGCCAAGAATTTCTTTTGTAGATGATACTTTAAATTTTAATGGGGTTGTTGTAAATTATAATCCTGTTAGTTTATCTACTCAACTTGATGCAAGTGTAGTAGATCATACTAATGTTCAGGTTAGTTGTTTGAGTGGAGATTGTTCTTTATTTTCAACTCCGTTTGCTCAAGGTTCTACTATTGACTCTTTAAACACTTCAGAAATTGAATTTATCTGTTCAGCATCTGTTGCAGGAAACTTTAGCGCTGTATTTCAAGTATTTTCTAATCAGGATTCAAGTGGAGATACTATTGCTTTAGATTGTGAAGCAACTGAGCTACCACTTTATGTTACTATGCAAAATCCAGATCCAGATGTTCTTTTTGATGTTGAACAAAATACTACCTTCCCAATTACATTAAATGTTACTTGTGCAGATGTAGTTGATTGTATAGATGTTAATGTTAGTTTGTATTATGATTTGCAATCTATTGGTGAGACGGGTAGTGTAACTTTAGAGAATTTTGAATCACAGAGAATTACTTTTGAGAGAGAATATTCATCAAATCCTGTTGTAATTGCAACTCCTGTAAGTGATACAGATTCAGACAATAATGCTTTAATTCCAGTTATCACTTCACTAGATACTACGGGATTTACTATTGCACTTTGTGAAGATGCTGGTGCTAGTACTTGTTCATCAGTTGTTGAACAAGAAGAAGTTCATTACATGGTTTTTGATTCTGATGTTATTTCAGGATTGAGTTGGATTGATGTTGGAACTCTCTCTAATGTTCCAACTGATGGATCAGATACCGCATTTAGTTTTTCAAAAACATTTTCTAATGTTCCGAGTGTATTTGCACAAGCTCAAGACTATTCCAGTGCAACAGGTCAGATTGCACCTAGTGGTTGGGTTGATGGAACAATTACAACAAGTGGTGCTACACTTATTGCATGTGATCATGCGGGGACTGGCGATACGTGTTCGGGTACTTTTAGTGAGACTTATGGATATGTTGCAATTGATTTTTCAAATGCAGATTTTTCTAGGTTTTCAAATGGAGAAGAGAGTATTGGAAATTCTGAATGGACTCCTGTTAGTTTTTCTGAGACATTTGTAGATCCAGTTATTGCTGTGTATCAAAACTCAGATAATGGAGCACAGGACCCTCAATACCCAAGCGCTAGACTCGTGTCCGGCACTAGTGCTGAGGTGAGGTATTGTGAGCAAGATGGTGCTGGTGATTGTGATACTCACGCAAATGAAGATGTTGCATGGTTTACTTTAGAAGAAGGTTTGATGACTATTGGTTCTAAAGAATTAGTTTCTCCAATTCTTGGCTCAACTCCTTTTTACTTAGATAGTAATCCTCAGTTCATCAATGTAAGTTCAGGAACATCATCTCTTGTAACATATCTTCTTAATGCAACAGGTCCTGTTGATAGTAGACATGTTATGTTTGGGGAGTTAGGTAATTTAGTAGATACTCAAAGACTTGAATTGAGAATTTTAGGAGAAAACCAGTTAACTTTTGAGGATTCATTAATTACTTTTGATGAAGTTTTTCAAAGTGAAGGTAATGAAATCAACTCTACAAATTTATTTTCAAGATATGCAAATTCAAATATTTTTATTACTTGTATTTCAGGAAATTGTTCTTCTTTTTCAACAAGTTTTACTCAAGGATCTTCTCTTGTAGAAAATCAAAGCTCGGAAGTATTCTTTTCATGCTTAGATTCTAATGTGGGTACTGTTAGTGCAGTTTTTGAAGTTAGTTCAGATGATACTTCAACTACAGATACTCTTACACTTCAATGTTCAATTGTAGTTAAATCATTAGATATTGATTTAGTAAATCCTCTACCATTATCTACTACTCAAGTTATTCAAAATACGACTCTTTTAGTTAGCGTAAATGTATCTTGTCAAGATGTTTTAGGTTGCTCAAATATTACTTCAAGTTTATATTTTGATGATTTAGATAAACCTTGGTTTAATAGGAGTTATGCATATAGGCAAAATATCTCCTTTACAGCACCTGCCACAACAACTGAGAATTTTGTATATCTACTTGAGTTAAATAATTCAAATGTTGGGTCTAATTTTAATTGGAATAACCAATGTAATGATTTTTTATTTTCATCATCAGGATTAGAACTTGATTATTATGTTGATTACTGTGATTTCGGATCTCAAGTAGCTAGAATTTTTATTGAATCACATATTCCTTTAGTAGTTTCTCAACAATATAATTTTGAATTTTATTATGGTAATGATGAGGCTATCAGTAGAAGTGACGGTGCTGAGACGTTTTTGTATTTTGAGGACTTTGAAAATTTTGTCAGTCAATTAGACGGAAGTCTCCCAGTTGGGTGGAGTGACTTGGATTCGGGAGTAGTGCGATTAGCTACAGAGACTAGTGGGAATAGAGCCTTGCTTAAAGATACAAATGATGATCCTAATGGAGGATTTGTAGATGTAGGATTTAACTTTGTAAATTATGAAATGTATCTGAAAACAAATAGAATTAATACTAATGGTGGAGGTGCTAATCGGTATGCACTAAGTGACAATTCTGGGAATGGGTATGGTCCTTATCTGAATAATTTTGGGGCAAGTACACAATTTCAAATTGAAGAGAGAACAGGGGACGTAGCATCAACTGTTGCAACAGGAACTAATTTTGCAACATCTCAGAATGCGTGGTATACACAAAGATTTTCTTATTTCAACCAAGATATAGAATTTGAAATTTTTGATTCTAGTTATACTCAATTAAATTTTATGACTGGAAATGATAATACATTTTCATCATTTAGTAGATTTACAATTCATGGTGGAAATGAGTATTTAACAGATGATATTTTTATTAGAGAATATTTTGGATCAGATCCTAGTTATTCTTTTTCATCTGAAGAGAGGAGATATTCATTAATTTCAAATACGAGTGCAGAATTGCCGTTGTTCATTGAAGGTCCAAACCCAGTGAATTTGAATTTAGTATTTGGTGAGAGTATCGTTCTTGGTTATCTTCTTAATGCATCAGGTGATATTAATACATCATATGATATTTTTGGAGAATTAAGTAATGGTGATCAAACTCAACTAACAACAGTTGAGATAATTGATGAAATTAATTTTGATACAAATTTATCTTTAGAAATAGAATCTACTCAATTAGGTGAAGGAGTATATGATACAATTTTTAGAGTAAATAATTTATTATCTGATCAAACTACTCTTGATAAGAATATTACATTGCATCTTTATGTTCCAGACTATGTTTCTGTAAGTAGTTTTGATGTTGGAAGCTCACTTAGATATAGCGTTTTCCAAGAAAATGAAAACCTAATTGATGTATATTCAACTAATGGAACATTGTATGAATTTGAGCTCTATTCTTTGATGCTAAATCAAGGAGTATTTAGTGCATATACTGGTAGTCGAACGTTAGATAATTCTTGGGAACTAAGAGTAAATATTTCATCTCAAACAAGAAGAGAATTCTTTAAAGAGGTGTTAGTAGGATTAGAATGATGTTGTTATTTACAATTATCGCAAAAGTATTTAAATTATATTTACTAAAATTTATTATGATTAAACGATTATTAGTATTTTTACTTGTAATAGCTTCACTATCTTCGGCTTTTTCTTATGATGTTGAACAATTTACAAAATATGATTCTATCGTAACAATTTTAGATGATAACACTATTCAAATTGAAAAACATATTTCAATTAGAAATGTCCATGATTCAGGAATTATTCCAGGTCAAGTAGAATTTAAAATTTTTAATGCAGATTCTCAAAACCCACTCAATATTGTTGAGTATTCTGCAAAAAATAGATATAATGATGATATTCGATCTAGGGTTGTTAAAACAAATGATTATACTTCAATTGTTTTAGATATTTTTCAACCAATTTTACCAGGTTTTGAATATGATATTACTCTGACATATATCTTAGAATATGAATCATCAGGTATTTTTTTTAAACGAGTTGAAATTCCACTTAAAGAAGATACAAGAGTTCCAATTTTAAATGGTGAGGTTTTGATTGAAATTCCAGAAGGTAAATCTTTTACGTATTTGAGTTACGAAAATAATAATACTACAATTGAAGGAAATAGTGCTGCTTTTTCTTTAGAGCAAAATTCACCAAATCTACTTACTTTTGAATATTCATTTATTCCTCTAAAAATTGGAAGTTTTGCAGGTTCACTTATTTTCTGGGCACTAGTAAATGTTATTTTACTTGTTATTTTAGGATTTGAAGTGAAAAAACAGCTTAGAAGACTCAATGGTGATAAACCAAAAAAAAAGAGAAAGTAATATGGCATCAATAAAAGTAAATGAAGTATATTTCATTAGAGGAGTAGGAGTTGTTTTAACAGGAAAAGTTGTTGAAGGAGAATTAAGAGTAGGAAATACCATTGAGCTCAATGGAAAAATCTATACTTTTGGTCAAATTGAAGCTAATCATCAAAAAGTAGATTATGTTAATTCAGGGATTTCATTTGGAGTAACTATTGGGCAAGCTACACGAGAAGAGTTTGAATTAACAAAGGGAAAAACATTATATTTTGATGCAGGAGAAGGCCAAGAATTTTCAAATACCTTTTCTTTAGAACCTAAAAAATCACAATCTAATCCAACTGGCCCTAAAAGTTTTTGGAGAAGACTTTTTGGTAGATAGTTTTTATTAATTCTCCACTTTAAAATAGCACTAATTTCTTATAAGTTTAAAGTATTAAGATTTATTAGAATGGTGAGAAAAGAAATCAAAACTTGTTCATTAGAGTATATGCAAGTTTTAACTCAAGATGGTCAAGTAGATCATGATTTATATCCTAAAGAGTTAAATGAGGATAAAGTAAAAGAGATGTATCATTTAATGGTTTTACTTAGAACTATGGATGAAAAACTTTTCAATTTACAAAGAACAGGTAAGATTGGGACTTATGCACAGGCGAAAGGACAAGAGGCTAGTCAGATAGGATCAGGGATGGCACTTAAAGAAGAAGATTGGATTATCCCTTCTTTTAGGGAAATGGGTGTTTTTATTGCAAGAGGTGCTGATAGAAAAAAATTAGTTCAATCATGGAATGGAGATACTAGGGCTTATGCTGATATGACAAAAGCACATGCACTGCCAACTGCAATTCCAATTGCATCTCAGTGTTTACATGCAACAGGTATTGCTTGGGCATCTAAATTAAAAAAAGAAAAGTCAGCTTCAATTGTGTATTTTGGAGATGGTGCAACATCTGAGGGAGATTTTCATGAAGCACTTAATTTTGCAGCACAGTTTCAATTACCAGTAGTATTTTTTTGTCAAAATAATGGTTGGGCAATTTCAACTCCAACATCTGGTGAGATGAATTCAGAAACTGTAGCACAAAAAGCTTTTGCTTATGATATGAATGCAATTAAAGTTGATGGGAATGATGTGTTAGCAGTATACAAGGCGACAAGCGAGGCTTTGACTAGGGCAAGAGAAGGACAAGGTCCGACTCTTATTGAAGCTGAAACATTTAGAATGGGGGATCATACAACTTCAGATGATTCTTCTAAATATAGATCAGATGAATTAAAAGCTCAGTGGGCTAAAAAAGATCCAATTGAGAGACTTCAAAATTATTTTAAAGCAATTGGTACTTGGTCTGAAGATTATAAAACTTGGGTTGAGGAGACTGTTGCAAAAGAAGTTGAGGAAGCAGTTGAAGGTGGACTAAGTGTTGAGGCACCAACATATAAACAAATGTTTGAAGATGTATTTGAAGGAGAGATGCCTTGGATGTTAAAAGAACAACAAGCAGAACTTGAAGCAGAACTCCAAGAGATTGAGCAAAGGAGTCAGGCGACAGGAGGAGGTAATAAGTAAAATGGTTAAGATGCATATGGTCGCAGCACTTAATTCTGCTCTTCGTCACACAATGTCTCAAGATGACAAGGTTGTCATCTTAGGAGAGGATGTTGGTGTTGATGGAGGAGTTTTTAGAGTAACTGAAGGACTCCAAGAAGAATTTGGAAAAGAGAGAGTTGTAGATACACCACTTGCAGAAGCAGGAATTGTTGGTTCATCAATTGGACTTGCAATTAATGGAATGAGGCCTGTGTGTGAGATGCAATTCTCAGGATTTTCTTATCAAGCTTTGCATCATGTAATCCAGCATATGTCTAGATTTAGACAAAGATCTAATTCAACAGCATCTCTTCCAATGGTTTTAAGAGCACCATGTGCGGGTGGAATTAGAGCATTAGAACATCACTCGGAATCACCTGAGTCATATTATATCCATGCTCAAGGAATTAAAGTAGTTATGCCATCTGGTCCAAAAGATGCTAAAGGTTTACTTATTGCAGCAATTAAAGATAATAATCCTGTAGTATTTTTAGAACCAAAATCAATTTATAGATCATTTAAAGAAGAAGTTCCTGAAGAGGCCTATGAAATAGAATTAGGTAAGGCAAATGTTGTTCAAGAAGGAAGCGATGTAACTATTGTTACTTGGGGTGCAATGACTAGAGCAACTAAAAAAGCAGTTGAAGAATTAGGAGATGTGAGTTGTGAGATTATAGATCTTAGAACTCTGTGGCCATTTGATATTGATACAATTGTTAAATCAGTTGAGAAAACTAAAAGAGCAGTTGTTGTTCAAGAAGCAACAAGAGCTTGTTCATTATCATCAGAGATTGTAGCTCAAATTCAAGAGAGATGTGTGTTAAAATTAGAGGCTCCTGTTAAAAGAGTTACTGCATTTGATCTGCCTTTTCCACAGTTTGCACTAGAGAAATACTTTTTACCAAATACAACGAGAATTAAAACTAAAATTAAGGAAGTAGTTGATTTCTAATATTTTTTAGTTACAAAGTTTTATATTATTCTTTTTTCTATTTTTAATTATGAAATGGAGATATTTTCCCTTTAAGTATTATGATATATATGAGAGAATTGCATTAAATGATGTTGTTTTAGATTATGTAAAAGAAACTGGAAATGGAGTTATCTCTTTTACGGGATGGGATCGAGATTGTGCCAATGTAGGTTACTCGCAAAAAATTAGAGATGTTTTAGATGTTGATAAATGTCAAAAAAATAATATTGCGATTCTTAGAAGAAAATCTTCAGGAGGTGTTACTTTTCTGTCTCGTCATGATTTAAGTTGGGGAATCACAGTACCAGAGGATTACTTTGAAGGTAAAAATTTACAGGAAATCTATCAATATGGTACTTCAAAGATAATTGATGCTTTAAAACAAATAGGAATTAAAGCATGGCATAAACCAATTAATGATATTATGACAGAGAAGGGAAAAATTTCTGGTTCTGCTATAAGAAAAGATAATGGAGCAATTCAATTACATGGAACACTTTTATTTGATGTTGATAAAACTATTTTAAATGATTTATTAAAACCTGAAAATGATCACCAAAAACAAGAAAAAATTCTAGAAAAGGATAAGCAAGTAACTTCTATTTCTGATCTCTCTTCAGTTTCTTTTGATGAATTAAAAAAACATTTAGAAAAATCTTTTTTAAAAGGTCTAGATTATCTTGAACAACCTTTTACAAAAGAAGAAATTTTTATGGCACAAGAAAAAAAAGATTTTTTACAATCTGATGATTGGCTATTTAAGTTTTAATTTTCTCTCTATCTCTTCAAACTCTTTTTTTATAACATCTCCAATGATATTTGTTGAATCAACTTCAAAGCCTAGTTTTGATGAAAATATTTCTAGAAATTTATTTTCAAAGAGTTCTTGATTTACAGGTTCTTCAATAAGTTGTTCAAGAGCTATTGCTTTTCCTTCATGTGGTTCAACTCCACAAGGTAAAATCCAAGAATCAAAGGGTTTAATGGAATCCTGAGAAAGATGAAATGTGACTCCGTATCTTGTATGTTCAACTTTAGACTCATTAGTTGAAACTTTGAATCCTTGAGATGCAATTTTATAATCAGTTCCCTCGATTGTAGTAAAGATATCAATTTGTTTTTTATAGTTAAAATTTAGATCATTTCTATATGATTTTAGAGTTTCAATCATAGATTCATCAAGTACTTTTTTGAGTTCATCAAAATGAATACTTTCTTGTGTTAGGTCAAGATTAAAAAAGAAGCTTAATTGTCCAGGCCCATTATATGTACTTCCACCGGGCCTTTGATTAGAATTATTTAACACTGAAATTTCATTATCTAACTTATCTCTTAAATAAGTAGCAATCTCTTGAGTTCTTTGTTCACCTGCTTCTTGTTTCATTACTGGAGAATTTAAACTCGGATGTAATTTGTTGTCCCTGTGGTAACTTCCAAGAGTAATTGTTGGTTTTGGTGAGAAAGAATACATACAGTTAACTCCAGGATATTGCCTATAAAAACTACATATTTTTCTTTGAAGTTCAAGTATTGATTCTAGAGAAACATTGTTACCTAGAGAAATATATTGTAGTTTTTTGCTCATATTTTTTTGTCTGTTTTTTGTTTTTTAATAATTTGCTTTTTCTCTACTAAATAACGATGAAGAAACTCTATAAGTGTTGATTTTGATATTTTACTAGATTAAAATGTCATACGAATTTAAATTTCCTGATGTGGGAGAAGGAATTGCAGAAGGAAGATTAGTTACATGGAAAGTAAAGGTAGGAGATACTATTAAAGTTGACGAATCTGTAGCTGATGTTGAAACAGATAAGGCAACAGTAGGTATTCCAGCACCAGTTTCAGGAAAAGTTGTTGAGTTAGTAGGTAATGAGGGAGACATGATTGATGTAGGAGACCTTTTCATGAAAATTGATGAAAACAATAATGAGACTAGTGAGCCTGTGAATCAAGAGTCAAAAGAGACTCAGAGTCAAGAGACAAGTGTTGAAGAAAGTACTAATGCAGGAGAGACTAATTTTTCTATTGAGGAAGTTGATGATGTAAGTTCTATTCCTCCAAAAGATGAGAGTAAAAAGGATTCTACGTTTTATGATGCAGTTCAGAAGAAATGGATAAATAAAGAGACAGAAAAACAGACAACTGTAGAAGTTAGCTCGGAGACAAGTGATGTTGTAAGTCAGGAGACAAAAAAAGAGACTTCTGAGGAAGTTGTAGAACAATCTCAAGAAACACCTTTAGCTCACCCACAAGAACAATCTTCAGAAATTCTTGCGATGCCTAATGTTAAACATGCTGCAAAAGAGAGAGGAATTGATTTATCTACAATTAAAGGATCTGGGAATCATGGACAAATTTTAATGTCAGACCTTAGAGAAACAGGCAAAGTAGGAGAAAATATGACTAAGAGTCAAGAGATGAGAGAGAATGTGTCACAAGTTCCGAGTCAACAGACAAGCGTAAATGAGACAAGCGAGAATGTGGGTCAAGAGGCCAGTGAATCGCTTGTTCATGAAACCGAGAGTCAAAATACAAGAGTGATTGCAACACCAAGTGTAAGAGCACTTGCAAGAGAGTTAGATGTTGATATTGAATTTGTTTTAGGAACTGGGGAGAATTCTAGAGTAACTGAGGAAGATGTTAGAAGAGCAAAAGAGAGTAAAGATAAAAACAAAGCAGCACCAATGGTTCAAAAAACACAAGTTAGTAACGAAGTTGCTCAGACTGTGAGCTCAAGTGAACCTCAAAAAATAGAGACAAGTGCACCTATGGAATCTAAGACTAGCGCGCAAGTTGTTGATAGAAACCAAGCTTCAGGGATTATTTCATATAAGACAGGAATTAGATCAGCTATTGCTAAAAATATGATGAAATCTTTAGAGAAAACAGCTCAAGTTACAATGTGTGAAGAATTTGATGTTACTGAATTGGTTGAACTCAGAGCAAAAGAAAAAGAGGCAATGGCACAAGAAGGAGTTAAATTAACATATTTGCCTTTTTTTATGAAGGCTTTTGTAGAAGTTGCAAGAAAATATCCTAAATTTAATGCTCTTTTAGATGATGAACAAGAAGAACTTCATCTTAGAGAAGATTTTCATATGGGTGTAGCAGTTGATACTGAAAAAGGTTTAATGGTTCCAGTTATTAGAGACATTGATAAAAAATCAATAATGGATTTAGCTAAAGAGGTTATCTTAGTTGCAGGAGATGCAAGAGCAGGAAAACCAATCTCACAATCGGGAGGAACTATCACAATTACTTCTGTTGGATCTATGGCAGGACAATTTTTTACTCCAATTTTAAATTACCCACAAGCAGCAATTTTAGGTATTGGAAGAATTGTTAAAAAACCAGTAGTTAAGGGATTAGATCATATTGATGTTGCAGATATGGTTACTTTCTCATTGACTTTTGATCACAGGGTAATAGATGGAGCAGAGGCGGCTAAATTTCTCAAAGATTTAAAAGAAGTTTTAGAGGATCCGCTAAGATTATTTATGGGGCTATAAATAGAATAAGAAAATGACAAAAATAATTGCAAATAATATGAAGTCTGGAGCCGGGAAAGCTAGGAGTCTAGGAAGACAAGATAAAAAATGCGTTGCATTTTTTGAGGTGATGTGCTAAATGGTAGTTGGAAGTTTAACAGTAGAAACAGATGTAGTAGTAATTGGATCAGGGCCTGGAGGATATGTTGCAGCAATTAGAGCAGCACAACAGGGACTCGATGTTATGGTTATTGAAAAAGAAAAAAAGTTAGGAGGTGTGTGTCTTAATGTAGGTTGTATCCCAACTAAGGCCTTGATTACTTCCTCAGATTATTTTAATGTTTTAAAAGACTTAGAAAACATGGGTATTTCAGCAAAAGATATTAATATTGATCTCTCTAAAATGAATGAATGGAAAGAAGGTATTATTTCTAAAATGGAGAGAGGTATTAAAGGTCTTTTTGATAAATATGGAATTGAAGTTATTGAAGGAGTAGCGTCATTTAAAGATAAAAATACTCTGGCAATTTCTGGACAAAGTGATGTTGAGACAATTTCTTTTAAACATGCAATTGTAGCTACAGGTTCAAGCCCTATTCAAATTCCTGGGTTTGAGTTTGATGGTGATAAAGTAATATCTTCAAATGAAGGAATTAATTTGCAAGAAGTACCTAAAAAAGTAGTTATCATAGGTGGTGGTTATATTGGAACAGAACTTGGTACTGTGTATGGTAAATTGGGATCTGAAGTCCATATCTTAGAAGGGACAAACCAATTAATTGGAGTTATGGATAAAGATATTGTTGATGTTGTTGCAAAAAGATTGCCAGAATTTGGAGTAACTATTCATTATAATTCAAAGGCAACAGGGTGTGATAAAACAGATTCTGGAGTTATTGTTCATTTTGAGAGTGAAGGTAAACAAGAATCAATTGAAGCAGATAAAGTAATGGTAGTTGTTGGTAGAAAACCAAACTCTTCAGGATTGAATTTAGAAGCAGCAGGAGTTACTGTAAATGAGAGAGGTTTTATTGAAGTTGATAAACAACAAAAAACAAATATTGACTCAATTTTAGCAATTGGAGATGTAGTTGGTAATCCAATGCTTGCACATAAAGCATCAGCTGAGGCAAAAGTTGCAGGAGAAGTAGTAGCTGGTAAAAAAACTTACTTTGATAACCAAGTAATTCCGGCAGTGGTATTTAATGATCCAGAATTAGTTTCTGTTGGTATGAGAAAAGTAGAAGCTGAGCAGAGAGGAATTAAAGTAATTGAGAAGAAGTTCCCTTATGCTGCTTTAGCTCGTGCACATATGTTCGATAGAGCAGATGGTTTTATTAAAGTAGTTGCAGAAGAAGGATCAGATTTAGTTTTAGGGGTTCATGCAGCGGGACCTCATGTATCTGAGATTATTGCTGAGGCAACTCTTGCTATTGAGATGGGAGCTACAGTTAAGGATTTAACTCTGACCATTCATCCACATCCAACTATTTCAGAAGGTTTATCTGAAGCAGCAGAAGTTGTTGAAGGCAAAGCTATTCATATCTATAGTCCTCCTAAAGACTTAGGTTCTCAAAAATAAAAATTTAGTTATGTTGTAGTCTCTTAAAAACAATGATATTTTATTATTTTTTAATAGTAACATTTATCTATTTAACTAAAATCTTTTTTCTATGCAAGGAATAAATGCTTATGGTATAGGTGATAATGTTATTATATGTAATGAAGATGAAATTGAAGCAAAGTATGAAAACATGAAAAATATGCGGATTCAAAGTAATACTAGTCTAATTTTAGCAGAGATGAAGTATTCAGTAAAAAACACATTGGCTTTTTTAGGAAATTTCTCAGATGAAGAAAAATATAACACTGAATCATATATTTCTTTTTTAAAAAAACTATTTCCACAAAGAAATCTTGATATTGAGGATACAAGAGAATTATTAGCATATTTCCATCCTTTAAGAAAAACTTCTTTAGAAGATTTTTTTAAGGAATTTCAATCAGAGCATGTTGCTAGCGATCTTCTTGAACAAATCACATTAAAGAATATTTCTAAATTTTCTAAGCATTATTTAGAACACTTAGAAAACCCTTTTGCTTTTAAACCGCTTCCAAAACCAAAATTGTTAAGTGAGCTATTTATTGTCTCAGAGAAAGTTTTAGAAAGACTTAATGGTGTGGATTATAACGATATTCCTCAAAATAGCTATTTCTCTTTATCTCTAGGAAAGTTAAATTCAACTCAAAATTTGTATTTATATGGGAATGAAGAAATATGCCCTCTTTTATTATGTGGGGATTCTACAACTATTCCAGATTCTGCATATCATATTCCAGATTTATATGATGATGTAAATTTTTATTCTATAATTAATTACCATAAACAACTGCCATCAGAAAATTATAGAATTATGAACGTATTGGCATCTTCTATGGGGGATGCAATAGATACAGTAGTAAATGAAGTTGAACATTCACCAAATTCTTTGAAAGTAAATTTACTTAGTGGACCTTCAAGGGTTAAGTTTTCTAGTTCAGTTTTAAAAACTATGAAGAATAATGGATTGTCTGCAGTTCCCTATGAAATGCAATTTGATATAATAGAATATAATAGAAGGAATAAAAAATAATGTTTATTCAATTAAATATTATAATTAATAATTATATTTAGAAGAATTTTCGTCAACTTTTAATTTAATTTTAATTTTAATTTTTTTTAGTGCAAAATGTTTATGTTTATATATTTGAAAGTAGATAAAGCAATTGATTTAGAGAGGCCATATTCAAATTACTTTGTAGATACTGATGACTTTTTATTTACCTAGATAAAATACTTAATAAGTATTAAATAGTTATGTTCCAGAAATATTCATATATTGTTCTCTTAAGGTAAATTTTGGTTTTCCTTTTATTTTCTTCCAACATATATTTATAAATTTATATTGCTCATACATATTATGAAAAATTTGTTCTTGTATCTTGAATAATTAAAATAACATGAAACAAACAATAGACAGTAAAACAAGGTGTTTTGGATCACATTCAGAAGTATATGCAAAGTATCATGATGAAGAATGGGGAGTTCCTGTTAATGATGATAGAACCCTTTTTGAAATGCTTATTTTAGAAGGAGCACATGCAGGGCTTTCATGGGAGACAATTCTTAATAAACGAGAAAATTATAGAACAGCATTCGATCAATTTGATGTAGAAAAAGTAGCTCAATACGACGAGGACAAATTTGAAGAATTATTGCAAAATCCAGGGATTGTGAGAAATAAATTAAAGGTGAGATCTGCTACTAGAAATGCTAAAGTGTTTATTGAAATCAAACACGAATTTGGATCTTTTTCTAAGTATCTTTGGTCCTTTGTAGATAATACACCTATTAAAGGAAATTGGAGCGAAGTAAGTGATATTCCTGCAACAACTTCTTTGTCTGATACCATCTCAAAAGATTTAAAGAAAAGAGGTATGAATTTTGTAGGATCAACAATTATCTATGCCTATTTACAAGCAGTGGGAATTGTTAATGATCATTTTCAAGGATGCCACAAATACATGCGAGTCAAGTGACATTAGTCAAGAGACAAGCGGGGAGAAAAATTAAGATTTAGTTAAAAATATTTATTTTGTATATGTTCCTTTTAACATATTTTCAATAAAGGCATTTTCTGCTTTTGTTAGCTCAGGATTCTTTTTTGTTTTTGCTTCAGTTTTTGGTAAGATCATTTTTCGTTTGAATTTTAGAATAAGTTCTTATTGGTTTGACTTATAGTTTATTACAATTTATTTCTTATATAAGATAGTGTTTTTACGTTTAATGACAGAATAAAAGTTAATGAATCTTGTTTTTTTCTTATGATTTTTAAGTTATTTTTTTACTCAACAAATATACACTTTAGGGTTTCCATATTACAATTTGTTATCCTATTTTTTTATTTTGATGAATTTTTATCTCAAAATTATTTTATAATTATTTTTATAGGCATTGTTATGAAACGAATAATATGTTTGGTTTTCATAATAGCATTTTTTTCTAGTGGAATTTATGCTAAAAACTGCGGAGGGAGCGTACAATGTTCTTGTGGAGATACAGTTACTTCATCTTATGTTATGCAAGAAAATTTACATTGTAGTGGCAATGGGCTTATTGTTAAAAACCATCTTAATTGTAATGGTTTCACAATAGGTGGTGAGAAAAATGGCTTTGGGCTCAAATTTGATTTTGTTGATAAAAAAAATGTGCATGGTTGTGTTGTTGATAATTTTTCACAAGGAGTACTGTTCTCTACATATGCTTCAGGAGATAGAGCTTTTTATAATAATTTTTACAATAATACTTATAGAAATAATGAAGTAGGTTTTTATTTAGGTAAATATCATGTAGATACAGATATCATTAGTTCTTTTTTTATTGGAAACACTATTTCAATTTATGCGCCGAATTCTCCAAGAACATTAGTGGTAAATAATACTTTTTATGATTCTACTTTCAATTACACGTATTCATCTTCGTTACAGTTATGTGATGATGGTGATGAGAATATATTTTTAGGAGATAAAGCTTCTTCATGTAGTTGTTTTATACCTTTAGATGGTATGAAATTTAACTCAGATGAGACACTATGTTCAGGAAGTTATTATTTACCAAGTGGAATTGAAATCAGATCTAGATCAGATACTAGATGTCTTGGCACTCATATATATGGTGATGGAAAAGGAGTTGGAGTAATAGGTAAGGGTGCTGAGATTACAACATTTAATGGTTGTACAATTTCAAATTATACTAAGGGATTTTTTTTCACATATGAATCTAGAGCAAAAAAATATTATGGTTATTATAATCAAATTTCAAATAGAAATACAATTAATAATGTTAGTATTTTTGATGTTGATGTTGGGGTTGAATTTGATTATTATACTACTATGGGAACTTCAAGAGCAGAGAGAATCGAGAACTCTACAATTTATGCTAAAGATACTATTTTCAATAATTATGGAACTACGTTTCTTCATGCAACAAATAATAATTTTGGATTAGATTCAAGGGAATTTATAGAATCAAGAATTTATGATAGTTCTAGAGTAAATATCGATGGTTTTTATACTCTAGAACATAGTGATCAAGAAATTTTTGCTAATTTAGTATCAATGAATAGTTCCCACTTTGTTTTTGATTTTTATTTGAGTGATAGGAGTTTTTTAAATGAAGATATTATTATTTTTTTTGAAAAAGAGGGAAAAATTATTTTTGAAGATGAAATTACTTTGAATTTTTTTTATCAAAAAAATTTATTAGTTCCAATTCTTAGGAAAAACAATGTAGATTCTATTTCAATATTTATTAAAAAAAATCATTTAGAAGTATATAGAAAAAATTTCGATTTAGAAGGATATAATCTCCAACTAAAAAACATTTCAGAAGAGCAGAGCCTTACTATAAAAGAGTATATTAAAAAAGAGATTGTCTTATCAGAAAATTCTCAATTTTCAACATCTCTAGTATTATCATTGGGAGATATTGGAAGTTTGGTACCATATTCTTTTGATATTAATTCTTCGCTGAATCAAATTAACATTAAGTCCCCAACAATTGAAGGTTTATTAGTTGCTTTAGATTATTTTATTAGATATGAAGATACCTTTAAACAAGATTCTCTATTTGTAGAATCAAGATCAGAAAATATTAATGCTTATTTGAAATTTTTTTCTTTGCTCAATAAGAGTATACTTTCTCCAATTGTAGAAGAAGATTATGCTAAGTCTATTTTTTTGAATAATGAATATTATAATTATAGTATAAAGAAAATATCTCCTACGAGCATTGTATCTTTTGACTCTGCTAAACAAATTCCAATTGTTATGAGTGGTGGTCTGTGGAGTTCAATAGATTCATTTTATTCTATGGGAAAAAAATTTGCTCAAGAAGGATATACAGTATATTTAATTGAAATGAATGGGGGAGATCATTTAGAATGTAATAGCTGCTATAATTATTATTATGAAGATTTAATTTCAATTATTTTTCCAGAGTTGCTCTCTTATGTATTAGAAATTGATTCTTCACAGTCAATTTCTTATATTGGTCATAGTAACGGAGCTAGGGTGTTTTTAGACTCACTTTCACAAGGATTTTTCGATTCTTCAATTTTGGAAAAAACAGTACTGCTTGGAGCCCCAGGAGCTTTTGAGGATTTATCTTTTTTTGGAGGTATTCTCAATGATAGAGGAAATTCATCTTTATCAGATTTGTATTTGAAGAATTTAACTCATGTTTCACAAGGAGATGTTGCACATTCACTAAGTAAATATAGTCTAGTTAATAACTTTGATCTATTATTAGACTTGGCTGGTTTTTATATGAATTTTGGGGATACTACTAAAATTTCTTTGAATCTCTTTGAACAATATATTACTTGGATTCAAAGTGATTCAGATGAACAACCAGGAAGTATTGTAGTAGATGATATTTTACTTATTGCGGGAAACCCTCCATACTTATCAGATAATGATGTAATTGTTTCAACTAAGGATATGGAGAGTATTTTTGAGAACATTAAATCAGTGAATAAAATATATAAAGAAGTGGATGAACTACACTTTCAAATGACAGATAATGAGAATCTATTTTTCATTATTAAAAACTACTTGGAGGGAAAAAATGAAACTAAATAATAAGAAAATTTCAATTTTAATTTTTTTTATTTCGTTATTATTACTAAATTTAATAAACTTTGTGATACATTTTCCAGGAAGACATATGAATTCTTTTTTTGAAGGATTTTTATTATCCTTGTTTATATCAGTAGTCTATTTTTTCATGTATCTGGCTTTGATGTATTTTTATAAGAATATTTCTTCTTATCCACTTTTAATAAAAATATTAGTTTTACTAGGTTCGTTTATGGCAATTTTATTTGCAGTAGCTCTTTTTGGAGCTTATTTAATAGTTATGGTTTTATAGAAAAATGAAATTATTTGTTATTGTTATAGTTTTTACTATCTCTTTTTTTACAGTATCTGCTTTTGATAGAGATAGTTATGAAGAAAATATTGGCTTTGCCTTTGAGCAAGGAAATTCAAATTCTATTGAATACAAGAAAGAAGTTCTTTCTTATGTAGATCTTTTTATTGATGAAGTTACTTATGATACTTCAAGCTTTGATTTGACATTTCAATTAGGAAATAAAGGAGATAAAGTATCTTATTTTCCTATTTTAAAATTGTACTATAGTAATTATTCAACTATATTTGAAATACCTTATTTAGAAGTCGGAAGTAGTTTAAACAAGAGTTTTCTCGTAGAGAATATTTCAGATTTAGTTGCAATTTCATTAATTCCTAATACAATTGGGGAAGAGATGTATTTTGAAAATAATGTTTTTTATTTTACTTCATCAGAAACTAAACCTTCATCAACTCCTTGGATTTTAGAAGTTGTATCAACAGAAGAGGATTCTTTGTGGATAAATAAATCATTAAATTCAAGTTTAGATTTTTCTTGGGGTAATGATTCTTTGTTTACTTATGGAGAAGATTTTGTATATTTGGATTTTTCTAAAAAAAATGATTTAGTTGGGAATTATACTATTAGTTTAAAGGCAGATGATTATGCAGATTTTTATATAGATGATATATTGGTTTTACAGACTTTTGATAGTAAACAGAGTTATGTTATTGAGAATTACACTCTCTATGGAAATGAAACATTTTTTCTCTATTATGGAGAAGATGAGGGAAGTGCATTTCTTAATTTAAGCTTTAGTAAATCAAATTAGTATGTAACAACAAAGTATATAAACATGGGCCTTTATCTTAATACTACAGAAAATGGTTAATTTATGGCACGATGTTGATAGAAAATCTTCAGAAGAATTTACAGCTGTAATTGAAATCTCTAAAGGATCTAGAGTAAAGTATGAAGTAGATAAAGATACAGGTTTAATTATGTTTGATAGAGTATTATACTCTCCTATGCATTACTCTGCAAATTATGGATTTGTTCCACAAACACTTTGGGAAGATGGTGATCCTCTTGATGTATTAGTACTATCTGAAGAACCATTAGTTCCTGGTTGTATTGTAAAATGTAGAGCACTTGGTGTTTTAGATATGATTGATGGTGGTGAAGGAGATGCCAAAGTTTTAGCAGTTCCTGTAAAAGATCCAAGATTTGCTCATATGAAAGAAATTACTGATGTTGCACCTCACCTTTTAGCGGAGATGCAAGAGTTTTTCAAAGTTTATAAGAATTTACAGAAAAAAGAAGTTGAAGTTGGGGCTTGGGAAGATAGAGCAACAGCAATTGAGAGTATTCAAAAGTCATTTGAGCTCTATGATAAAGAATACAAAAATTAGCTTTGCTAATTTTTGAACTTTATTTCTTAGAAATAAAGCTACAAAAACTAACTATGTTAGTTTTTGAACATCCTTGACTTTGTCAAAAAAGCTACAAAAATTAGCTTTGCTAATTTTTAATTATTTTTTCTTCAAAAAATACAATTATATTATTTTTTACTTTGATTTTTTTAATGAAATGTTTTTTTATTTGGATTGTATTGCAGTAAAATTATTTCGTATGCTTTTTCTGAGATATACTTCCTAGAATTTGGAAATTGATTGAGCATTTCATTTCTAAATTCCAATGCTTTTTCAAAAGGAAGTTTTTCTAAATATTGCAAACTTATTTCTTGTATATTCCCAAGATATGAAAAAGGTTTATCTATCTTATTCTCTAGTTTCATTTTCTAATATTTTATTAAATTCCCTTTCACAATGAAAGAGTGTTTCGTGGTGCCTTATTGTCTTAGATGGTCTAAAGTTAATATCTTTTTGAGAAGATATATTTTCAATAGGTGATGTTGAACAATAAGGTTTGTATACGCAACGATCACATTGGGGATTTCTCTCAAGCATTGAGCTCATAATTGTAAAAGCCATTTCTTTTGTTTGAAATAATTCTAACCATTGTTGATGTACGTTCCCTAGTAAAAAGTCATCGTTACCTAAGGCTTCATGACAACAGTAAATGTGTCCATTTGAGTGATATGTTAATGCAGAAATACCTGCACCCCAAGGAGATTCATAATCGGTGTGGTATTGTGGTTTTCCAGTGAGTATTTTTTTTTTATATAAATGAGTCATTCTATCTTCTATTTCAATTCCTTTTTTTTGTAGTTCTTTAATATAATCTAAACATTTTTGATAAAATGTGATAAAATCTTTATACTCGTAGAGGTATTGTTTATTATTTTCTTCAGTAATTCTTCCAACATACATCATTGCTCTGATATCTACCATCTCTATTTCTAATTCTAGGTATGTATCTATTATCTCTTTTGAATAGTTTAAGGAATCTTTTGTAATTGTCATAAGTGCATATACTTTATTGTTGATATTTCTTTTTTTGTATTCTTTATTTATTGTTTTCATCCAATGAATAACTGTATCAAAAGTACCAATTTCTTTTCCTTGTTTTGCATGAATTATTCTATGTTTATTGTGGAGTTGTTTTGGTCCGTCAAGAGATGTACATATATTTATGTTGTGTTCTATGAAAAATTCCATGATTGATGTGTTCATCAATGAGAGATTTGTGACAATTGAGAATCTTAGATCTTTTTTTAATTTTTTATTTAGTTTTTGAGCATGCTCTACCATTATTTTTACTAAATCAAATCTAGCAAGTGGCTCCCCTCCTGTAAATTCTATTGTTATTGCACTAGAGGGAGAGTTTAAAATAAATTCTACTGTTTTTTTTGCAGTTGCTTCATCCATGTCATTTTCACCTTTAGGTGCATGTATTTCACTTGGATCTGCAAAACAATAATCACAGCCAAGATTGCAACGTGCAGTTGGAATTACAATATGGAGTGAACATCCATTTTGTAGAAACGAATAACGGGTCCCCATTTGAATTTGAGTTTTTTTTATATTGTTTTTTGAGATAATAATTCCTTTTTCTTCTAAGAGTTGGTATGTTTTTTGAGAAGTTATTGTCCCTCTTTTGAGCTGTCTAAATTCTTGAGAATTAAGAAAACAAAATGCTCCAGAATCAGAGGTGAGAAGATATGTTTTTGTTTTTTTATTAAAGAGTTTATATCGATAAAAATTAGAAATATAATCATTATTTTCAACTTGTTTGAACATAGTATATATTAATGAAGAAAATTTATAAAGATTTGTTAATAGAGTAAAGTATGAATTCAAGTTTTGAGATAAAAGAAAATTGTGCGTATATTAAAATTAACTCAGAGTTATATACAAAAGATATTTTATTTCAAGCAAGTTATGTTCTTTTGGATGAATTTTATTTCTTTATTGATAAGGAGGATGGCTATTTTTCTATATCAATGAAACCTAGGGAAGGAGAAATCTCTGAAGAGGACATTTTTGTATTTTATGATGAATTAATAGAAGCATCAGCTTATGTTGAACAGCTTAAAAAAACATCAGGTATTCGAGAAGCTCTGCTTGAATCGGCATTATTTTCTCAAAAAAAATTAGATGAAGAACAGAAATAATATACTCTACTGTGTCATGTTGGCTTTTATTTAAAAATACTTTTTTTATGTTTTTATTATGCACTCAGACCATCATCATTTTGACCTACATAAAATTCTACATTCAAAGATGAATAAGATTTATTTTTTCCAATCATTATTTACATTTGTTAAATCATTAATTGGAATTTTTATTCCAGTATATCTTTATTCTCTTGGAGTAGATTTTTCTTTGATTTTATTATTTTTAGCAGGAACTTCATTAACATATTTATTATTTGCTCCGCTTAGTGTTAAGCTTATTTCAAAAATTGGTTTTAAGTATGTTATTTTATTTTCTATACCTTTGTATATGTTGCAGTTAATTTCTTTGCAATTTGTTTTAGAGAGTATTGTATTTTTTCATATAATATGGTTTTCCTATGGTTTACATATGGCTTTTTTTTGGCCAGCATTCCATTCAGAAATTGCAGTCAATGGTTCATCAAAACATAGATCTTCACAAATTGGAACTCTTCAATTATTAACTACTCTTGTTGCAGCATCAGCTCCATTTATTGGGGGTGTATTTTTAGAATATGTTAACTATTATTCTTTATTAGTATTTTCTATTTTTTTAATTCTAATTGGCTTATTACCCTTTTTTTTCACACCAGATATTCAATCAAAACAATTATCTTTTTCTTATTTACGATATATTGATTTTCTTAAAATGTCATCAAAAAAAAAATCAAAAAAAGCCTTTTTTTTTGAAGGGGTTGAATCAATTTTAATTCATTCATTGTGGCCTATTGTTTTATTTGTTTTTTTACAAAATAATTTTTTTGCTTTAGGTTCTCTTATAACAATAATCTCTATTTTTTCAGTTATTTGTATCGTATATTTTAAATCGAAGTTAGATTTAAAGGATAAACATATATTTTTGAAAAAGACTTCTAAATATATTAGTTTTAACTGGTTTTTGAGATATATCATGTTAGCTTTATCTTCAAGTTTTTTGTTAGTTGTAGAAGGAATATTTAAGTTAATTTATTCAATTTTTTCATTGTCTTTTGTTTCTTTATTTTATAATAATGCAAAATCTTGGAACTATATGGATTATATTTTATTTAGAGAATTTTTTTTACATTCTGCTAAAATTATCTTGTGTTTTTTACTTTATCTGCTTTATTTGTTTGTAGGTTTTGGGAGTATTTTTTTTTATGTTTTGATTTTAATAGGTATTGTTGCACCAATTGGTGTATCTTATTTAGACAAAGAATAAATAACTTTTATAAATACACAACTTTTTATTTATTTTTGGTTAGTCCTAGAAGATAAGGTAGAAGCTCTGTCTTCCATGGCTTTTTTTCAAGTGAATCGTGTCAGGGGGGGAACTCAGCAGCACTAAGCTTGTTAAAAAGTGCTTGGGAATCGCGGGGTGGACGATGCTTCTGGGGTAGCTAGCCTTTTGTAAATTATTTCTCAAACCTTAAACTTATAAAATAGCTTATCCTTGTTTTTACTATAATTGATCTTAATTCGATTAATTTTTTAATTAAAAATAGCACTCTATTTTATTTTAAAAATGGAGATCAAAAAAACTTAGTTTTTTTGTTGCATTTTTTAGTTATACAAAGTAAAAATAAAAAATGGCAATTAAAGCAAATAGCGTAGTGAAAATGCACTACACAGGAACATTAGAAGACGGTACAAAATTCGATTCCTCAGAAGGAAAAGAACCATTAGAATTTATTTATGGAGTAGGTATGATTATTCCTGGTTTAGAAGAAGGAATTGAAGGTTTAGATGTTGGAGCTAAGAAAAAAGTAGAAAACATTGCAGCTGAGAAAGCTTATGGTCCTAGAATGGATGAAGCTATGCAAGAAATGCCAAAAGAACAATTACCTGAAGAAGTAAGAGGTCAATTACAAGTAGGTATGCAACTAGCTGCACAAGGACCTCAAGGTATGATTCCAGTTACAGTTGCTGATGTTAAAGAAGAAACTGTAGTTATGGATTTTAACCATCCTTTAGCTGGTAAAACTTTAAATTTTGAAGTTGAAATCTTAGAAGTAAGAGATGCAACTCCAGAAGAATTAGATCATGGCCATGTTCACGGACCTGATGGACACCACCATCATCATGAAGGTGAAGAAAACTTAGCACCTGAAGAAAAATCTCTTGAAGATTCTTTAGATGAAGAAAAATCTGAGAAATAATTTCAATTATTTCTTTTTATTAATAAAATCTCGTAATTCTCACTTAAAACGTCCTTTCTCCACTTGAAACTTTAACTATTTTCTCTTTAAAAACTATGATTATGTGTTATGTTTGACATAGAGTAGTAACAATATAGTTAGGTTTATAAATCTGGAAGATATGTATATATTATGGCTTTACCTCAAGAAGACTCAGGTAATAATTATGATATTGCTGCTAATGATGATGTTTTTTCTACAGCTGATGTTATTCAGATGAGAAAAGATGTTGAATTAACGCAAAGTTTATTCTATTCAGGATATGAATACACTCCAAAAGAATTTAAAATTGATAATGCATATAATCAAGTCCTTTATGCACCAGATATTCACACTGCTACGATTTCTTTAGAGAATGCAATAGATCAATTTCAACAAGAAGCAAATGGAAAAACAAATGTAGTAGTTTTAGGAGATACGAACGATAGGAGAGAGCATTTAGGTGGACTTTATCAAACATTTCAACTACCTACGCCAGATCAAGTTGAATTAAATTATTTGGCTCAAAAAATGGATCTTGAGGATGTTCAAAATTATGCATTTGTTCATCAAATTGAGAAAAAGTATGGTGGAGATTTGGAAGAATTAATATATATGCAAAAAGCAATGGGTAATACTATTCAAGCAGATGATCTTAGAAAACAATATTCTACTGCATTAGATTATGTTGAACAAAATAATGTTAGACAAAGAGTAGAAGACCTTTTAGAATCAGAACAAGATGAAATTAAGAAAGCAGAAAGTGAAGTTAAAAGGTTAGGAGTTACTATGGATTTTACTAATGCCCAATACATTGCTCAAGAAAAAGCAAAAGTACTCTATGATGCTAATATTAGGGCACATGAAAATGGTTGGGGAGCAACAATGGTAATTGAAGAAGGTGGAAATCATGGTTCTCTATCAGATACACACCTATTTAGACAAGAATACAATAAATTAGTTGAGGGTTCAAATTTACAAAAAGCAGATGAAGTAATTTACAATGCAATGGAAATTCATGGATCAATTGATTTAGGTTCAGGAGAGGATAAATTTTCATTTCAAATAGCAAATCATTGTCCAGGTAACTTTCCAGGACTTGTGGGGATGATTTACAATCCAATAGAACAACAATTAATGTTTCAACAATGCTTTGATAATACTTATGTAACAAGAGATCAATTTAAAGAATTAGAAGGGAAAGTTGATTTAAGTGATATTTTTAGTCAATCTATTGATGCTCAGAGAATGGCAGGACTTATGTTGGGGTATGAGATTGGAGAACAAAGAGTAGATAAGATTTTTCTTCATGATGAAAGAGGAGATGTAGTTGGATATAATATAAATAATGATAATAGAGTTATCCATTTAGGTTTAGAAGCATATATTGAAACTAATGTTGAAAAAGATGAAGAAGGAGATATTACTGCACATTCGGGTCATTGGCATAAAGGAACAGGAGGAATTGTTGTTGATAAAGAATTTAAACAAAAAAAATCAAGAGCATTTATGGCAAAAATTGGAAAAGATTCATATCAAGAGTATGATACTCCTGTAGAAAACCTTACTGTAGACTTGGAAAAATTCCAGAAAATGCTTTTTGGGAATTGGGAAATGGTTCAGCAAAGATATGAACTTATTTCAAATCAAGTTGAAGCTGCTAATGATGATCAAACATCTCTTGAAGACAAAGCAGCATAAAGACCATAAATTTCCTATGGAACTCTAGTCACTTATCCCTAAAATTTCTTGTCTCTCATGCCCCCCTGAATTTACTTTATTATTTTCTTTTTGACTAAGCTTTTAAATAGAGAATACCTATTTTTATTATGAAATCAAATAAGTTTGAAAAGTATTCTTTTAATAAGGCAACTGTGGAGTTAGAAAGAGTACAATTTAATAGTTTAGAAGAACAAAAAACAACAGAGATAGTTCCAATTATCTTTGATACGAATTTTCTTTTTGTAACATTTGAATTTAATATTGATTTAATAGCACAAATTGAGAGATTAGTAGGTACTAAAACTCAATTTTATATTTATGCGGGTACATTAAGTGAACTTGAAAATATTGAGAGAAAAGGAGATAAGAATAAAAAATTCTTACCTTTAATTACTACAATGTTTAGAAGATATAATTTTAAAATTATTGAGTCAGAACAAAACTATATAGATGATCAAATTTTAGAAAATTCTAGTAAAGGTATTTTAGTTGCCACAAATGATAAAGAACTTAGACAACTATTATGGAAAGTTCCTTGTAGGGTTTTGTATATGAGGCAAAAATCATATCTGGAGATTAAATAATATGGTATCAAGAGCAATGGCTGAGGCAGGAGAGAGAGAGTGGAGAAATGATTTAACTAATAGTTCTCAAAATAAATCAGTAAGTTCTATACCTTACCAAAGACTAGCTTCTGATTTAGTTGCTTATCTAAAAATTTTATTAAAAAAACCAGATAAAACTCTAAAAAAAGGATTTATCTTTAAAGAAATATATCCTTCACATGAAGAATGTCAAAAAATCTCTGAGAGGATAGTTGCTATTTATAATCTAGTAAAAGATAAAGAATTAGAACACAAACATTTACTTAGGAAACTTAACTTTAATGTAAGAAGAGGCCGTGCAAAAGTTTCTCAAATAATTGAGATTCTTTCTTTATTTAGAAAATGAACTATTTCATTATACTTTGGATTTTGTGGGTTATTTCGGGACTTTGGGTTATCGCAGATGTATGGATTAGGGAAAAAAATATTATTAAGAAACTTATTTGGTCTATTTTTGCAGTATTTTTAGGATTTTTTACTGCACTTGTTTATTTTATTGTTAAATTAATAAAAAAATAATTATCTATTCTTCGTAAGACTTAAATTTTGAAATCTGGAATTGACTTAAGTAGTTCTCCTCCATATTCAACAATCAGAGATTCTTGATCGGCAAAAAATTATTTATTCTTGGTAACTTTTGAATTTACTGATTTGAAACTGTGATAAATAATTTTCTTCCATACTCAATAATTTTCTATACAAATTATTGGTCGGTTGAGAACTACTCTTGATATGATTTAAACTTAGAAATTTGAAATTGACTTAAGTAGTTCTCCTCCATTTCGTGGAGGTCTCCAGGGATGATTAGGCAAAGTGGTTCTTTTAGCATGTGTTCTGAATCAAATGCAATTAAATCTTTCATCGATCCATAGACAATTTTTTCATCTTTGTGTCCTAGTCTTGAACAAATTATCGCTCTATCTTCTTCATCTAATGCAAGAGTGTCTTTTTCTTCGATTTCTTCATTTTCTAGCATTAATTTTGGAACATCAAGTAAGAATTGTAAAGATTTTCCTGCAGATAAATATTTATCGTGACCTTTGTTTGCAATGTCATTTGATGGGTTTAAATCAAGTAAAAATAGAGAATGAGCTCCCATTTTGTGATTATCTAGGTATACCATATAAGGTGTTCTTGGCATGAATTTTTCTGAGAAGAATGGAATAGAAGTAATTTTTCCAAATTTGTAGAATTGAAGTCCTGTTCTTGCAATGAAATTTGCAATTGATACATTGTGGTATACTTGTGCTTCTACTTCTAAATCTTCTGCTCTAAGTAATAAATCTGTGTGAGTTGTTGCTACAAGAGGATCACCAATTACCATTAACACAATTGATTTTTCTTTTGCTGGTTTTAAAATTACTTCTTCAACTTTACTTTCAATGATCTCTCTATCACAAATAGTAATTTTTTTACCAACTAATTCTTCTAGTTCTTCAAATGATGAACCATAAAATGAGGTATAGTACTCTAAGAATACTTCGTCTGCTTCTTTTAGAACATTTATCATTTCTAGACTTAGATGTTCTTTTTTATAACCAATTCCCATTACGTGTAACATTTTTATTTTATATAATTAATTAACTGCTTCTTTATTTATAAGATTACTTCATTAATATCTTATCATTGAATCTAGGATTTCGAGACCACTTTTGAAATGAGAATAAACTCTTGTAGTTAATCTATCTCCATCTTCTATTTTCTTTTTTTCACACCAAAATTCATTACATCTTTTTTTCATATATACTGTTCTTGTGTTTAACTTGCTTATCATTTCCCTATCTACTTCTAGAGGATAGAAAGGTATTTCTCCAAAATCTTCTGCTCCTTCAGGTAATAATTTGTAAAATGCTACCATTCTTTCCATCATTACTTTTTCATCATCGGTAATATTTCCAACTTCTAGTTTATCGTCGAGATATTCTTTAGTTTCAATAATTCTTAGAGGTATTTTATAATCCATTTGTGGTTCCATAGTTAGATAAAAAATATTTTGTTTAAATATTTTTCTTATCAAGTGATAACATTTCATCATACACAATATTTTTAAAGGTGAATTAAGTTTTATTATTATAGTAAGATAATTACTACAAATTACACTTACGTCAAGATCGCATACTCAACAATTTGATACTCAAATTCTTGGTCGCTATATTGACTTCATTGCATTACGTCAAGATCGCATAATCCGGTATTGCGCAAGACTGGAAATCTTGTTCCTTATGGAATTCTGGGTTCAAATCCCAGTCTTGACGTTTTTATTTTCAGCTCCGCTTCAATAAAACCTAAGACTAGAATTTTCTCTATCCAGAATTACATTCTGATGCTAAACACAAATCCAAGATTTGTTCTTGCACTTTGTGAGCTTTGCTCAAAAAGTTTCAAATCCCAGTCTTGACGTTTGTTTATTGTAACAAATATATTTAAACTCATAGTATGAAATTATGTTATGGAACATTTAGATGTGTTAAAAAGAATTCTTTTAGATTTTATTTCTAAATTAAATAACGAGTATGTTTTTTATTCACTCCATTCTAAAGAAGAAGTTATGGCGTCTTATTCCCATACTTTTTTAGAAAATCTTTCTAAGAGTAAAAAGATTCCTTTTTTGGCACCATGTATTTATTTTACTTATATTTTACAAGAAGAGTTAACAAAAAGATCTCTATCTTCAGAAATTATTACGTTATTTATTAAGGAAAATGATGAGATTAAAATTCATTTTTCATTAAAACTCTTAGGTATTTATGATGGTATTATTTTAGAATTTTTACATGACACTTTATATATTTTAGATGATGGTGTTACTATTGTTGAAAAAGTTAAAAAAAATAATATTGTTTTAGACTCAGTTATTTTTGATACTAAAACATTTCCAGAAGATTTAATTTCGCTACCAAAAGAAAAAGTTTGTGGGTGGTCTTTTCAATCAACTCTTCAAAATGTTTATGCTTATTATTCTAATGTTGAAGTGTTTCAAAAACCTCTTCAAATTAAACTCAAATCTTATAAATGAGTAAGTCTACTATTTTTTATGAAACTTAATCCAAAATATTCTTATGAATATAACCAAATTTTAAATCCTACATTTAATGAAATGGAGCAAATTAAAAATTTTGCATCTTTACTCTCAGATAAAGATAGATTCTTACCATTATTACCAGAATTAGAAACACATAAAACATTCTTAGAAGAAACTTTAGGTTATGTTTTACCTGAGACTTTAGATATTTTTATTGTAAGGGCTGAACAATTTAAATCATTTTCAGAACCAATTACTGTTGAGTATTCTATTTTACCTGAAGAGATGATTTTATACACATTAAAAGAGCTTTTAAAAATCACAATTACTACAAGGTTTCCAGATGAAAAAGTAAGGGAGGAATTCATTAATGCATATATTGATTTTTTTGTAGTAGAAAATCCATTTTCTCTTGATTTAGTTAAACAAACAAAATCACTTCATGAAGAATCTCAAAAAAATTATCCTTCTTATGAGTTTAGAGAAATGACTTTTTCAAAAGATAATACTTTAAAAGAGCAACTTGAAAAGTATTATGATGAGAATCCAATTCAATATAATTAACTATGATTTCTCCTATTGCTCTTAGTGTTGGACCAATTGATATTTACTGGTATGGTCTAGTCTATGCTCTTGGTTTTTTATTTACTTATTGGTTTGTTAGAACTCAGAGTAATTTTATTGGAGCAAAAAAAGAGACACTGGAAAATATTTTGTTTTATGGGATGTTATTTGGACTTCTTGGTGGAAGATTAGGTCATATTTTATTTTATAATTTAGATTATTTCTTAGCAAATCCTCTAGCAATTATTCGTGTGGATCAAGGTGGTATGTCTATTCATGGAGGAATTTTTGGTGGTGCAGTAGCAATTATTTACGCATGTAGGCATTATAGAGTACCTGTTTTAAAATTATTAGATGTTTTAGTAATTCCTCTAACTTTGGTGATGGCTTTTGGAAGAATTACTAATTATATTAATCAAGAATTAGTTGGGAAGGTTACATCATCGTCTTTTGGAGTAACTTTCCCATTAGTTGATGATCAACTAAGACATCCATCTCAACTATATGAGAGTGCAAAAAACTTTTTTATTTTTCAAGTATTACTTTTTTTATATGTATTTAAATCACTTAAACCTGGAGTTCTTACAGCATGGTTTTTAATTCTCTATAATGGTTTGAGATTTTTAGTTAATTTTACTAGAGAACCAGAAGTTTGGGTGGGGCCAATTGGTATGGGACAACTACTTTCACTACTTTTTATGGTTGTAGGTTTAATTTTTTTGTGGCAATTACATTCAAAAAAGAATTAATTTAATTAATTCAATTCTCGTCTTAGAAGTGTTTTGATGTAGTGGTATGAGAATATGCTTATTCCTACAACATAAAATATTGTTGAGAAGAAAAATGCAATATAGAGGATGAATTGAATAAATGTCTCTTGAACAGTATTGTTATTTGTTATGAGTTTTTCCTGAATGGCTTCTTCTATGTTTTCATTGTTATATTTGATTGTTTCAAGTGAGATTATTATTTTTTTATCAATTGTTGAGATTGCTATATTATCGTTTTTTCTTAGTTTTTTTTCAGTATCTTCGTCTGTGGTATAAGTTCCATAAAATAGAGTTTTTTCTCCTAAATTATATGCAAAACCTTCAATTTTAGTGTTATCCTCAAAGGTAATAGTTTTAATTTTTTGATACCCTAGCTCTGGAGTAATTTCTTTTTCGAGTTCTATAAATCTTTCATAAGAACTTGTTTTTTCACTAAAAAGATTACCCATTACTTGATTATTTGATGCATAATAAAATGTGAGTGTATATGCAATGAAAAAGAGAAGAAAAATACAATAAGTTATCGTTGAGAATATTTTTTTGTATTTTTGAAATTTGATTACAACAAATAATACAAAGAGTAAAATAAAAAAAATGAGTAGTGAAATTGTCTCAGAAAAATCAACTGAGCTTAAACTTTGCCCTTCTTTAAAAATCGATGAAGTGTATATATCTACCCCTACGACACTATCTACTTGAGTAGGTCCAATTAAAATAGGCATGGATATTGTACTCATGATTATATCTTGCGAGAGGATTACAAAAAGAGTCATTGAAATAATAAAGATGATCATCTTGTTTGGTATATGTACTAGTTCATTATTTATTCTTTTATAGACATAATAAAATGGAAATAATAATAGGAGCATTATGAAAATATATGAGCTTAAATAAAGGCAGATGATAAATATAAATTGAATAATTTTAATGAGTGCTGGAGAATTGTTTTCAGGGGAAGTTATTGCAGATACTTCTGCGAAAATTCTAGAATTCTCAAAATTAAATATATTGAAAATAGGGATATGTGTTTTATCATCTCCAACATCTAAAGAATCAAAGTATAGAGGTGATGATGTTCCAAGTAAATATGGGATCATGTAAATTCCAATATCTACAAGAAGGTGTAGGGCTAAAAGAAAACTAACTCCGATGAAAAATGTTTTTTTATGTGAAAATGTTTGAATTAAATCTTTGAAAAACTGCGATCCGGTATTTGAAACTAAACTTAAGAAATTAGAAACTTTACCTCCTTCTCTAAATTTATGGATAAATATACTTAGATAATACATAAGTCCAATAATTAGTATGAGTGCATCAACACTTAGGGCAAACCACTCTAGGAAAAATGGTGCAATTACAAAAGCAAAGAAAAACACTAGTAATGTTAGTGTGATGTGTGTTGTGATTCTATGTCCAAATGTGGATTGAAGATGTAGGCTTCCAACAAAACTTTGTTCTTTTACTCTGTGATTACTTAAAAGAGTGAAATTAGTTAGCAGCAATATCATAATTCCTAAAAAAAATGAAGGTACAAAGTTCAAATATGAATCAAGGAGTAGTTCAATGTAACTAATTATGGTTGAGAAAATAACGAACTGGTCTAAAAAAACAGTATTGAAATAGTGCTTGAGTGTTTTTGGGATAATTAGGATAAGAAAACCTAAGATATAAAAGAAATCATATTTTTTTATTTTTTCACCTATGAAAATTTTTGTTAAACTGATTTGGTAAAACAATATACAAATTAATGCCCATGAAAGTATTTTTTTGAAAAAATCTAAATCTTGACTTAAAAGTCCTAAGAAATCGAAGATATTTAGTGCAATGAAGAATACAAAATAAATTGAGACCATTACATTTTTTGTAAGGTATTTATCCTTAAATTCTTTAAGTATCATACATTTTTTGAGTGAAAAATGTTTATAAATTTTCTTAACTCTCAACTCTTAGATACTATGGATTTAAAATCAATTTTTGAGTTAGAAAAGAAATTAGTGTTTCTTATTAATTTTGGTTTAGTTCTTCTAGTAATTATTACATTTCTCTTTGATTTTAAATTATCTTATTTTTTTTATTTTACTATTATTTTGACAATAATTTTGGGCTATTTCTATTTTAAACGTTCAAGAAAACTCTCTAAAACATTGATTTTGACAAATATGTTTATTTTTTTTTATTTTCTTTATCCTTATGTTGCTCAATTTTTAACAGATTTGTTGGGATCTCAGAGTTATATTTATATTTTGTTTTATTCAGTTTTGATTTCTTATATTTTTTTAGTTTTTTCAGGACAGCATCAAACATTTTTGGGAAATTTAAAAAAATTTTCATATAAAATTGCAGGAGGAGTTTTTTTAATTGGGTTTTCACTTGGTTTTTTATTTTATTTAATTCATGAACCAGTACCTCAACTATTTATTGATATTGCGGCCTCAGGTTCATTTTTTGATTTTATGAAATTTATTGTTTTTTCTTCTTTAATTATTGGTCTCTCTGAGCAGATGATTTTTTCTGGCTTTTTACATAATTCTTATAGAACAATTACAACGAGATGGGATGCAATGTTTCAAGTATCAATTCTTTTTGTTTGTTTTCACCTTTTAAGATTTGAAGTACTAGTTAAACATTATTTTGAAAATTTTGCAACTTCTTATTTGTTTTTTATTACAAGCTATTATGTTCTTCTTTTCATTTTCATGGTTATGGCACAGTATTTTTATACTTTTAAATCTAAGAAGTATGAGGGGAATTTTTTTTATCCAGTTCTGCTTCATTTTGGTGCAGATTTAGCTCTTTTTTTCTTCTATATTGTAACAATTTTGTTTTTATAATTAGGAGATGTTTTTAAATTAAAGAATATTTATTTTGTTATGGATATTTCTTATCAAGAACGCTTAGCTGATTTTTCTTCAGCACTCAAAGATGCAAAAAAACCTTTTTTATTTCATGATTCTGATGCGGATGGTACTTTTTCATATTTTCAATTAAAAAACTTAAATTCAAAACTCCAGGCCACTTCAATTTCTAAAACTAAAGACGTTCAATTAAAAGCTTTTGAGGAATGTGTTAGCTCAGACCACGATGTAATTTTTTTTTTTGATACGCCTCATATTGAGGAAGAACTTTTAGAGCATTTACTAGGACAAAATCCACTGAGAAAAATGTATTATGTTGATCATCATACTAATGCAATGTTGCCTTTAGTTGAGAAGTATTCTATTACCTATTTCAATCCGCTTCTTCATATTGATTCAAAAGATTCTAGGCCTTCATGTTATTGGGCATATCTAATTTCTCAAAATAGTAAAAAAAACTTACCTTTAGTTTGTATTGGGTCGGTTTCAGATTTCTTTTTACTCGATTGTCTATTGGATTTATATACTTTAAAGAGAGGTTTGTTTGATTTTTTAATTAATATTGATGATAAAAGAAAAACAGAATTAGTTGATTTTATTAAAACATATGAATTTAATGACATCTCTGTTCAAGAGAAGAGAACTCAACTTATCCAGATGATTTGGTATGAGACAAATTTAGGGAAAATTAGAGGTTTAGTTGATTTTATCTATAAGCTTGAATCAGAGAATATTCCTAGAGCTGTTGATATTATTAGAAAAATTGATTTTAATGATTTAATTATATCAATTGATGCAGGTCAAGGTTTTTTGTTTGAAGATTATGCAGCTTTTATGAAGAAACATAAGGAACTTATGAAAAAAGCAGTTGACAAAAATAAGGGCCGTGAATTTGTAGTATTTGAACATAAAGGAAAAACATCTTATAATAGGCAACTCTCAGAAGAGTTACTCTACAGGATACCTGAAGCAAAAGTATTGTGGCTTATTTTTACAAAAATGGATTCAGAGTGGTATTCTTGCTCATTTAGATCAAGATATCCTTATATTGTAAATAAACCAATTTCTGATTCACTAATTGGACTTAATGGTCAAGGTGGAGGTCATGATCAAGCAGGTGGTTGTTCTGTTAATAAGCAAGATTTTGATGAATTTAAAAAAAGATTTATTCAAACTATTGAATCTCAATTACAACATTAGGAATTTTTATTTATTACAAATTCAATATAATTTTTACTTAGTTTCATTTGTGTCTCAATTGAAAATTTAATATCTTCTCTAACAATTTCTGATCCTTGTAGTGTTGACCCACTATTGATTCCAAATTCAATAAAATCAGAACTCTCTCCATTTCTTGAACTAATTGTTTTAGGATATTGTATATCATCGATTAAATTTAGATATGTGTTTGGATATGTCATATTCAAAATTGTTGTTTTCTCAATACTTCCAAGTGATGTAGTATATGATCTAAATTTAATTTGAAGTAAAAGTTCATTACTTGCAAATTCATTTGGATTTTGTAAAATAACAGGTGGTTCGGGTGAGAGTATTGGTTCAATTTCTATGATGTCTGTTGTTTTTACTCCTTTTGGAATTGAATATTCTTCTTGGATGAGAGATTCAATTTCAAATTCTTCTTTTCCTGGATGTTTTAGTTTATATTCATTATAATCGACAAAAGGTATTTCTTGAGCAAAATCAGTAATTATTGTATAATAGAGTACAGGATATATTTTTACTTCTTTATCATAGTATTGTTCGGTGGCAAGTGATGAGAGATCGCAGTAAAGGCCATCTATGATTCTTTCATTATTGTGCTTTATGATTCTTTCATTAAGATTTGTAGTATTTATTAAATTGTTCTCATCTACACCGTCGATGTAGCATTCTAATTTGTTGAGAATTATCTCATTTCCTTTAGCCTCAACACTGTAAGGGATAGGAATTTTATTTAGGTATTGTTCTTTATAATTATTGAGTATTTTTTCTTTATCTAAATTGAATCTATATGAAGTACTATCGACTACTTCAACATCATTGACATTTTTTTGTTCAAGAAGACAAGCAGGTGAAAATTGACATGATGTTTGTTCTATCCATCTCTCAAATTTTGATTTAGTTTCTCCTTCTTCTTCATCCCATGATGCTCTAAATTCTACTTCTCCTGCAGAGAGGTATTCTTCTCCATCAAAAAACGACATATCAACTGCAAAAATAAATACTAGTATTATTAGTAGGGGTACTTGGTATGTTTGAAATGATTTTGAAAATGATTTCATTGATTTTTCAAATCCAAAGAAAAATGTTTTGATAAAAAGGTACCAAATGATGTCAAAGTAAATTAAAAATGTTAGTAGTATTGCGTAAGTTGAATATACAAATACAAATGCAGGATTCATACTTAGCATTATAGTAAATAAAGTTTCTTGTAATACAGGAAAATATGAAAAAAAATCATATCTCCAAAGAAGAGATGATACAAATACTATTGTAAAAATTTGAGTTAGTCTAAAAAGTATTTCATAAGGATTTTTAATTTTCTCATGCTCTTGTCTTTCAATACTATCTTGCATTCTCTCATTACTTAGAGTATTTTCTCTAATTGCATCTTCTAGGCTCATTGTAACACCTCTTTTATTTTTTTAACATTAAATGTGTAAGCATTTATTTCATTGAGTAGATCTACTACTTCTTTTTTTTTCTTAAATTTATTAATGAAATTGAGCTTATTGTATTGTTGAGACTTTGAGTACTCTAGCATTTTATTGCTAAAATATGTTCTGAGTTTATTTCTTAGATGATTTTTAAATAATTCATAATCTCTATCTGTTTCTATTTCTAGAATTTTCTCTAAAACATCAAATCTGTTTTCTGCATAGAAATTAATGATACTTTCTACGAGTTCAGAGTTTTTGGGTGAAATTGATTGTGTTTTGTTGTATTCTTGTTGCCATAGGAGATATACTTGTTTTATTTTTGAGAAATCATCGTCGATTATGTCAAGTTTTGCTTCTTCTTCTTTTTGTTTTGTAGTTTCAATAGCTGTAGTAATGATGGTTTCAATTTCTTGAGTATATTCAGGAGTTTGTTTAAATGCTAGATATTTGTCTTCATTCTCTGAGATGAGTTTATATAGTGATGGATAGTAAGAAGTAGGATTGTCGCTTTGTTTTATGGATTTGAGAAGTGTTAGGAGTTCTATTGTAAACATATTTTTTTTGAGTATTTTTATTTTATAAACCTTAGTCACAACTCTTAATAGAGTCATTTAGCTTAGAGATTATTTTTTGAGTTGTCTCTAGGAGTTATTGAGAAATTATTTAAATGCATTTTTTTCTTATATGTTATGAATTACAAGTTATTTTCTATATTGTTGTTAGTAGTATTTATTTCTGGATGTTCTACTGATTCTTCAAATTCGCTCTCAGGTTGGTTTACTTTTGGATCACAAGGAAAACAAGGATCTATTGATACACCTACAACAGGGAATGGTTTAGAGATTTCTCTTGATATTGATGACACTTTACTTCCAAAATTAAGATATACTTTTGAGATGAGAAATACAGGAGATAAACCAGTTGAACTTTTACGAGAAAATGTTATTTTTACAACAGAAGAGAGATTGGATGGGCAAAGCATTTTCACAGAAGATTCTTTAACTTCATTTTATGAGAAATTATTTTCAAGAGGGAATACTGTTCAAATTCCACCCTCTGGCGAGAGAATTTCGTTTTCAGGAGTGCTTGATGTTCGTGAAGAGTACTACAGAGATTATACTAATGAAGATTTCATCTATACGCTTAAGGTAGTTTATGATTATGAAACTACTTTTGATAATAATGTTGAATTAGATTTAGAAAATTATATTATTAAAACTGATAGGCCATCTCAGGCAGCACCAGTGAAGATGAGAAAAATAGAGATTTTACCTACAAATGATGATTCAATATTTCAAATTCTCTACACTATTGAAGATTCTTCAAGTTTATTAGATGAGACGGTAGTTCAAATAGAAGATATTTCAATTCAATTTGGGAGTCAAAGACTTAGTTGTAGGAATTTTTATGTAATTGATTCAGAATATGTTGAAGCTCAAGAGACACTTCTGAGTTCAAGTTTAGATTCGTTAGTGTTGGTATGTGATGTATCATCTCTAGATTATGATTTAGACTCCATTACAAATACAAAAACATCGGGTTCTTTTTCTTATATATATTCAATTAAAGAAGATGGAGTTATTCGTTTTGATCAGGATTCAAGGTCTTTAGGAATTTCATAATTTAGGTGCTTTTTATCTTATGTTTATCTGTCACTTTCACTAAGTTTTATAAAGAATTTAGTGTTAATTTTTTCTATCCCACTCTATTTGACTATAAGTTAGGGACCTTGTCTCCAGTCTTTTCTGGTCTCAGGGATTTTTACATTATGTAAAAATAGCGCTTATAGGAGGAGATATATAATGAATATCAAAGAAGTTACTGAAAAAATTAAGGAAGCAAGAGAGCTTTCTAAACCAAGAAATTTCACACAAACTTTTGATCTAGTTTTCAATCTACAACAAATGGATTTGAAAAGACCAGATCATAAAGTAGATCTTGGTGTAACACTTTCTTCTCAAATCAAACCAAAAAAACTCAAAATCTGTGTTATTGTTGATCACGGAGTTGAGGGTGCTGATGAAGTTTTTGATAAAGTATTATATAATGACGAGTTAACTGCTCTTAAAGGTAATATGACTGAGATTAGAAAACTAACTCACGAATATGATAAATTTGTTGTTCAAGCAAATCACATGCCTTTATTTGCTCAGATTCTTGGTCGTTACTTAGGTCCTATGAACAAAATGCCTTCACCTAAATTAGGTATGGTTATTGCTTCAAAAACACCTCTGCAACCATTATATGATAAATTACAAAAAACTGCACATATTACAACTAAGAAAAACTTAGTTATTCAAGCATCAATTGGTTCTGAAAAAGAAAGTGATGAAACAATTGCAAAAAATATTATTGCAGTTCAAGAAGCATTGATTCATGCTCTTCCAAATCATGAACACAATGTAAAGAACATCGGTGTTAAACTTACTATGGGTAAGGTGGTGGTATTATAAAATGGTAGTTGATGTATCAAGTTATAGTGCAAAAGTTAGTCCTAGAAACAAAGTATTTGCTGATAAAATTAGAGCATATGCTAAACAATACAACATTGTGGGAGTTGTAGATGTTACTGGATTACCTGCACCTCAGTTTCAAAGAATTAGAGCATCTCTAAAGAAAACTGCTGAAGTTCTTATTGTAAAGAAAAACTTAATTGAATTAGTATTAGGAGAATTAGAAGAAACTCACAAAGGAATTTCTGAACTTGCTAGTAAATGTTCAGGAGTTGTAGGTCTTGTATTTACAAATGATAATCCTTTCTCATTATACAAATTTATTAAGAAAAATAAATCATCTGCACCTGCTAAGTCAGGTCAAGTTGCACCAAATGATATTGTAGTTCCTGCAGGTCCTACTTCTTTCGCACCAGGTCCAATTATTGGAGAATTAGGGGCTTTAAAAATTAAAGCTGGTATTAATGCTGGTAAGGTAGAAATTAAGGAAGATTCATTAGTTGCTAAAGAAGGAGATGAAATTTCAGCAGATCTTGCTGGTGTTTTAACTCGTCTAGGTATTGAACCGATGGAAGTTGGTTTAAACTTAAAAGCAATTTTTGAAGAAGGAAATAAAAGCTTACTTGATGCTCAATTGAGTTCAAGACAAAGAAGAAAAAGCCCAATATTAGCTGATAAACATGATGCTAATTTGCACAGGGAAAGATTGAGACTAATAGCAGCCAGTGAAGCTGCAGCAATAGCTTTTCCAAGAGTTTTCATAGTTTGCACTCCAAAATTAAACAATTGTTTTTTTAACCCTGTTTATATTTGTACTTCTTAAAGGCCACGGCAAGCTCGTTGAGCTATTGCTGAGTTGCCTCAATCCTTGAAGAACACGTTATATACTCTAAACGCTAATACTGGATACGGCGTGTCGAATAATTACATTTATTAAGAAATAACAAATAAACCTATGCAAAAGTTACCCATTATTTAAACATTAAAAATTTGTTATTTTATGAATATCAACTATTCAATTAATGACTACGCACCAGTTTGGAGCAACTCACCCACTTTGAAATGGTTGTTTTTTAATCGACCACTACTAAAACACGAATCTGTAGTTAGCCAAATATGGTTCCAATCAATAATATATTAAGCCGCTAGAGGCACAATGCCGCTTTGATCGAGAATGAGTGAACGACTCTCCCTGTTAAATACAGATGAATGGGTGCTACTGAAAATTATTTTTAATTTGAAGTCGTACAACTCACACGGTATATGTGTCTAACTGACCAGGTTAATCCCTTTAGTCTTCCAGCATACCCAGTTCACGCATTTTCGCCATTTTGTAACGCAAAGTTCTCGGGCTTACTCCTAACTGTGTAGCAGTGTCCTTTTTTGAGCCTTTGCATTGTTGCAAAACATCCAGGATGATTTGGTATTCAGTCTGCTTTACATTTGTCTCTAACATATTATCTCTTCCTTGAGACGAAGGCATTACAGCACCAGAGTCACAAAGAGGTGTGAT
>CAKZOW010000074.1 GCA_937138345.1 uncultured archaeon | reverse complement strand
CGTACATGAACCTTTGATTTGACATGAAGCGCAACCGGCTACCGACATGATAGCTATTTCCACTCGTTTACTTTCGATGGATTTTACAATTCCTGGATGGGTAACTGTATTTTCTTTCACAGATTTGGGGTATTGAATAAAGGCACAAAATTACAAAAGTATGCCACAGGTTGTCACCGATTAGCAATTTTTAAGGAGTAGAAAGTGAAACAGGCAATATTTTACCATTGAAAAACCGATGTCCGTTTTTAGCAAAATCAGCAATGAAACCAGCCATTTCATTGGGTTGAAGAGGAGCTTGATAACCAGGAAAAGCCTGTGCCAACATTTCAGTTTGCACAGCTCCGAGCGCCAATGCATTTACAAATACCCTTTGTTCAGCCAGCTCTTCAGCAATACACTCGGTTAATACAGCCAATGCTCCCTTGGAGGCACTGTAAAGTGATAAACCGGGAAATTTAGAACTTCCCTGAACACCGCCCATGCTACTGATATTCACCACATGAGCCCCCGAATTCAAATATGGCAACAAATCTCTTATCAGACGAAAAGCCGATTTCACATTGATATCGAAAATACGATCGAAATCCATATCCAACATGGACGTAATGGGCTTATTGATAAGGAGTCCTGCATTGTTAATCAGCACATCAATAGCACCAAACTTGGCAACTGTTTGTTCAATAAGGTTCTCACAATCTTGTGAAATCGAAACATCACATCTCACAGCAATTACCTCGCTCCCTGTTGCTATTATTTTTTGTTCAACAGCCTTTAGTTTCTCCAAATTACGAGCTGCAAGCACTATTTTTGAACCCTTTTGGGCATAAGCCATGGCACAAGCCTCTCCTATTCCTGATGATGCTCCTGTGATAATAATTACTTTATTTTTCATTTTCTCAATATTTTGGTCAACTTCGCCCCCTATATCATTACTAGGAGATGTTTTAGAGTTTGTAGCTGAATTACAAGATACAAAAACTAGAGTTAAAAGCATTAAAAGATATTTCATTAAAAGCTCCTTTAAAAAACCTCTAATTATTTAGAAGATAGATATGAGGAATATTGGTATGATTATAATGAAGAAGAGTATCATTTAGATGAAATATCTTCTATAATAATGAAAGAAAATAATAAAAACAAATAAAAATAATGGAAAAAAGATTTTTAGTAGCTGTATATGGCTCATTAATGCAAGGTTTACATAATCATACTTATTTAGAAGATTCTAAATTAAAAGGAACTTTTGTAACAGAACCTATTTATACTTTAATAGATTTAGGAAGTTATCCTGGATTATATGAAAATGGAACAACTTCTATTAATATGGAAGTATACGAAGTAGATGAACATACGTTAGCTGATATAGATAGCTTAGAAGGATATATAGAAGATAATGAAGAATTAAGTATGTATATAAGAAAAACCATTGATACTCCTTTTGGTAAAACATTTGGTTATATATACAATGAACCTATTGGGACAAATGAACCAATTACAAGCGGTGATTGGAAAGAACACATAACATTTAAACATAGCCTTGCACACAATGACTGTTAGAAAACAATTTACAAAATGGAGACCAATTATTAGAAGTAGACATCCTTCTCATGATTCTTTAAGAAGAAGAAACCCTTTAAAATTATTACCATTATTACCATTTAAATCTTTAATTAGATTTGGTAGTAGTACAGAATTACAAAGTACTATTGCTAATGGTGGTGATAGAATTGAATTAAATACTGTTGAAGCTATTAAAAATAGTAGTAATAAGTTATTAATGAAGCAACGTTTTACTAAAAAAGAAGTTAAAACTGCTGATTGGTGGATAATGGTTGATAAAGATGACGATTTTAAATTACTCGCTCCTCAGCATAAAATAATAGATGAACTAGATTATGATGTTGAAGAATTAGATACTTTACCATACCCAATTATATCTAAACATATATTTGGTAGTAGAGGAACAGGTAATAAAAAACACGATAACCAAGAATCTTTAGAAACTTGGATGGAGGGTAAAGATTTAAGTAAATATATATTTGAAAAATATTATAATTATAATAGAGAATATAGATTACATATTTCTAAAAATGGATGTTTTTACACTTGTAGAAAGATGTTAAAAACTGAAGCACCTCAAGAAGCTAGATGGTATAGAAATGACCAACATTGTGTCTGGGTATTAGAAGAAAATGAATCTTTTGATAAACCTGTTAACTGGGATAATGTTGTTGAAGAATCTGTAAAAGCTTTAAAAGCTGTTGGATTAGATTTTGGAGCTGTTGATTTAAGAATACAATCATCTAAAAATAAAGATGGTGATTTAAGAGAAGCACCTAAATTTATAGTGGTCGAGATAAATTCTGCTCCTTCACTTGGATCTATAACTACTCTTAAATATATAGACGAACTACCAAAACTTTTAACAGAAAAAGCTATATTACAGGGCATTTTATAGTAAATAAAAAATAAAAATATGAAAACAATTAAAATATTATTAATATTTTTATTATTAGTAGGTTGTACTACTAATAATTATAAAACTGATCCTATTGAAAAATATAGAAATAAAGGTATTGTTGTAATTGGAGCAATTAACCAATCTACATATGATGATTTAGTGAGGGTTAAAACTAAAGATAGTATATTTTATATAAGATTAACTTCTTATGATAGAAAAAACTTAAAAATTGGAGATACAATTAAATAAATAAAATATGAAAACTTATAAATTATACGTATGTATGCCAATGGCTAAATTTTATGTAAATGTTATAGCTGAAACTGTAAATTTAGATGATGGGCGATTAGATTTTTATAACGAATCTGATTTTTACAATGACTTTGATTTAGTAGCAAGTTACCCAAGTCAATACACAATTATAGAAAAAATAATAGAAAATGAAAAGTAAAATTGAAGAAATTGCATTTTTAGCTAGAGAAAAAGGTTTTGAAGCAAAAACTTTATCTACTAAATTTACAATGAATGCTTATTTAGGATTAAGTAAATCTAAAACATTTTTAATAAATGAAACTTGTGATTATTTATTACTAGCTGAAATGCAAAAATGGTTAAGGGAAAAACACCAAATATTTAGTGAAGTATTATCTGGTGAATATAATGATATTAAAAAAATACGTTTTGAATCATGTATATTTTCAGATTTATGTGAAAATGAAGATGAAGATTTTGATGAAAAGAATATATATGATGTATATGAGGATGCATTAATGGACTCAATAAAAGAATCTTTTGAATTAATTAAATAATATAAAAAAATAAATAAAATGTCAAAAAATAAAAAAAGTAACAAGAATATTATTATTGTAGGAAACTCTAACAACGATTACTTAAATTGGTTAGGTAAATTAGAAGATTTTAATATTAAAACTGTAAGAAGTTTAGAAGATTATAGTAAATTAGTTGAAAAGCAAGAAACTATTGATTTAGTAGTATTTACTGGTGGTTCTGATGTTAATCCTGATTATTATGGACAAAACATTGGTAAATATACTCATATTGATAAAGAAAGAGATATTTTTGAAGTTAATCTATGGGAAAGATTACCTTATAATGTATTGAAAGTTGGAATTTGTAGAGGTTCTCAATTCTTAACAGCTATGTCTGGTGGAAGTTTAATACAACACGTTAATGGACATGGTGGAGATCACGTAATTAGTACTAAAGAAGGTATTAATTTAACAATGACTTCTACTCATCACCAAATGATGTACCCATATGAATTAAATAAAGATAAATTTGATTTAATTGCTTGGTCTACATATTTTAAAAGTGATACTTATTTAAATGGTAGAAATGAAGAAATTGAAATACCTACAGAATTCTTAGAACCTGAAATTGTACATTATAAAAATACAAATGCTTTAGCTATTCAAGGGCACCCAGAATTTAGTAGTTGTAATAGAGAAGCTTCTGAATATTGTTTAGATTTAATAAGAAATCTTTTAAATAAATAATGGAAAAATTAATTATTTTAGATGGTACAGATGATACTATTTATATAAAGAATTATGATTCTTCTAAATGGGAAGATATATTACAATTTTTAAGTGAACATGGATTCATTATAGAGAATTGTAGTTGGATGTTAGTAAATAAAGTAACACTTAGTATAGATTAAAAAATAATAAAAAAATAATTAGAAAACAAATGAAAAATAATAAAATAACATTAGGATGTGACCCAGAATTATTCTTAGAAAAAGATGGTGAAATCATATCAGCAGAAGGATTAGTTGGTGGTACAAAACAAGAACCTTTACCTATTACAGGTGAAGGACATTGTATTCAAGAAGATAATGTAATGGTGGAGTTTAATATTCCACCATCTAATAATGTAGATGAATTTAGAAACAATATTAACCTTGTAAAAACTCATTTAAAAGAAAAATTTGAAGCAGATAATATCTCTTTAAATTATTCAGCATCAGCAATGTTAGATAAAAAGTATCTTAAAACTGAACAAGCTAGAACTTTTGGATGTGAACCAGATTTTAATGTGTGGTTAAGAGCTCCTAATACGCCTCCAAGAGCTGGTGGTAGATTACGTAGTTGTGGTAAAATGCCTGCCACCTTATAGAGTAATCTATATGACAAATTGAGCAAAATCGGTGAATGAGAACTATAATAAAAATTATTATAAAATAAGTACTAAAAAATTAGGAATTTGATTTTAAATTTCGTACCTTTGGTGTAAATAAATACATTATAACAGAGTTACAAGAAAACACAATTAAATTACTAAAAGAAGGATTATCTCCTTCTCAAGTTGCAAAAAAATTAAATAGAAGTATAAGTAGTATTTCTAGTGTAATTAAAAGATTTAATATAACTGAATATAAAAACCTTAACGAAAATAAATGCAATCATCACTATTTTGATAAAATAGATGATCAAAATAAAGCATATTTATTAGGATTTTTTGTAGCAGATGGTTGGATTAGTGAGAATAGATTTGGTATTACCATACAATTTCAAGACAATTATATGTTAAATGAATATCAGAAATTTTCAAATTCTAATATATTTACTAAAAATAGAACCACATCTTTAATAACTAGACAAGATGCTAGTACCATTAGGTGGACTAGTAAACATATGGTAAATATATTTAAAGAATTAAATATTACCCAAAATAAAACACATCATATAGATTTTGAGTTTCCATTTGAAAAAATGGATTCTAAATACATAAGACATTTTATTAGGGGATTTATTGATGGAGATGGAGGGTTTGAATCTAGTAAGGGTATTTTTACAATTACATTAGTAAGCACATCTATAAAATTTATGCAACAATTGGGAAATGAGTTTGAAAAAATTACAGAAGGAATAAAATCAACTATTCGTAAAAAGAATGGAAAGACAGTTGATTATTATTCATTAAGATTTAATTTTTTAAGAACTAATAAACCAGAAAAAGTATTACAAATTTATAATTATTTATACAAAGATTCTAACCTTTTCTTAACAAGAAAAAAGGATAAAATAGAATCTTATCTTAAATACCGAGGTAAACTATAATAGTAAAATATTATAGTCACCGTAACGCATAGGTAATGAACCATAATTTAAGAGACTTAGGTCTCTTTTTTTATGAATATAATTTACCCACGAGTGTTCAGTCCCTATCTATTTATAGAGGGATAAAATATATGCTGGACTATATGAATAAAGTAAACATATAGAAGTAGAGGATAAAAAGCCTTTACGATAACAGTGAACGGGACATGTTCACATAGGTTTCCCAAATGTAACGCAGGAGAAGCAAGAAAACGTGGTTAAAGCGTTTGATATGATTTTAGGTTTACAATCTGTATTACTAGATCCTGATACAAGACGTAGAAGAATGTATGGTAAAGCAGGTGCATTTAGATTTAAAAAATATGGTAAACTAATTAAACACAAATTATTAATAAATAAATAAAGTACTTTTTATTAGGTTATTTGAATTAATTGTTGTAACTTGCGGGTTAAACAATATGACAATGACAGAATTAGAACAAAAAGTATTATATTTACACAGTAAAGGATTGATAGACGTAGTAATAGCTAAAGAAATCAGCAAATCTCCAGATACAGTTGCCTATTATAGAAAAAAACATAATTTAACAAGTAACTTTGTTAAAGATTATAATGTTAAAGATATATTAAAAGCATTAAAAACTGAAGAAACTATATATAAAATAAGTAAACGATTTAAATGTTCAAGTACCTTTTTAATAAATTTATGTAACAAAAATAATATTAAAAAACAAACATTTAAAGAGTATATAGATTCTATACAAATAGTTAAAATAAATCCTTTCAAAGATTTAACATGTAAAAATACTAATTATTGGTTAGGTATGTTAGCAGCAGATGGAAGTATACATGATACTAAAATTGCATTAACATTACAAGAATTAGATATAAAACATATCATAAAGTACAGAAATTTTGTAAACATTAATTTAAATATTTATAAAAATATTAAAGATAATAAACATATTTCATATGGAACCGCCTTTAGAAATAAAGAAGTAGTGTTATTTTTACATAACATAGGTTTAACTAATAAAAAATCATTCACTTTGAATTATAAACCTAAAATAACAATAGACTTCCTTAGAGGAGTTATTGATGGAGATGGTTATATAAGGAAGAATGGTTGTGAAGTTTCAATTACTACAGGTAGTGAAATTTTCGCTAATCAACTGCAAAAATTTATTATTACTAATATAAAAGTTAATTGTACTATTAGAAAAGTAAAAAATATATTTACAGTTGGTGTATATGGTAAATTACAAGTTAAAGAATTATTAAAAATTTATAAGAATGCGGATACTTACCTTAACAGGAAGTATGACAATGCCATGCTACTTAGAAATAAGTAGGCAACAATACCTTAAATTCAGGGAACCAGCATTTGGGAATCCTGAGCGAAATCTATACACCCTAGTGGTAAATCGAGTAATGAACTGCTCGTAGTAAAGTATATAGAGACGTGCAACGACTATAATAGGTACATCTTAACAAATAAAGTTGAAGATGAAGGGATAGTCTGGCTAGAGAGAACTAGTGGGTAGAATGTAGAATGCTTTCAAACTTTTGGATTAAATCTGATGAAACTATTAACTGGGTTTACAATGAAACTATTAAAGCTGTTAATTTAGCTTTAAATTATGATTTATCTGAAATATTTGAAAAATATGGAGATAATATACAATTAGCAATAAATGAATCTAATGAAGATTTAGCTAAAGAATTATATTTAGAAATAAATAAGGAAATTGAATTAATAAAAACAACTAAAAAAATAGAAATATAATGGATGATTTATTAGAAAATAATAAATTAATTGCTGAATTTATGGGTGGCACTATTGAAAAATTAGTAAAATCTAGTGACACTTTATTCTTTATAAAAGATAAAGTATGTATGGGGCAACCTCAATGGAATATTAGATATGACTGGTTAATGCCTGTAGTTGAAAAGATTAATAGTTTTGATAAACATGGAGTAGTAATTCATTTTAATAGAACTGTAATAAGTACACATTTTAAAAATAAAATTAATATAATATCATCTAAAAAAGATGAAAGTCTTATTAATAATACTTATAAAGCTGTAGTTGAATTTATTAAATGGTATAACAAAAATAATAAAAAATAATTAAAAAATAAAATAAAAATATGTGTGGAATAATTTCCTGGACTGGTAAAAATGTTAAAGATTTTAGTGTTGATAAATTTAATATATTAGGTATAGTAAATGAAACAAGAGGTAAACATTCTTGTGGAGTATCAGTCGATGGTACAATTGAATATGGTACAGCCAACCAAAAACTTTATAGAGACTTTATAAGTTTAAATAGAGATTACTTAAACCCAACTGAAATTCCTATTGTTATAGGACATACACGTTGGGCTACAGGTGGAGCTCATAATGAACAAAATGCTCATCCATTTGGATTTGGTGAAGAAGATAACTTTGATTTTATAGGTGTTCATAATGGATCTTTACATAATGAAGATGTTTTAGCAAAAAAATATGGTGTTAAAGATACTTTAAGAATTATTAGTGAATTAAAGAATGGACAAGAATTAATCACTTATAGAAAAAAGATTGATTCTGAAATATTATTAGAAATTGTAAGTAAAGAAAATGATTTTAAAGTATTAAATGATTATAATGGAGCAGCAGCATTAGTATATTATAAAACTGATGAACCTAATGTAATGTATTGTTATCATGGTTTAAGTAAAAAAGGTAAATATGATAAAGTTGAAATTGAAGAAAGACCTTTATATTATTATAGAGAATCTGAAAATAGTTTATATATATCGTCTATTTATGAATCTTTAGAAATGATTGGTGGTAATGAATTTACAATTGGTGAATTTGAACATAATAAAGTTTATAAGATTACTGATGGTGATATAGAAAATGCTGAAATATTTGAAGTTGATAGAAGTAATTCTTCTCAAAACTATGATTATTTATATCGGTCTGCACATTTACCTGTTGAAAATAAGTCTAATTCTTTTACTAATATTAATAATAATAATTATAATAAAAGATTAGAAAGAAAAAAGAAACGTAATGAAATAAAAAAACGAAACAATTCTTTTAATAATGAATTACCATTAAATATTCATGATGAAACAACTATTAAAAACATTAATGATTATAATGGAAGAATTTATTTTAATAAACTTAGATTTTATAGAAATGGTCATTTAATAAATGGTATTTATACTTTTATTACAGGATATGGTTATTATTTTTTAGATGAAATAGATCCAAAATCTGCTACTGATACTTTTTATAGAAATACAAATAAAGAGTTCTTAGATGGTGAATTTATTCATAATGCTGATAATACTACAGATATGTCTTATATACCATTTGTACATGGTGTAGATGGTAAAGAAATAGCTAATCCACCATTATTTTATTTTATTGATGGTATATGCCTTAAAACAGAATTGGATTTTTTACAATTAACAACATATGTTAGAGATGGAGATATGATATTAGATACTGCAAGATTATCTTGGGCATCAAGACATCCTATTATAGATCTTAAAAAACCTTATTTAAATCATAAAACTCAAGGTATAATGAAAGATGGTTCTTTATATACAGGTATATATTGTATGTTAGGTTCAGATAGAATTTATAAAATAA